>CANHKZ010000015.1 GCA_947461425.1 Flavobacteriaceae bacterium | reverse complement strand
TGACATAGGCCAAAAATAAATCATTTTTCGCAAAAATATAAGAACTACTCATATGGATACTGGGCAAACCTATTTTTTTTGGATCTTTTACTACATAAACATCTTTGTTTTCATACGACAAACTTTTACCAGTCTTATAGCGCAAATTCAAACTGGTATTTTTGTCGCCTACTACTTTTGTTGGATTTTTCACATTTATAGTGCCGTGATCCGTTGTAATAATCAATTTGAATCCCATTTTTTGCGCTTGTTGGATAATTCCTAGTAATGGCGAATTTTTGAACCAGCTCAATGTTAATGATCGATAGGCTTTATCATCAGGAGCCAGTTCTTTTATCACTTCCATTTCTGTTTTAGCATGAGATAGCATATCTACAAAATTGTAAACAACGGTAACTAGATCATTATTCTTTAAAGTTTTGAAAGAATCTACTAGTTTTTTTCCGCTCGCAAGATTGGTGATTTTAAAATAATCTTGTTTAAAATGTAATCCGAGACGTTTTAGTTGAGCAGTTAAAAATTCAGCTTCATACAGGTTTTTTCCTCCTTCATCGGTATCATTTTTCCAATACTCAGGATATTTTTTTTCCATTTCTGATGGTAATAATCCCGAAAAAATAGCATTTCGAGCATATTGTGTAGCGGTTGGTAAAATAGCATAGTAAGACAGTTCTTTTTCTAATTTATAATGAATTCCAATTACATTTTGAATTACTTCCCATTGGTCGTATCTCAAATTATCAATCACAACAAATAGCACAGGTTTATCTTTTTTCAAAAGTTCAGGCACTACTAAATCTTTGAACAATGTATGAGATAGTATTGGTCGATCAGATTTAAGTTCAAACCATGATTCATAATTGCGCTCGATGAATTTCCCAAATTGTGAATTAGCTTCTGATTTTTGGGATTCTAGAATAGCAATCATATTAGGTTCGTTATTGGCCTCAAGTTGTAATTCCCAATAAACCAATTTTTTATACAATTCAATCCAATCATCAAATGAATTTACAACTCCCATTTCCATGGAGATTTTTCTAAATTCTTTTTGGTAATCCAAGGTTGTTTTTTGTGAAATAAGTCGAGAATGATCTAAGTTCTTTTTTAAACTCAATAAAATTTGGTTAGGATTGACAGGTTTTATGAGATAGTCAGCAATTTTTGAACCTATTGCTTCTTCCATAATATTTTCTTCATCACTTCGAGTAATCATAATAATAGGTATGTACGATTTTTTTTCCTTCATTTCTGAAAGCGTCTCCATGCCATTCATTCCAGGCATATTTTCATCTAAAAAAACAATGTCAAAATTATTTTTTTCAAAAATATCAAGCGCATCTAAACCATTATTACAAGAAGTGACATGGTAGTTTTTATTTTCAAGAAATAAAATATGAGGTTTCAAAAGATCAATTTCGTCATCAACCCAAAGTATTTTTATAGTATCTTCCATAATACAATATCAGTTATCGAAGGGCAATTTACAGATTTTAAAACGTTGCATTGCTATAATAAATATATTATTTTGAAATTAGAGAAGCTAAAATAAATGATTACCAAATTTGCTAGAATTTTGAAAATTTAATTGGCTTTAACTTAATTGTCGTAACGAATTTGTTACATTTATGACATTATCTAAATAATCAAATAAAAATGAAAACTACATCTTTAAAAATTACGCTACTATTTATTTTATTTTCAACATCTTTAACTTTTGCTCAACATGCGTTTGTAAATACTCCACCTGAAGTTTCTCCTATGTCCATGAAACCTGAAATGACTGAGATTTGGAATCCAGAAGTTAAAGTAATTACGCCTGGTGTTAAAATTGGAGAGGCTCCATCTGATGCAATAATCTTATTTGATGGTAAAAATTTAAACCAATGGGTGAATAAAAATGACAATACAAAACCTGCAGGGTGGAAAATTGTCAATAATGATTATTTTGAAGTAATTCCTGATTCTGGAGATATTCAAACAGTAATGAAATTTGGAGACTGTCAATTACATCTTGAATGGAGTGCTCCTGACGAAGTACTTGATGGTGGACAAATGAGAGGGAATAGTGGTTTATTTTTACAAAATCGTTATGAATTACAAATATTAGATTCCTACAAAAATAGAACTTACAATAACGGTCAAGCTGCCAGCATTTATAAAGACCATCCACCTTTAGTCAACGCTATGAAATCTCCGCTTGAATGGAATGTATATGATGTAATTTATATTGCACCCCGTTTTAAAGCCAATGGTTTAATTGATGCTCCAGCTCGAATTACAGTGTTCCATAATGGAGTAGTGGTGCAAAATAATGCAACTATTAACGGCTTAACCTTATATATGGGATTGCACAATTACCCAGAATCTCATGGTGAAGATGTTATCTCGCTTCAAGACCACGGTTGTAAAACCCAATTCAGAAATATCTGGTTGAGAAGATTGTAAAATAAAAAGGGAGAGCTTAGCTCTCCCTTTTTATTTTAAGTAGTTCTTGTAACAGATAACTGAACATTAATTTAGAATAAAGCTATCATCAAAATCAATTGAAATTTCTATATATTTGTTGA
Organism: Flavobacteriaceae bacterium; assembly: GCA_947461425.1. Lineage (GTDB taxonomy): Bacteria > Bacteroidota > Bacteroidia > Flavobacteriales > Flavobacteriaceae > Flavobacterium. The sequence goes on along the minus strand of CANHKZ010000015.1, from coordinate 29,275 downwards.
CTTAAAGCACTAAAAAGTGAGTCAAATTAATAAACTTAAAATTTTCAATGATCCAATTTATGGTTTCATTACAATCCCAAATGCTTTAATTTACGATTTAATTCAGCACCCTTATTTTCAACGTTTAAGACGTATTACACAAATGGGTTTATCTTACTTAGTGTATCCGGGAGCCAATCATACTCGTTTTCATCATGCTTTGGGTTGTATGCATTTGATGCAAAAAGCCATTGATGTACTACGATTTAAAGGTGTTTCGATTTCCGATGAGGAAGAAACTGCCTTATATATTGCTATTTTATTACACGATATAGGACATGGTCCTTTCTCTCATGCAATGGAAAAAAGCATCGTTGAAAATGTACATCATGAAGCGATTTCGCTTTTATTCATGAATGAGTTAAATATTGAATTTAATGGAAAATTAAGTTTAGCTATATTAGTTTTTAAAGGTGAGTATCATCGTAAATTCATGTTGCAATTAATCTCTAGCCAATTGGATATGGATCGCATGGATTACTTAAAACGCGATAGTTTTTATTCGGGAGTGGCTGAAGGAAATGTGAATTCTGAGCGATTAATACAGATGATGAATGTAGTTGATGATGTATTAGTTATTGAAGAAAAAGGTATTTATTCCGTTGAAAAATTCTTAATGTCAAGACGATTAATGTACTGGCAAGTCTATTTACATAAAACGAGTTTGGTTGCTGAGTTAATTTTAACTAAAGTACTTAAGCGTGCCAAAGAACTTAACTTGATGGGAATTAAATTGCCATGTAGTGAGCCATTATCTTTTTTTATGAATCATCGAATTACTCATGAAAATTTCGACTCAATAACGCTTGAATTGTTTTCGCAACTTGATGATTTTGACATTATAAGCGCCATAAAATCTTGGCAAAAACATGATGATTTTATCCTTTCGTCATTAAGTAAAATGATTATTAATCGAGATCTGCCTAAGATAAAAGTAGTAGCCGACAAACAAATTTTAGAGGCAATTTTCCCGTTACAAAAACAATTTGCATTAGACAATAAAATTTCTATTGCCGAGACCGATTATTTTATTTTTGAGGGAGTTGTCAGAAACCAAGCTTACAACAATGAGGCTGAACCAATACGAATCTTGAAAAAAGACCGCACGGTTGAGGATGTTGTAGAAACATCTGATCAACTCAATTTAGGATCTCTCTCAAAATTAGTAACCAAATATTATATTTGCTATCCAAAATCATTGTTATAAAAATATGGTAATACTACCAAATTTTTATATTTTTGCCAAAATGAAAAAAATTCAACTATCTTTATAGTAGTAACAAAAATAATGTAGTACTGTCTTTAATTTAAAGTACCAAATATTTAACTTTTAAAATGAAGTTTACAGCAGAGCAAATAGCGGAAATTTTAGAAGGAGAATTAATAGGTAATCCTAATATAATCGTTTCTAAATTATCAAAAATTGAAGAGGGAGGAGAAGGCTCTTTAACCTTCTTATCGAATCCGAAGTATCAAAATTTTATATATACAACTCGTGCTTCTGTTACAATTGTTAATTCAACTTTTATTCCTGAAGCTTCTGTATCAACAACATTAATAAAGGTTTCAGACGCCTACGGAGCTTTTACCAAATTACTAGAATTTTATAATAAAGTAAAGTTAAATAAGACAGGCATTGAACAACCTTCATTTATCGATGAAAGTGCGCAATATGGCACCGATTTATATCTAGCATGTTTCAGTTATATTGGTAAAAATGTCAAATTGGGATCAAATGTAAAAATTTACCCAAACTGTTATGTTGGTGATAACGTAGAAATAGGCAATGGTGTGACTTTATTTGCTGGTGTTAAAGTCTATTCAGAAACGTTAATTGGAAACAACTGTACGGTTCATTCTGGCTCAATAATTGGTTCTGACGGCTTTGGATTTGCTCCAAATAAAGATGGATCTTACACTAAAATTCCTCAAATTGGAAATGTAGTAATTGAAGATGATGTTGAAATAGGAGCTTGTACAACAATTGATCGCGCAACAATGGGTTCTACTTTTATTCGTAAAGGCGTAAAGCTAGATAATCAGATACAGGTGGGTCATAATGTTGAAATTGGAGAAAATACTGTAATTGCTGCTCAAACCGGAATTGCGGGCTCAACTAAAATAGGTAAAAACGGAATGATAGGTGGACAAGTTGGATTTGCCGGTCATATAACCATTGGAGATAATGTCCGAATTAAAGCTAAATCTGGCGTTTCAAAAAACACTAAAAATGGTGAAATTCTTCAAGGACCATTAGCTTTTAATGACTCGAGTTATTCCAAATCCTATATTCATTTTAAGAATTTTCCAAAAATAATATCCGAAATTGAAGAATTAAAAAAAGAAATACTAAATCTAAAAACTAAGAAAAATGGTTAAACAAAAAACCATCAAATCAGAAATTTCTCTGACAGGTGTTGGATTACACACTGGAAAAGAAGTCAAGATGACATTCAAACCCGCCCCAATCAATAATGGCTTTACTTTTGTGAGAGTAGATCTTGAGGGCCAACCTGTAATTGAAGCAGATGCAAATTATGTTGTTAACACACAACGCGGAACTAATTTAGAAAAATTAGGAGTTCAAATTCAAACACCGGAACATGTTTTAGCGGCATTAACAGGTTGTGATTTAGACAATGTTATTATTGAATTAAATGCCTCTGAGTTACCTATTATGGATGGATCATCAAAATATTTTGTTGAAGCTATCGAAAAAGTAGCAATTGTGGAGCAAGAAGCGAATCGAAATGTGTATGTTGTAAAAGAAGTCATTTCGTATACTGATGAAGCAACAGGGAGTGAAATTTTAGTCATGCCGAGTGATAATTATTGTATAACAACTATGGTTGATTTTGGGACAAAAATTTTAGGCACTCAGAACGCTACAATGAAAGACCTTTTTGAATTTAAAAAAGAATTTTCAGATTCTAGAACTTTTAGTTTTTTACATGAATTAGAATCGCTTTTGGATAACGGATTAATTAAAGGCGGAGATTTGAATAATGCCATTGTGTATGTTGATAAAGAAATATCCGCATCTACAATGGAAAATCTAAAAAAAGCATTTGGAAAAGATAAAATTTCTGTTAAACCAAATGGAATTTTAGATAACCTTACTTTACACTATCCAAATGAAGCTGCAAGGCATAAACTTTTGGATGTCGTTGGGGATTTATCTTTAATTGGAACTCGTATTCAAGGTAAAGTGATTGCCAACAAACCAGGACATTATGTAAACACACAGTTTGCTAAAAAATTAGCTAAAATAATAAAAATCGAGCAACGAAATCTTGTTCCAACCTATGATTTACACCAAGAACCATTGATGGATATTCATAAAATCATGGAAACATTACCTCACAGACCACCTTTTTTATTAATTGATAGAATTATTGAAATGTCTGAAAATCATGTGGTTGGAATGAAAAATGTGACCATGAATGAAGATTATTTTATCGGTCATTTTCCAGAAGCCCCAGTAATGCCTGGTGTGTTAATAGTTGAAGCAATGGCACAAACTGGTGGAGTCCTAGTTTTGAGCACAGTCCCTGATCCTGAAAATTATTTGACTTACTTTATGAAAATGGATAAAGTTAAGTTCAAGCATAAAGTACTTCCTGGAGATACATTGATTTTCAAGTGTGATCTAATTACCCCAATAAGAAGAGGGATTTGTCACATGCAAGCGAATGCTTATGCAAATGGGAAATTGGTGGCTGAAGCAGAATTAATGGCACAAATTGCTAAAAAATAATAAAATTTATAAAATTCGTATTAGATTTACCTCGGTTTTTCTAATTAATAGAAATCATAAAACAAAATAGATGAATCAACCGTTAGCATACGTTCATCCGGGAGCAAAAATCGCCAAGAATGTGGTAATTGAACCTTTTACAACAATTCACAACAATGTAATAATAGGTGATGGTACTTGGATTGGTTCCAATGTAACCATTATGGAAGGTGCTCGAATTGGTAAAAATTGCAACATTTTTCCAGGGGCAGTTATTTCTGCAGTACCGCAAGATTTAAAATTTGGAGGAGAAGATTCATTGGCAATAATTGGTGACAATTGTACTATCAGAGAGTGTGTTACTATCAATAGAGGAACCTCTGCTTCTGGTCAAACGCTTATAGGTCACAATTGTTTAATTATGGCATATGCACATATTGCTCATGATTGTGTAGTGGGTAACAATGCAATCATTGTTAACGGAGTAGCTTTAGCAGGTCATGTCATTGTGGGTAACTATGCTGTAATTGGTGGATTAGCAGCAATACACCAATTTATTCATATTGGAGATCATGCGATGATATCTGGTGGATCTTTGGTAAGAAAAGATGTACCGCCATTTACAAAAGCTGCAAAAGAGCCCTTATCTTATGTAGGGATTAATTCTATCGGCTTAAGAAGAAGGGGGTTTTCAACAGATAAAATAAGAGAAATTCAAGACATTTACAGAATTTTATATCAAAAAAATTACAATACTACTCAAGCAATAGGAATTATTGAGGCTGAAATGGAGGCTACCCCTGAGCGTGATGAAATTTTAGATTTTATTCGAAATTCTTCAAGAGGTGTGATGAAAGGGTATAGCGGAAACTATTAATATTAAAAAATAAAAACATTTAAAATGGCAAGTACATCAGATATTAGAAACGGATTATGCATAAAATACAATAACGATATTTATAAAATTATTGAGTTTCTTCATGTTAAACCAGGAAAAGGTCCTGCTTTTGTAAGAACAAAATTAAGATCATTAACTAACGGGAAAGTATTAGATAATACTTTTTCAGCAGGCCATAAAATTGAAGAAGTTAGGGTAGAAACTCATACTTTTCAGTATTTATATGCAGAAGGTGAAGATTTTCATTTTATGAATACCGAATCCTTTGAACAAATCACATTAAATAAAAAGGTAATAGATAATCCAGGTCTTTTGAAGGAAGGAACTAATGTAATGGTGCAGATCAATTCAGAAACAGACGCGCCACTTTCTGTTGATATGCCAGCATCTATTGTGTTAGAAGTTACTTATGCTGAACCAGGAGTAAAAGGTAATACAGCAACTAATGCAACTAAATCAGCTACAGTTGAAACAGGAGCTTCTGTAAATGTTCCTTTGTTTATTAATGAAGGTGACAAAATTAAAATTGATACCGCTTCCGGTTCTTACATGGAACGCGTAAAAGAATAAGTAGGCAACTATTTTTTACAGGTTGATTGGTTTAAAACAATCAACCTTAATTATTACAGAAAATAACAAATGAGATTTCCTAAACAACATTCACTTAAAGAGATTGCCGACTTACTTCATTGCGAATTTGTTGGTGATGCCACTTTTTCTGTTTTGGGAATGAATGAAATCCATGTTGTAGAAGCAGGTGACATCGTCTTTGTTGATCATCCTAAATATTATGATAAAGCAATACATTCTAACGCAACTGTTATATTAATTAACAAAAAAGTTGATTGTCCACCAGGAAAAGCCTTGTTGATTTCAGACGATCCTTTCAGAGATTTTAATACGTTAACTAGGCATTTTATGCCATTTCAAGGATCAAATATTTCCATTTCAGCTACAGCAAAAATTGGTATTGGTACACAAATACAACCTAATACTTTTATTGGAAATAATGTCGTTATTGGTGACAACTGCTTAATACATTCAAATGTAGCAATTTACGATCATACCCTTATTGGTGATAATGTTATTATACATGCAGGAACCGTCATAGGGGCAGATGCTTTTTATTACAAAAAACGCGCTGAAGGATTTGATCAATTATTATCTGGTGGGAGAGTAGTTATTGAGAATAATGTAGGCATTGGAGCACTTTGTACTATTGATAAAGGGGTAACTGGAAACACTACAATAGGAGAAGGAACAAAAATTGACAATCAAGTGCATGTTGGTCACGATACTGTTATTGGAAAAAAATGTTTGATTGCATCGCAGACGGGAATTGCAGGTTGCGTTATTATTGAAGATGAAGTAACACTATGGGGACAAGTTGGTACAACAAGTGGAATAACTATTGGTTCGAAAGCTGTGGTAATGGGTCAGACCGGAGTTACTAAATCTATTGAAGGAGGAAAATCATATTTTGGTACTCCAATAGAAGAATCTAGAGAAAAATTAAAACAATTAGCCAATATTAAAAAAATACCTGAACTATTAAATAAATTGAAATAATGTCCTCAAAAAAAATAATTCAGAATTTTTATAAATCAGACGCTTTAATCAATGCGGATGTAATGAAAGAATTTTTACATCCTGAAATTGTATTAGATTGGAATAGTAGTAAAGGATTTGTTCAATTAAATTATAATTCCATTCTCGATTTAACTCTAGAATTAAGTAAGGCTTATGTTCGATCAAAAGTTAGAATAAGTCATATTATTTCAGAAAATGATTTAGTTTCTGTTCGCTACTCCCATTACGTAAAGACTATTGAGAATCCGAGAGAAGAAATGTTTTTAGCTAATTTTATAGTAATTTGGCAACTAAAAGAGGATAAATTATTCAGGGGTTTTCAAATGAGCCAATTATCGTAATTTAATTTAATATAAAAGTTTAAAAATAATTTCAAAACCTTACTTTTGCACAACAATTTTAAAATCACAAAAAAAATATATCATGAGTGTTTTAGTTAATAAAAATTCCAAAATAATTGTTCAAGGATTTACTGGGAGCGAAGGTACTTTTCATGCCTCTCAAATGATTGAATACGGAACAAATGTTGTAGGTGGAGTAACTCCAGGAAAAGGGGGGTCTACACATTTAGATCGTCCTGTTTTTAATACAGTAAATGATGCTGTTGAAAAAGCTGGCGCTGATACTTCAATTATTTTTGTACCACCAGCTTTTGCGGCTGATGCAATTATGGAAGCAGCTGATGCAGGAATCAAAGTAATTATTGCTATAACGGAAGGAATTCCTGTAGCAGATATGATTAAAGCTAACAGTTATGTTAAAGAAAGAAGTGCTAGACTAATTGGACCTAACTGTCCAGGTGTTATTACTGCAGGAGAAGCTAAAGTGGGCATCATGCCAGGTTTTGTTTTCAAAAAAGGTACTGTAGGAATTGTTTCAAAATCAGGAACGTTAACCTATGAAGCCGCTGATCAAGTAGCTAAACAGGGACTCGGAATTACAACTGCTATTGGAATTGGAGGAGATCCAATAATTGGAACAACTACTAAAGAAGCGGTTGAATTGTTGATGAACGATCCTGAAACAAATTGTATTGTAATGATTGGAGAGATTGGGGGTCAATTAGAAGCAGATGCAGCTAAGTGGATCAAAGCGGATGGTAACCGTAAACCAGTTATTGGTTTTATCGCCGGGGTTACAGCTCCAGCTGGGCGAACAATGGGTCACGCAGGTGCCATAGTTGGTGGATCTGATGACACTGCTGAAGCTAAAAAACAAATCATGAGAGAAAACGGAATTCACGTAGTTGACTCTCCTGCTGAAATTGGTAAAAAAGTAAAAGAAGTTTTAGGTTAATCCTAAATACAGTATACAATCTTAAATACCTCACGGTTTCGTGGGGTATTTTGTTTAAAAAATACAGAATACAATGTACAAAGAATTAAAAAAGTTTAAAGCAACTAAGAGTTTTACTTTTGGTCAAGAAGATAATTTAGAGCAAGTATGTAATGCGCCAGAAAGTGCCAGTGGAGTTTTCTTGGTGTATACTATTGATGGCGAAGAGAAAGAATTAATTATGGTAGGTTCAACTGGAACCATTCAAAATGATGGATCTTTAAAAAGCAAGAATGGTGGATTATATGATAAAATTGTAAATGGCCATCAATTTGCTAAAACGGGAAGAAAGTATTCGTGGCCAGCACAAATGAAAATTGAAAACATAGAACGTTTAGAGGTGTCTTGGTATGATACTTTTAACGATAAAGTAAAAGTAATTCCTACTTTTGTAGAAGGTCAAGTTTTACAAAATTTCTTGGATGAAAACGGAAGTTTACCGAGATGGAATGTAGCATTTTAAAATTTGATTACAATCTAACAAAAAGCGCCTAATTGGCGCTTTTTTTATTGTTTGAATGGACTAGACCATTTTGGATCAACGTAGACATTTGTTCCGGTTAGTGTTTTTATAAAGGCAGTCAGCGCATTTACTTCTGTTGCAGTTATGTTTAATTGTTGTCCAAAACCATTAGGCCTCAACCTTGGATCTAAATTACTGTTTCCTGGAGCTAAATTAATATTTCCATAATGTCCTATTACATTTTGCAAAGTAGCAAAACTTCCTGTGTGCATCATAGGTCCATTTGGACTACCATTTGAATTTAATAAATCTCTTAATGAAGGTGCTTTAGTATTTGTAATGTCTATTCCAGTTCCATTAAGAATGCCAATTACACCATTATTTCTAGTGTTGGGATCTATATCAAATTCAGGAGCTGCATGACAACCTGCACATCCAAAACCACCTGAGGTTCTAACACCATTAGCATCAAAAACGGGTGGTGTTAAAAATAAATTTTTTCCTTGATTTTCTTGGGCTGTAAAATTAGGAAATGCTTGATTGTCATTTTGTACAGTGCTACGTCCAGCATCGTATTTTGAATCAAAAGATTGAATACTTCTTATAAATTGTGCCAATGCATTTTGCAATTTAGATTCTGTAATTTCCTCAGATCCATACACATATTTGAATAGTTCTTTGTAATAACCAATTCCTTGTAATTTTGTAATCAAAGTAGTGATAGACCCATCACCACTTGTACCACTAAACCCCATTTCAATATGATTTTTTATAGGATCAGAAGTTTGTAATTCTAATGTAGCGGCTCTTTCATCCCAAAAGAATTTTCTTTCATTTGAAAATCTAGAATTTATTAAACGCATAGAATGTCTCGTTGTTGTTCCATTTACTCCATCGCTAGCAATAGCATCATCACTAAATGCATTGGCTTGAATATGACAAGAAGAACATGAAATAGTATTGTTGGAAGATAAGTTTTTATCATAGAACAATACTCTACCTAATGTTGCTCCTTTATCTGTTATTGGGTTACCAGCAGTGTTGTCTTTAGTTATATAAGCCGGTTTGGATTGATTGGCATAATTAAATAAATTATTGAGGTCAATTTTTCCTGCAAAAGCAGTAATTACATTAGGATAGGTTTCAGTTGTAATACTGTCAGTTGCATTACTACAAGCAAAAAGAGTTAAAATACTTCCTAAGTATAATAGAGAAGTTGATTTTTTCATAGATTTGGATTTTTAAGATTTGAGATTCAATTAAAACGCAAATAAATAAATTTAATTGTAATTTAAATTGCATTCATATAAAACTTTAATAAATCATTATGATTTTAGAATATGTCTATAATGACTTATAGTTTAACTTTTAATTCTAATTGCCCTTTTTTTAACACTACAATTATTCCTATATTTGAAAATTGATATTCATCCGAATTATTAAGGATATGAATCCAATGTTATATCTATTGAATCAAAACACTATTTAGTTTATATTATGAAATTATTAGAAGGAAAAGTGGCTATCATTACTGGTGCCAGTCGTGGAATTGGAAAAGGAGTGGCAGAAGTGTTTGCAAAACATGGAGCTAATATTGCATTTACATACAGTTCATCTGTAGAATCAGCTATGGCTTTAGAAAATGAATTGAATGCAATGGGCATTAAAGCCAAAGGATACCAATCCAATGCAGCCGATTTTAACGAAGCACAAACTTTTGTTGACGCTGTGATTGAGGAATTCGGAACGGTTGATGTATTAATCAACAATGCTGGGATTACTAAAGATAATTTGTTAATGCGTATGTCAGAAGCTGACTATGATCAAGTAATTGATGTGAATTTGAAATCAGTTTTCAATATGACCAAAGCAATTCAGAAAACTTTCTTAAAACAACGCTCAGGATCAATTATCAATATGAGCAGTGTAGTAGGAGTGAAGGGTAATGCGGGTCAAGCCAATTATGCAGCTTCAAAAGCTGGAGTAATTGGATTTACTAAATCAGTAGCTTTAGAATTAGGTTCAAGAAATATTCGATGCAATGCAATTGCACCCGGTTTTATTGAAACAGAAATGACTGCTAAATTAAGTCCCGAAGTTGTTCAAGGATGGAGAGACGGAATCCCATTGAAAAGGGGAGGAACAACTGATGATGTAGCCAATGCGTGTCTTTTCTTCGCTTCAGATATGAGTGCTTTTGTAACGGGTCAAGTACTTAATGTTTGCGGTGGAATGCTAACATAACAGTTAGTTAAAAGTGTATATTTTGTATTCCAACTGAATCTCAAATAAAATGAATACCAACACAATCTTGTTACTGATTCTATCTGTTTTGATTGCTGCTAGTATCGCTTATTTTCAATATTTATATAAAGCCAAAAACAAATCTCAATTGAGTTTGTGTTTGGCTTTATTGCGTTTTTTGTCATTATTTAGTATTTTTCTATTGCTAATTAATCCAACGATTACAAGTAATACCTACGAAATCCAAAAAACTCCTTTAGTAATCGTTATGGATAATTCTAGTTCAATTCCTTTTTTAAAATCAAAAAAAATAGCGGAAGAAGTCTATCAAAAAATAGTTTCAAATGCTGATTTACAAAAAAAATTTGAAATCCAATCGTATCAATTTGATACCGACTTTCAACCATCAAAAAATTTTAATTTTAAAGGAAGGCAAAGTAATTTATTTGTGGTTGCCGAAGGATTACAAAAAACGTACAAAAATCAATTTTTCCCTACTATTATTTTGACCGATGGAAATCAAACTACAGGTAATGATTATGGACTTAGTTTTGATGCGACAAACAAAGTATTTCCAGTTATTCTGGGAGATACCACACAAATATTTGATATAAAAATCAATCAAATTAATGTCAATAAATATGCTTTTTATAAAAACAGATTTCCGGTAGAAGCATTCATTCAATATTATGGAAACCAAACTATTACTACAAATTTTAGCATTTTAGAAGGTAATCATACTCTAGTCCAAAAAACGATTTCACTATCACCTACAGAAAGAACGGCTTTAATCCAATTAATAATACCAGCTAATAAAATCGGATTACAATTATTTAAAGCTAAAATACCATCCTCTAAAAAAGAACAAAATCAATTTAATAATTCTAAAAATTTTGCCGTTGAAATAATAGATCAGAAAACAGAAGTTGCGTTAATTTCTGCAATTAATCATCCTGACCTAGGAGCCTTAAAACGCGCGATTGAATCTAATGTACAACGTAAAGTTACTTTACTTAAACCCAATAATAACAATGAGTTAAAAAAATATAAAGTTGTTATTTTATACCAGCCCAATTCAAGTTTTCAAACTACAATTGAGTTAATTAAATCATTAGGAATAAATCCATTAATAATTACGGGAACGGCCACAGATTATGTGTTTTTAAACCAACAACAAAACTTTTTACAATTCAAAATGGGTAATCAAACCGAAGACTATTTTGCTGGATTTAATTCGCAATTTAATTTGTTTGCACTTGACAATATTGGATTTGAATCTTTTCCTCCTTTGCAAAGTAATTTTGGAACAATTACTACTAGAGGAAATGTATCATTTTTGCTGTCTTCGAAAATAAAGTCTATTAATACTCAATCACCTTTACTGGCATTTGCAGAGGATGAGAAAAAAAGAATGGCATTCCTTTTAGGTGAAAATAGTTGGAAATGGCGTTCTCAAAGTTATATTGACACTCAAAATTTTGAGAAATACGATCTATTTATAGATAAGATTATTCAGTTTTTAACTTCTAGTAACTTTAGAAAATCGCTAGTTGTAACACATGAATTATTTTATAATTCGGGTGATAAAATAGAAATAACTGCCCAGTATTTTAATAAAAACTTTGAGTTTGATGAAAGGGCGCGTTTGAGTAGTTCTATTGTAAACATTCAAACCAAAGCGGTCAAAAACTATGATTTACTTAAAGGATCCAATTCATTTAAAATCAATCTTGACGGTCTTACGGCAGGAAATTATAATTTTACGGTTACTGAATTAAACTCGAAGGAAAAGTATTCAAGTCAGTTTGAAATTATGGAATTCGATATTGAAAAACAATTTGCAAAACCTGATTTTCAAAAGCTAAATCAATTGGCTTTATTTACAAAGGGTAAGATATATTTACCAAACCAAAGTGATGAATTAATCCAACAACTATTAAAAAATAAAGAGTATAAAACGGTGCAAAAAAAGGTAGTAAAAACAACTTCTTTAATTGATTGGTTTTGGTTATTAGTTATAATTTCAATTTTATTTTCTACCGAATGGATTATTAGAAAATACAACGGTCTTTTATAACCTAAATCACACTAGTCCTAACCTAGATTTTAATTTTAAGAATAGTAATCCCATTTTATACGCTTCTTCTGAAGCTGAGTTTCTATCACTTATGGGGACTTTGTATAAAGTACATAATTCATCTAAAGTGAACTGTTTATCATTAATATCAAGCAATCTACGGTGCATAATTTCTAGATCTAGAGGTTCGTTTTTTAATCGCCCACAATCCATTTTTTCCAATGCTGTATTGATTATTTCAACATCTGAATCAATTCTATAACCCACCAATGTGGCATTACCAATGTACTTTAGCAAAGCTACAATTGCATCGGATTCTCCTAATTTGTCTAATTTATTTTCTACAATAAATTCGTTAGAAAGTCCATTATCGTGAAGAAATTTATATTGTAAAATGACAATTTCAAAATTATCTCCAATAAGTATGCTATCATTTACTACACCAAAACAACCAATAGACAGAATGACATCTTTGGTTGGATTTAATCCTGTTTTTTCGGTAGAAAATATGACATAACGATTTGATTTTTTTTCAAATTTTGATAAGTATTCCTTCCAAAATTCAGGATAGTCTTTATTGATATTTTTAAGCCAATCTAACATAATTATGAAAATTGAGTAAGTTGGAATTTATCTTTAATTAAATCTTCAAGCTCTCTCATGGGAGCTAATGCATTTTTCAATCGCTCTTTATCCATTTTATTCAGTTCGTTCAAATTAATATATTGTCCAGAATCTTCATTTTTCAAACCTTCCATTGTTCTGAATTTGGATAGGGTCAAAAAGGCCTCAGCACAATTGATATAAATTTCAGCATTTCGTGGATCAGCAATTGCTAATTGTTTAAAGCGAGAAAAAGTATTATTAACTCCTTTTATACCATAACTCAAGGCAAAAAGTCTTGCGCTATCAATCAATGGAAGTAGGGCGCGTGTCTTAATGTCGAATTTGTCTTTGTTTGGACCTTCGTCTTCAACAATTATTTTTTTAAAAAAACTAAGAGGGGCATTATTTCGTAACGCATCATTTCCTAAAAAATCAAAGAATAAAGTATTACTTTTAGCATTATTATAAATTAGATTTTCTATAGCTTCTTCGATTTTTGATTCCCCAAAAGCCATTTCGTAATCAAAGAAAATACTACTTAAATCATTACTATTTTTTCCAGGAGTATTCATCCAGCTATTGTATTGGTTTGTCCAATCACTCAATGATTTACACCAAAGTGTATTACTACCCATGTGACCATTTGGACATAATGAATATCCTATTTTTTCTAAATTTGCAGTAGCTTTTTTGGCTAATTTTAAGAAATAGTCTTTAACCTCTCGGTATTTATCAGGAACTATATCTTCAAAAACCAAAATACTATCTTGATCAGTTAAAAGTAATTGTTCTTTACGCCCCTGACTTCCTATACTTAACCAAGCAAAACGAGCGGGAGGAGAGCCTAAATCTAAAATTGCTAATTCAACACAACGTTTGATTAAAGCCAAATTAATTTCACTAGCAATATTATATATATGAAAAAGAGGGATGTTTTTATGTATGGAGCTCTGAATAATATCCGTTAATCGATCCCTAAGTTGCTTCAAATCTTCAGTAGTTTGAATTCGCTTGATTTGCTTAATTAAAACCCCTGGATTGTTAGCTTGAGAAACTATTAAATCGTGTTCAGAAATAATTCCTTTGACTTCAGATTGATTAGTTCCGTCAGTAGTAGCAATTAGATGTGTCACATTGTTTTTTAGCATAACTAATTGAGCCTCTGCCAAAGAAATATTTTCTACAACAGTAACTACAGGATTTGACATGATTTTGTCAATAGAAGCAGTAATAGGGAAGCGACCGGTTGCGATTTTTGAACTCATATCAGTATGTGTTACAATTCCAATAGGAAAATTAGTATTGTTACAAATAACTATGCTATTAGAAAGAAACTCACCCATCGTTTTTGCTACATCCATAACAATAGCATCAACAGAGGTTGTAAGTGGTACTCTGTTATAGTTGAGCGATTGAAAATATTGCATATCAGATGATTGTTGGTCAGAATATACCACATTATCTGAAAGCAATTTTCCTCTTATATTCTTATCGCTTGGATTGTTTGTGTTTGTTGCAAAACTTTCTAATAAAAAATCTAAAACATTTGGATTATTGGCAACAAAAGGTCTGAAAGTAGAAATTGGAATTGCATAAACAATACATTCTTGACGCGCTTTAGCTGTCATCATGTAATTATTTTTTGCAAAAAAAGGACGCAATCCAAAAATATCGCCTTCGTGACATTTGTTTAACAAAGTTTCTTCAGCATCAGCAATTACAGATAAATGAATCACGCCAGAGGCAACAACATAAAAACAATCGTGTAATTTATCGTCAATTTGAAATAAGGTGGTATACTTTTCTAAATTTATAACACGAATATTAGACGCAATTTCAGATAATTCTTGGAAAGTTAAATTATCGAATGGTGGAAACTTTTTCAAAAAGTCAGCAATATGTTCAGCAACAGTATTCATAATAGTAGTGGGGTAATTTATATAATTGCTAATTTAATGAATTGATAAGGGATTACAAATAGTGCTGATAAAATACTATTAACTAATTGATAGGCTTAATTGTTGAAAGTTTAGGTTTCTAAATATTCTATTTTACATAATATAAATTATAATTCAATAATATATAATTATAAAACAAACCTGATTTATAGTATAATTAAAAGTTACCTTTTAAAATACTGGATGTTCAACTTATGTATTGTTTTGTTGCAAATGATGCGCTAACAATTTCTCAATCAGTTCATCTTTAGTTAAATGATGAAAAATAGTTTTAACTTTAGATTTGAGTTCTATACCGACTTCATGATTAGGTTTTGTTTTAAAGATTTTGTTTGCCCATAATATAGTATTACTTTCTTCAATACTGGATTCCGACGGTTTTTTAAATTCTGAAAATTGAATCCCTAATTCTTTTTCAAATTTAGCAATTTCTACAACTTCTTCTGCTTGTAAAACTGTCAACGAAAGTCCTTTAGCTCCAGCTCTTGCAGTTCTACCACTTCGATGTACATAGGTTTCATAAACGTCTGGCAAATGATAATTAACTACAAACGAAACATCGGCAACATCAATTCCTCTTGCTGCCAAATCGGTTGCAATCAGTATGTTAATGTGTCCTTCTCGAAATTGCCCCATGATTCGGTCACGAATTCCTTGAGATAAACTTCCATGCAATGCACCAGAAGAGAACTTATTAATAGCTAAATTCTTAGCTAACTTATTGACTGCAGCTTTAGTTTTACAAAATATAATTCCGCGTTGGCCCTCTCGAGAATTTAAATAATGCATCAGCACATTTAATTTCTCTATAGGATCTACAACAATATATTGATGATCAATACCCTGATTACCTAGGGTTTCCATATTCGCACTAATCTCCACTACATTTTTAGATAAGTAATTCTGAATCAGTTGTTTTATGACTCCAGGTAAAGTAGCTGAAAATAAAAATGTTCTATGATTTTTAGGTATTTCAGCAACAATTTCATCCAAACTGTCTTTTAAAATGGTAACCATTTCATCTGCTTCATCCAAAACTAGAAATTGGGCTTCTTTTAAATCAACTGCTTTTCGTTGAATCAAATCAATCAATCTTCCAGGTGTTGCAACTACAACATGTGTAGGTGTTTTAAGTCTTTCAATTTGAGGTTTTATTGGTATACCACCACAAGTTACCGCAATTGATATTCCTTTAATATTCTTTGAATATTGCTCTAAATTAGTATGAATTTGTTGTCCTAGTTCACGTGTTGGCACTATAATAACTGCCTGAACAACTGCTTTTTCAACATCGATTAACTGTACTAGTGGTAATCCAAAAGCAGCCGTTTTACCTGTTCCAGTTTTGGCTAAACCAACAATATCATTCGCATTAGTAAGCATTAGCGGAATTACTTTTTGTTGAATCTCTGTGGGTTCAAGAATTTTCATTTCGCTTAATGCAGCTAAAATTGGTTTAGAAATTCCTAGTTCAGAAAATTGTTTAGACATAGTTATAAATTTGTGAGGAAAAGAGAAAAATTAATCGGCTTCGTTCATTATTTTTTCGCGGTACTTCTTTCCAATTAATAGTGTAAGTTTTAATTTATAATCTTCAACTAACCATTCGCGATAGTTTTTACTACATTGGCTCAAACATTTAGAGAAACGCTTAACACGACATTCAATGTCCTCATCTAATTCCCTTGCTAAGGTTTTTGCAGCTTGTAAATCTACTGTATTGTCAACACACATCGAGGAATGTTGCTCTAATGATTTTTCTAAAACCACTTTAGATCGTAAATTTTGACGAATAATTTGTTTGTGTTCTTCATCAATATCAAAAGTGACTACTTTTGTGTTATTAAATTTAGCACGTAATTCTGGAGGCATTTCATATTTGAAATACAACTCAATTTCGGCATCATCACGTAAGTTTTCTATATAATACTCTGGGGATTTAAAAATATGTTGCCAATTAACAGGGTCGCTCCAAAGTCCGAATCTAGCCGCATTATTTCCGAGATCAATAACGGTAAATTCGTTTTTATTTTCCAATTTTCTGGAACCACGACCAATCATTTGAAAATAAAGAGTCAACGATTTTGTAGCTCTATTTAAGATTATCGTTTCAACTGTAGGCTCATCAAAACCAGTTGTCAAAATTCCAACAGAAGTTAGAATGGCATTTGGTGTATGCTTGAACCAATGTAAAATATCCTTACGTTCCTCAGTGCTGCTTGTGTTGTCGAGATGTCTTACATCATACCCAGCTTCTCTAAAAGTTTCATACACATAAAGAGATGTATTGATTCCGTTGTTAAAAATCAACGTTTTCTTTCCTAATGATTTCTCCGTATAAGCATGCAAAAGCTTTTCCTGCATTGCCATGTTAGTATACAAATCATCAGATGATTTTACAGTATAGTCGCCATTGATACCTACTTTCAGTGATGTCAATCCAACATCATAACTATAGGTTATGGCTTTTGCCAAAAATCCCTTGTTAATTAAGGATTGAATAGTATCTCCAACAATTAATTCATCATAATTTTGATGCATTGGAAGTTTGATATTTGAACTTAAAGGCGTTGCTGTTACTCCTAAAATAAAGGCTTTTTTAAAAGAACTTAGTAATTTTCTAAAAGAATTATAATGCGCCTCGTCAATGATAACTAAACCAATATTATCCAAATGTAATTTCTCATCATTGATACGATTTTTAAGTGTTTCCACCATTGCTACGAAGCAAGAATAATCATTTTGATCTGGTAGTTCTTTAACATTACTATTAATAATTTTGTTTTTAACGCCAAAACCTTTTAACATTTTTGAGGTTTGTTTACACAACTCAATACGATGGGTTAAAACAACAACTTTTTTATTATGCTTTTTTATATATCGCCGAACAATTTCAGAAAAAATTACTGTCTTACCCCCGCCAGTAGGCAGTTGATAAAGTAAATGATGTTGTGGAGATGCATTATCAATGCGTTCAAAAATTGCGTCTATGTCCCCTTTTTGGTAATCATAGAGTTCTTTTCGTTCTTCAAATTCAGTTTCTAAAGTGTTTTGAGGCATTTTTGTTTATGGATTTTTGCAAAAATACACCTAAAAAACAGTTATTTGGCTATAATTATTTTAAAATAATAGCGCATAGTTAAAAATAAATAATTCAAAACAATTTTAAAATTCTAAACGAGAAATAATTCGTTCAAATTCCGATGAAATAAACCAGTTTTGAACCTTGGTTTCATTATGGATTGCATAAATTCTAGACTTAAATTGGGTA
Source organism: Flavobacteriaceae bacterium (assembly GCA_947461425.1). Taxonomy (GTDB): domain Bacteria; phylum Bacteroidota; class Bacteroidia; order Flavobacteriales; family Flavobacteriaceae; genus Flavobacterium. The sequence continues at coordinate 11,058 of CANHKZ010000015.1, read as the reverse complement.
TAAATACCATTGGAAATAATATATTCAACTGCTTGTTCGAAAGAATTGAACATACTTTTATAATATAATTCTTGCATGACTGCGTTTTCGCCAGAAAAAGTTTGCGCAATTTCAATATTGAAGAGCATAACATCAGCTGTTACAAAGGGGTCTACTCCTAGAACAATGAAATGCTTAATAAATTTTTGCGCTAGAGAACGTCTCATTTTTGGCCTGCTTCCGCGACCACTATTTTTAATTGGAAAATATTCATTAGAAATTTTGAGTTTAGCTTCCTTTAATAAAGAATCTTCTTTTGGATTAAAAACAAAATCATAATAGGTTTTTACTGGAACGAACTTTTCATATAATACTATAATTTGTTCTTCCAATTGCTCCTTGTTCAATTCTGACAGGTATTTTTTTAGATCACGTTTGCTCATATACAATTTGATATTTTACAAATATAATTTAGTTTAATTAATGATATGCCTTTAATCAATCTTATTCCTTAATTTTGAATTTTTAATTTAATTAAAGGTTATGTTGAAAGTATTTAAAATTATTGCTTTCTTAGAAGGCGCTTCCCTCCTGCTATTGTTATTTTTTGCTATGCCAATGAAATATTTTTTTAATGAACCCGTTTTTGTCAAAACTATAGGAATGACTCATGGTGTTTTATTTGTGGCTTATATTATTTTAGCGATAATGGCAAAAATTGAATTGAATTGGTCTATCAAAAAGATGGGTATTATTTGTTTTGCCTCGGTTGTTCCCTTTGGAACTTTTTATATAGAAAAAAAATATTTAAAATAATTTTTTAATTATTTATTATGAGTTTAAGAGACGAATTTATATGCCAATTTCGCGGACAAACTATAGGTAATATCAACAATAACTCGTCTCTTGAAGAGGAATTTCAAAATGGAACACTTCGCCCAATCTTAAAGTTGCAAAATGATTTGATTTTACAAATATTCAATAGTTATCTCAATCAAAATAAAAATCAATTTATTAATTTATCAGTTGATAAAAAAATGAATGCTATTGATAATTCCATTTCAAAAGATAGCCAATTACAAAATATTTACAAAGGAATAATTATAGCTTTATTCACTTCTGAAGAGTACAACCAGTATTCGACTATTTCGTCAGGAATAAACAAACGAATTCGAACAATGCTAATTGAGCGTATACAAAGCCAACTTCAATATTTTGAATAAAAATTACTTTTTTTATTAAGTTTTTTTCTATTATTTTTCTTGTTTTAAAATATATAATAACAAAATTTATCTACTTTTTTTGTTGTGCTAAAAGTATGGGTTAGATATCCTTTTAACTTTACAATCAATAAACGAAATCGTTTTCTTCTACATAATCGTTTTAAATTAATTTTTTTAAATTATTCAAATGACTTTATTTTTATTTTATAAACGTCATTTTAACACAATGAAACTCTTGATTATATAGTAGACTGTCTTTTTTTGTAAGATTTAATTTATTATTTTAAAAGAAATCATCTTAATTTTTGTAAATCTAAATATATGATTCAATTCATAAATCGAAAAATAGTTTATAAAAATCATCAAAATTTACATTATTAAATAGAATTTGATATAAAATTCATAAAAAAAATAAAAAAAATGTAATTCTGTCAATTAATTGGGATTAAAAAAAAAGAATCTGTTTTTTATTTGCTATTATTGTAAGTAGGAACAAATAAATTTTAAAATTCAAAAAAAATACTAAATAACTAACCAAATGGAAAGACGGGAAGCACTAAAAAGAGTTGCCTATTTAATGGGAGGAGCTATTTCTGCAACAACAATGGGCGTTTTATTTGAAAGTTTTACAGTTTTAGACAAATCTAAAATAGTCAACTTTTCAGTATCAGATGAATTAATACTTGCTGAATTTGCAGAGATTATTATTCCAACAACTTCGGCATGCCTGGGAGCTAAAGCCGCTGGTTTAGGATCATTTATTCCAATGATGATTCAGGATTGTTATCCTAACAATTTACAATCAATCTTTGCCACTGGTTTGAAGTCTATGGATGACAAATGTTTTACGAAATTTGGGAAAAACTTTGTAACTGCATCAGAGCAAGAAAAAACTAATATTGTTTCGGAAATAAGAGATGAAGCTATTGCAAATAAAAGAAAGCCCTCTTTCTTTACCATTGCTAGAGATTTAACTATTTTAGGATATTATTCCTCTGAAATTGGATGTACTCAAGCACGGGAATATATAGCAATTCCAGGAAGTTACGATGGAAGTGCTCCTTTAGCGCCTGGCCAAAAAGCTTGGGCTACATATTAATTGCTCTTAATTGTTAAATTAGTTTAAACTTAAAAATACTCATCGTGAATATCAATACGAATCTAAAAGAACAAAATACTTATGACGCAATCGTTATAGGTTCAGGTATAAGTGGCGGTTGGGCTGCTAAAGAACTAACTGAAAAAGGATTACGCGTTTTAATGTTGGAACGTGGAATGAATATTGAACACATTACAGATTATGAGTCAGCTATGAAAGAGCCATGGGAATTCAAGCATGCTGGTAAAATGACTGAGGAACAAAAAAGAACTCACCCCGTTCAGATTAGAGACTATCCCTATCAAGAAGCCAATGAAAAATGGTGGGTCAATGATTTAGAATGTCCTTACACTGAAGACAAACGTTTTGATTGGTATAGAGGTTTTCATGTTGGTGGGAAATCATTGATGTGGGGGCGACAAAGTTACCGTTTCAGTGATCATAATTTTGAAGATAATAAAAGAGATGGACACGGGAATGACTGGCCTATACGTTACAAAGATATTGCACCTTGGTATGACTATGCCGAAAAATTTGCTGGTATAAGCGGTCAAAATGAAGGGTGGCCATTATTACCTGACGGACAGTTTTTACCTCCAATGGATTTGAACTGTGTAGAAAAATCCGTAAAAGAAAGAATAGAAAAACATTATAACAAAGAAAGAATCTTGACAATTGGCCGAACTGCTAATTTAACTGTTCCGCACCTTGGAAGAGGAAATTGTCAATATCGAAACTTGTGTAGTCGAGGCTGTCCTTTTGGAGCCTATTTTAGTACACAATCTTCCACTTTGCCAGCAGCAATGGCAACAAAAAAATTAACTGTAAGACCCTACTCTATTGTGAATCATATTATTTATGATAAAGACACAAAAAAAGCAAAAGGTGTAATGGTCATTGATGCTGAGACAAAAGAGACTATGGAATTTTATGCAAAGATTGTTTTTGTTAATGGTTCTACTTTAGGTTCTACTTTTATTTTATTAAACTCCACTTCTGAAGCCCATCCAAATGGCTTGGGTAATGCTAGTGGTCAATTGGGTCATAACTTAATGGATCACCATTTCCGTTGTGGTGCTGAGGGTACTGCTGAAGGATTTGAAGATAAATACGCTTATGGACGTAGAGCTAATGGAATTTATGTTCCTAGATACCAAAATTATGGTAATGACAAGCGTGATTATTTAAGAGGTTTTGGTTATCAAGGTGGAGCAAGTCGAGGAAACTGGCAAGCTGATGTTGCCGAATTAGCTTTTGGAGTTGATTTCAAAAACAATATGTCAAAACCTGCAGATCATTGGAAAATGGGACTAGGCGGATTTGGAGAAATGCTACCTTATTATGAAAACAAAGTCTATATCGATCATTCAAAAAAAGACAAATGGGGCCAACCAGTTTTAGCAATTGATTGCGAAACTAAAGACAATGAAGCGAAAATGCGAGAAGATATGATGAATGATGCTGCTGAAATGTTAGAAGCTGCTGGTTTGAAAAATATCCAAACCTATGATAATGATTACTACCCAGGAATGGCCATTCACGAAATGGGTACAGCTCGTATGGGTAATGATCCTAAGGATTCAGTGTTGAATAAATGGAATCAAATGCATGAGGTTAGTAACGTATTTGTAACAGATGGATCTTGTATGCCTTCTATTGCTTGCCAAAATCCATCGTTAACATTTATGGCTTTGACTGCACGTGCAGCAGATTATGCAGTAAAAGAATTGAAGAAAAAAAATATCTAGGTTACAATTATTATGACAAGAAAATTAAGAATGGGAATGGTCGGTGGTGGCCAAGATGCTTTCATCGGTGCGATTCATCGTTTAGCAGCTAATATGGATGGTTTAATTGAACTAAGTTGTGGTGCTTTGAGTATCAATCCAGAAATAGCTGTGGCTTCGGGAAAAGCTGTGTTTCTTCCCGGGTCAAGAACTTACTTGACGTATGAAGAAATGATCAAAGCAGAAGCAGCTTTACCTGCAGCAGAAAGAATTGATTTTGTTACCATTGTAACACCAAACTTTGCTCACTTCGCTCCTGCTATGATGGCTTTAGATCACGGATTTAATGTAGTAATTGAAAAGCCAATTACCTTTTCTTTAGAGGAAGCTAAATTATTAGAACAAAAATTAAAAGAAACAGGTTTAACACTTTGCCTAACACACACTTACTCTGGCTATCCAATGGTGAAAGAAGCTAAAGCGATGGTGAGAGATGGAAAATTAGGTAAAATTCGTAAAGTTTGGGTAGAATATCCTCAAGGATGGTTGAGTAAATTATCTGAAAGAGAAGGAAATGCGCAAGCGGCTTGGAGAACAGATCCAAAAAAATCAGGTAAAAGTTCGGTAATGGGTGATATTGGAACCCATGCTGCGCACTTGGCTGAATATATTACAGGTTCAAAAATCACTGATATTTGTGCTGAATTGAATACTTTAGTCGAAGGTCGTGTTATGGATGATGATGGCGCGGTCATGCTAAAATTTGACAATGGTGCTAAAGGAGTATTAATGGCTTCTCAAGTTGCCGCTGGTGAAGAAAATGCCCTTAAAATTAGAGTGTATGGAGAAAAAGGTGGAATCGAATGGTTGCAACTTGAACCCAACTCTTTAATTGTAAAATGGTTAGATGAACCGATGCAAATTTTAAGAGCTGGTTCTAATTATGCCCAGTTGTCATCATTTGCAAGACATAACTGTAGAACTCCCGGTGGACATCCAGAAGGTTATTTAGAGGCTTTTGCAAATATCTACAGAAACTTTGCATTGACTTTAGGTTGTAAAATTGATGGTACTCAACCAACTCCAGAAATGTTAGACTTTCCCTCTATTGAAGATGGCTTAAGAGGAATGGCATTTATTGATAATGTAGTAGCCTCTGCACATTCTGATAAAAAATGGACTCCTAACGTTTTATAATTATGACAACAATACAAGGACCAGCAGTATTTTTAGCGCAATTTATTAGTGGTGAAGCTCCTTTTAATTCTTTAGATAGTATTTGCCAATGGGCTGCTAATTTGGGATTTAAAGGGATCCAAATGCCCACATTGGATGCTCGTTTTATTGATTTACAAAAAGCGGCAGAAAGTACTAGCTATGCAGAGGAATTGACTGGAAAAGTAGCTTCTTATGGGTTACAAATTTCAGAATTGTCTACCCACTTACAAGGCCAATTAGTGGCTGTTCATCCAGCTTATGATGATTTCTTTGATGGCTTTGCACCTGCAGCTTTGCGTGGCAATCCAAAGGCGAGACAAGAATGGGCCGTACAACAAATGAAATATGCGGCTAAAGCGTCTCAAAATTTAGGATTAAATGCTCATGCTACTTTTAGTGGTTCATTACTTTGGCAGTACTTCCACCCTTGGCCTCAAAGACCCCCAGGATTAATCGAGGAAGGATTTGCAGAATTAGCAAAACGTTGGTTACCTATTTTAAATGAATTTGATCACAACGGAGTGGATCTTTGCTATGAGATTCATCCTGGTGAGGATTTATTTGACGGTGAAACCTATGAGATGTTCTTGAAAGCAGTCAATAATCATTCCAGAGCTTGTTTACTTTATGACCCTTCACACTTTGTATTACAGCAATTAGATTATATTCAGTACATCGATTTTTATCACGAACGTATTAAAGCGTTTCATGTTAAAGATGCTGAATTTAATCCAACAGGTAAACAAGGAACTTTTGGTGGCTACCAAAATTGGGCCAATCGTGCAGGACGCTACCGTTCTCCGGGAGATGGCCAAATTGATTTCAAAACTATTTTTAGTAAATTAGCACAATATGATTACAAAGGTTGGGCAGTTATGGAATGGGAATGTTGTATCAAAAATCAAGAAGACGGTGCTCGAGAGGGTGCTGATTTTATCAAAAAGCATATAATAAAAGTGACTGATAAAGCCTTTGATGATTTTGCTGCCGTAACTACCAATACACAATTAAACAGAAAAAATTTAGGACTTTAACAATTATACAATAATGAAACGTAACTTTTTACTTATTGGCCTTGCCATAATTTCTTTACCCTCTTTTACTTCAATCGAGTCAGACAAAAAATATATCAAAAGAACAACAATTATTGTTCAATCTAATGATGGAGAAAAGCTGATTGCCAAATCAGATTGTATTGGTTGTCATAAATTAGACAAAAAATTAATTGGTCCCTCTTATGTTGATATTGCAAAAAAATACGCTAATAACAGTAAAAATGTTGACTATTTAGCTGGAAAAATTGTTAAAGGCGGTTCAGGTGTTTGGGGATCGATGCCAATGTCAGCTCACGCTTCGTTAAAGAAAGAGGATGCGAAATCAATGGCTAAATATATTTTAGCACTTAAAAAATAGTACTAATTTTTATTTGAATTGACTAACAAAAAATAACAATGAAAAAAGAAGAAGAAAATAAACCAGCCAATAATCGCCGAGATTTTATAAAAACGACTGCAATGGCTGCTGCAGCATTTATGATTGTACCCCGTCATGTGTTAGGTAGAGGCTTTGTTGCTCCTAGTGACCGTTTGGTAATTGCAGGAATTGGAGTTGGTGGAAAAGGCCAGTCTGATATAGCCATGTTCCATAAAAGTGGGAAAGCTGATATTGGTTTTCTTTGTGATGTAGATACAAGAAGAGCGGCTAATAGTGTAAACGCTTTTCCAAAAGCAAAATTTTACAAAGATTGGCGTGAAATGTTGGACAAAGAACACAAAAACTTTGATGCTGTCTCAGTTTCTACTCCAGATCACAATCATGCAATTCAATGCTTAGCGGCAATGCAATTAGGAAAACATGTTTATGTGCAAAAACCTATGGCCCACGATATTTATGAGGCGAGAATTTTAACCCAAGCTGCAAAAAAATACAAAGTAGTTACCCAAATGGGAAATCAAGGTTCTTCTAACGATGCATCTCGAACTATGAAGGAATGGTATGAAGCGGGTTTAATTGGAGATGTTCATACTATTTATGCTTGGACGGATCGACCTGTTTGGCCACAAGGAATTCCCTGGTCTACTGCTCAGCCAAAAATTCCTAAAGAGTTGGATTGGGATCTATGGTTGGGAACAGCTCCATATAAAAATTATGTAGATAAATTAGTTCCCTTCAACTGGAGAGGTTGGTGGGATTATGGCACCGGTGCATTAGGAGACATGGGATGTCACTTACTTGAAACTCCATTTAGTGTCTTAAATTTAAAATATGCTAAAGACGTTCAATGTAGTGTAGGCTCAGTATATGTTGATGAATTTAAACGTGGATATTTCCCAGAAAGTTGTCCGCCATCAAGCCATGTTACCTTAACTTTTCCTAAAACAGATAAAACCTTAGGTGATGTTAAAGTACACTGGATGGATGGTGGTATTCAGCCAGTTCGTCCTGAGGAATTAGGTTCAAATGAAATTTTTGGAGATGGTGGAAACGGAACTTTATTTATTGGTACCAAAGGAAAAATGATGTGTGATACCTACGGATTAAATCCAAGATTATTGCCATTAACCCGAAATGAAGAAATTCAAGTAGCTCAAAAATATGCTCGTGTAAAAGACGGAATGGAAGGCCATTACAAACAATGGGTTGATGCAGCTATAGCTGGTTATGGTAAACAAGAAGTTAGCTCTGGATTTGAAATTGCTGGTCCTTTAACAGAAGCACTTTTAATGGCCAATTTAGCCATTAGAGGGTATGATCTTGTTCGTGATGAATTAGGAGAAGATGTATATCCGGGACGTTCTGCTAAATTATTATGGGATAATGACGCTATGAGAATTACAAATTTTGATGAAGTAAATCAATTCGTAAAACGCGAGTACCGCGAAGGATGGAAAAATTTAACACTATAATACAAAATACAATGATTAAGAATATTTTAAAAATAGCATGTATAACTATTTTGATACAAACAACTAATGCTCAATCAGCTTTGCCAAAAGGTTTTGTTTCATTATTTGATGGAACATCTACCACAGGTTGGCATACTTACGGAAAAAAAACAGCAAGCTCTGCTTGGAAAGTGGAAAATGGAGAATTACATTTTGATCCAACTGCAACTAAAAATGGTCAAGGTGGCGATTTAGTAACGGATAAAGAATATACTAATTTCCATTTAAAATTAGAATGGAAAGTGGCAGCTAATGCTAATAGCGGTATTATTTTCTTTGTTAACGAAGACTTAGCTAAATTCAAAAACACATATGAAACTGGTTTAGAAATGCAAGTTTTAGATAACGATGGTCACCCTGACGGCAAAATAGAAAAACACAGAGCTGGTGATTTGTACGATTTGATTAAAAGCACAACCGAACCCGTAAAACCAGTTGGAGAATGGAATTCTGTTGATATTGTTTGCAAGTTCGGGAAATTGCAAATGTTATTGAATGGAGTTAAAGTGGTGGAAACCATGCTTTGGGATGATAAATTCAAAGCTCTTGTAGCAGGAAGTAAATTTGCTACTTGGCCTGGTTTTGCTGCATTTCAATCTGGTAAAATTGCGTTACAAGATCATGGAGATAATGTTTGGTACCGTAATATTATGATTAAAGAGTGGAATACTATGCAAACAACAACGGGTTGTAAATAAATAATACTAAACCAACTAACCAAACCAAATTACACTTATGAATACAACAAATAAAATTAAATTATCAACAATGATGTTCCTGGAATTTTTTATCTGGGGAGCTTGGTTTGTAACGTTAGGAACCTTTTTAAAATTTAATTTTTCAGATCCTGAGGGCTCCATTGTGGGCGCTATATTTTCGACTCAATCTTGGGGTGCAATTATTGCGCCGTTTATTATTGGTTTAATTGCCGACCGTTATTTTAATGCAGAAAGAATTTTAGGTGTTTTGCATTTAGTCGGTGCTTTTTTAATGTACCAAATGTACCAATCTAGTGATATTGGAATTTTTTATACTTATGTTCTAAGTTATATGATTTTGTATATGCCTACATTGGCATTAGTAAATTCAGTTGCATTTAACCAAATGAATGATCCTGAAAAGGAATTTTCATCAATTAGAGTTTGGGGAACAATTGGTTGGATTGTAGCTGGTTTATCTATAAGTTTTATCTTCCATTGGGATGCTGCTGAAAATGTAGCTCAAGGAATGTTGAAAAATACCTTTTTATTAGCTGGCGGTGCTGCTTTAATTTTAGGACTTTTAAGTTTTACCTTACCTGCAACTCCACCAAAGGTTTCAGATGAAAAAATTAAAATTGGTGATATCATCGGATTGGATGCTTTAAAATTATTAAAAGATAAGAACTTTGCAATTTTCTTTATTGCTTCTATTTTAATTTGTATTCCATTGGCGTTTTATTACCAAAATGCAAATCTTTTTTTAACAGAAGCGGGATTGGAAAACCCGACTGGTAAAATGGCCATTGGACAAATATCAGAAGCTTTATTCTTATTATTAATTCCTGTTTTCTTTACAAAATACGGATTTAAAAAAACCATTTTGGTCGGAATGTTAGCTTGGGCCATTCGATATGCGTTATTTGCATACGGGAATGGCGGAGAGTTAAGTTTTATGCTAATTCTCGGAATTGCATTACACGGAATTTGTTATGATTTTTTCTTTGTATCCGGACAAATTTATACTAACTCCAAAGCGGGAGAAAAATACAAAAGTGCAGCACAAGGTTTAATTACGCTAGCTACTTATGGTGTAGGAATGCTAATTGGTTTTGCAGTAGCTGGATGGATTACTGATAATTATAAAACGATCACTGGAACAATTAACTGGGAAATGGTTTGGATTATTCCTGCTAGAATTGCTTTAGTAGTTTTTGTTTTATTTGCGCTGTCTTTTAATGACAAAAATAAAGCAGAAGTTTCACACTAATTTATAAATGAAAACTAACCTCAATAGACGTTCAGCTATCAAAGGAATGCTTGCCAGTACTGCTGCACTAAGTATTCCTTTAGATTTATCCGCTTTTGGTTTTCCAAAAGAAAAAACAACATCCTCCCCTATGGGCAAAGGTAACATCAATCATTCTGTTTCGCGTTGGTGTTTTGATTCAATAGATTTAGAATCACTTTGTGTGGAAGCAAAAAAAATGGGGATTACTGGTATTGATTTGGTAGGACCTGAAGCTTGGCCATTATTAAAAAAATACAATTTGATTTCAACCATGTGTAATGGTGCTGAATTGAATTTAGTAGATGGATTTAATGATATTCAATTTCACGAAAAACTAATTCAACGCTACACTGATATGATTCCGCGTGTTGCAGAGGCAGGATACAAAAACCTAATCTGTTTTAGTGGTAATCGCAGAGGAAAATCGAATGAAGAGGGTTGGAATAATTGCATCATTGGATTACAAAAACTAATTCCTTTGGCTGAAAAACACAATGTTACTTTAGTAATGGAATTATTGAACAGTAGAATTGATCATAAAGATTACCAATGTGATAGAACTCCCTGGGGTGTAGAATTGGTTAAACGAATTAACTCTACTCATTTCAAATTGCTTTACGATATCTATCATATGCAAATTGATGAAGGTGATGTGATTCGAACTATCAAAGACAATATTCAATATATTGCTCATTTTCATACGGCTGGTGTACCAGGACGTAATGAAATTGATGGAACCCAAGAATTAAACTATCCAGCAATTATGAAAGCAATTGCAGCTTCTGGATTTAAAGGATTTGTTGGTCAAGAATTTATTCCAAAAAACCCAGATAAATTAGCTTCTTTGCAACAAGCGATAACTATTTGCGACATTTAAC
>CANHKZ010000014.1 GCA_947461425.1 Flavobacteriaceae bacterium | reverse complement strand
TACTTCACCAGCAACTTTGAATTCGAATAAATGGTAAAAACCACTTTTCTTGTTTTGAATTTCGTAAGCCATTTTTTTAAGACCCCAGTCTTCTTTCGATACCATTTCAGCTCCACGACTAGTAAGAAATTCTTCAAATTTGCTTACTGTTTCCTTTACCTGAACATCAGATAAAACGGGATTTAAAATGAAAACAGTTTCATAATGATTCATAAATAATGTATTTATTTGTTAAATTGGCTGCAAAAATAGTCATTTTTTCTAAATATCCAAACACTTCTTTACAAGACTCTTTTTTTTAAATAACTTATTCCCTATTTCATCTGTTTTTGTAGTTATTTTCACTACATTTATAAGAAACCAATACACCACATCAAATGAAATTAAATTGTTTAGTAATAGAAGATAGCGCTTTTCAACGAATGATTGTGGTCAAATTAGTAAACAATAACCCACAATTACACTTAGTTGGGGAGTTTTCTAATGCCATTGAAGCTAGAAATTGCATGAAAATTCATGATGTAGATTTGATTTTTCTGGATATCGAAATGCCTATAATAAATGGTTTTTCTTTTTTAGAAGGACTTAAAAAAAAACTACAGATAATTTTTGTTACAGCTAAGGCTGAATATGCTTTACGTGCTTTTGATTATTCTCCCACAGATTATATCAAAAAACCAGTGACGTTAAATCGGTTTGAAATTGCTGTAAATCGTGCATTGTATTTGCATCAATTGGAACATAATATTAAAGAGGAAACCGGCGAACATATTTATATTAAAAGTAATCTAAAAAAATTAAAAATATTTACTGCCAAAATAAAATGGATAGAAGCCTTTGGCGATTATGTAAAAGTAGTTACCGAAGATAGCAATCATCTTGTGCTTTCAACTATGAAATCGTTTGAAGCGAATCTTAACCAAGATAAATTCATACGCGTGCACAAATCCTACATCATAAATATTGACAAAATCGAAAGGTACAACAGTAAATTTATTGAGATTAAGACTTCTAAAATTCCTTTAAGCAGAAATAAAAAAGAAGATTTAATCAAAATACTAAAAGCGGATTGATTACTATCATAAACTATTTTCTTGATTGAATCCAGTCAATAAGTGCACCAATTGCGGCACCAATTGCAACCCCTAGTCCAATACTCACAGAAGTATTCTTAAAAAGAAATTTAAAAGCTACAACCAAAACAAGTCCAATTGCCGCACCTACTCCAATTGAATTTCCCGATTGATTATTTTTATTTTCAGACATGTAATTAATAATTATCAACATTAATGGCCACCTTTATTGATCGAAACTGTGGAACCGCTTCAAAGCTATTCAAGATTTTTTGAATTGTTTTTTTAGTATTCGCTATGGGAACATTTTGAGGAATCTTAATCAATATAGTACGAATATACTCGTTTCGAATTCTACTAATTGGTGGCTCCTCAGGTCCTAAAACTGGCATATTTAAATTTTGACTCATTACCTGATACAACCACATGGCTCCTTCTTTTAGCTTGTCAAAATCACGTTGTTTTAAGGTCAACTTTATGATTTTAAAATAAGGTGGGTATTTATATATTTGACGGTCATAAAGTTGTTCCTTGTACATCCCAACATAATCATTATGAACCACTTGTTGGATTGTATTGTGATTTGGATTGTAGGTTTGAATTACCACTTTTCCACGTTTTTCTGAACGTCCAGATCGTCCTGCAACCTGAGTCATCATTTGAAAACTTCGTTCAAAAGCCCTAAAATCGGGATGATACAACATGGTGTCAGCATTCATAATTCCTACCAAACTTACATTGTTAAAATCCAAACCTTTAGCAAGCATTTGTGTCCCAACTAAAATCTCAATTTCTTGATTCTTAAAACTGTCAATAATTTTTTCAAAACCATACTTGCCGCGAGTAGTATCTTGATCCATTCGTCCAATTTTGGCATTTGGGAAAATTGTCTGCAACTCTTGTTCAATTTGTTCTGTTCCAAAGCCTTTCGTAGCGAGGTCAATACTAGAACAACTATGACATTGCGTTGGCTTTGCCATAACATAACCACAATAATGACAGCGCAACTGGTTTTTGTGCTGGTGGTACGTCAAACTCACATCACATTGCTGACATTGCGGCACATTTCCACAAGTAAGGCATTCCATTATCGGTGAATACCCTCTTCTATTTTGAAATAAAATAACTTGTTCGCCCAATGACAAAGCAGTTGTAATGGCTTCTACCAAAGCATGACTAAAATGGCCCGTCATTTTCTTGCGAAAATAACTGTCTTTTAAATCGATCAATTCCATTTCGGGCAACTGAACATTTCCATAACGTTCTGTAATTGCAACCAATCCATATTTATCAGATTGTGCATTGAAATAGGATTCAATACTTGGCGTTGCCGAACCCAAAAGGACTTTTGCTTTATGAGCATATGCCAAAACTATGGCTGCATCGCGTGCGTGATAGCGTGGTGCTGGATCTACTTGCTTGAATGTTTGCTCGTGTTCTTCGTCGACAACAATTAAACTTAAATTGGAAAAAGGTAAAAACAAGGCCGACCTCGCTCCTATAACTATTTGCGATTTCGAGGATTGTTCGAGAACTTGTTTCCATAGTTCTACACGTTCGTTAGTACTATACTTAGAATGATATACGCCTACTTTATCACCAAAATAAGTTCGCAAACGACCAACTAACTGGGTAGTTAAAGCAATTTCCGGTAACAAATACAACACTTGGTTTCCAGAAGCCAATTGTTTTTCAATTAGCTTGATGTAGATTTCTGTTTTTCCGCTTGATGTAAGTCCATGTAATAGGCACACCTCTTTGGATTCAAAACTAGAAAGAATTTGATGGTATGCTGTTTGTTGCGCATCACTAAGAATTAACTCATTTTCTTGGGGATTCCCATTAAAATTAATGCGATCTTCTTGAATAAAATAGTCTTCAAAAATTTCCTTTTCAATTAGTGCTTTTACAATTGCTGAAGTACAATTAGCACTTTCAACCAATTTTTTTACTGAGATGGGTTGTTTTTCTTTGGCACTCAATTGAAAATACGTTAAAACAATTGCTCTTTGTTTAGTTGCATTTTTCAACGTTTCTAACAATTCATTTAAACCTGCATTAGAATCGAATTTTGAATGCAATTTAACGTAGCGAACTAATTTTGGCTTGTACAATTCTTGAACTTCTTCATGCAAAACCAAAACATTTTTGTCAATCAACTTTTGAATAACTGGAAAAATAGTTTTCTTATTCAATATTGCGGTGATATCTTGAATTCGAAGTGAGCTTTGATGTTGTAAAGCTTGGAACACCAAAAATTCTTCATCTGAAAGTAAATTTTCATCTACAATAACAGATTTTTTTTGAGAAATAACTGTTTCGCTTTCCAACAACAGTGCGTTTGGCATTGCACCACGATATACATCCCCAATAGCACACATATAATAGCTTGCTATCCATTGCCAATGTGCAATTTGGAATTCAGTTACTATAGGATTTTCATCGAGTATGTGATCAATCTCTTTTGCTTCATATAAAGTAGGTGCATTTTGATGTTTACCAATGATTAATGCTGTATACATTTTACTTTTTCCGAAAGGCACAACAACTCTCATTCCGTATTTTACAAAATGAAACTCGTCTTCTGACACCATATAGGTAAAGGTCTTCGCTAATGAAAGGGGTAAAATTACTTCGACAAAATACATTTCTAGTATTAAGAGATTAGTTCACACGATACCAATATTGTGTTCTTCCCAATAAAGAAAAACCAATATAGCCTCGAATTTTTAATTTGTCCTTTGACTCTAAAGAAAGTGCACATTTATACAATTTGCCGTTTTTAGGATCTAGAATCTCCCCCGAATTATATTCAGAACCATCTTTGGTTAATCCTTTAATAATCGTCAATCCTAAAATAGGTTGGTTTTTATCAACACCAGAACAATTTGTACAAACGCGATTTTTATTAGCAGGTTCTAAAATTTCAACCACTTTGGCATAGATTTTTCCAGATTTTGAGAATACTTCTACGATAGATTTTGCATCGCCCGTTTCGTCATCGATTGTTTTCCATTTTCCAATAACAGTTTGAGAATTCATGGTTGTTGTTACAAAAACAAATAAGAAAAAGGTAAATAGTTTTTTCATAATTAATAGTTTAAAGTGTTTTGTTTTTTAAGTTTCGCAATAGTAGCATTTAATTCAAATCCTAAAAGTAAAATCATACAGTTAATCCAAATATAGAACATCAAAATTAATAAGGTTCCAATAGATCCATACAATTCATTGTACTTGGAGAATTTAACTACCCAAATACCAAAAAAATAGGAAGATATTATGATTAAAATTGTTGTAAATACCGAACCAATACTAATAAATTTTGGTTGGCTAAATTGTTTAGTACCGTAACGTAATAAAGTAGAACTTGTGATTAAAATCATCAAAATTACAAACGCATAGCGACCTAATTCAATTAATGGAACTCGATCAGTCAGCACATCTTGTATTATTGTTTGTTGAATAACCACCTCAAAAATAACTAATGCAGCAACAGTAACCAAGAGCAAAATTGATAAAAGCATTGAAATTCCCAACGCTACCATATATTGATTGAGAAAACCTCGCTTAATTACAACATGTTTTGAGGATTCAAAACCACCCAATATGCCAAGAATTCCATTTGCCATCAAAAAAATAGAAAGTAGAAACCCGTAAGACAATAAACTAGATTGGCTGTTGTTCAAGATATCACTGATAATTTGATAAATAGCATCATAAGTATTGGGTGGAACTCCCTCTTTGACAAATTCTAAAAAGTCAGCTTGAAATCCGTCAATAGGAATGAATGGAATTAAATTAAGTATGAATAAAGCAAAAGGAAACAAAGCCATAAAAAAACTAAAGGCAACAGCGCTAGCATGATAGGTTAATCCACCTTCAACGATACCTCGAATATACAATTCTATCAAATCATAAAGGGATAATCCTTCCAACCAAGGTAATTTAACGCGCTGAAGTATTTGGACTAAAGTACGAATAATTGGAATTTTTAAAAGCTTGTGTTCAATTGCTGTAGCCATTTTAAAATGCTTTTAAACTCAAATCCATGTTGGCAACCGAATGGGTCAAAGCACCCGAAGAAATATAATTTACCCCACATGCTGCATACTGACGAATAGTAGTTTCATTTATATTTCCCGAAGATTCGGTTTGACATTGGTTACCAATCAAAGCAACTGCTTTGCGAGTATCTTCGTAATTAAAATTATCGATCAAGATGCGATACACACCCTCACTTTTTAAAATTTCTTTGATTTCTTCTAAATCACGCGCTTCAACTATAATTTTTAAATCCAAATTATTATTTTTCAGATAAGCTTTAGTTTTAGCAATAGCTAAAGTGATTCCGCCTGCAAAATCAATATGATTGTCTTTTAACATAATCATGTCGTACAAAGCAAAACGATGATTTTCACCACCTCCAATTTTCACAGCCCATTTTTCAGGAGCACGAAATCCCGGGGTGGTTTTACGTGTATCTAAAATTTTTGTTTTTGTACCTTTCAAAGATTGAACATATTGATTTGTTTTGGAAGCTATAGCCGACATTCGTTGCATTGAATTCAGCACTACGCGTTCCGCTTTTAGAATAGATTGCGATCTACCGGAAATATGAAAAACCACATCTCCTTTTTTAACCAATGCCCCATCTTCAATGAAAATTTCCATTTTCAAATCAACATCCACATATTCAAAAATCATTTTAGCAAAAGCCACTCCTGCTATAATTCCGTCTTCTTTAACTAAAAGTTTTGCTCTGCCCTCAGTTGAGTCGGGTATACATGCTAACGAACTGTAATCGCCTGGACCAACATCTTCTCGTATTGCATTAGCAATTACCACTTCTAATTCCTTTTTGAATTGGGACTCACAAATCATTTTATAAAATTTTATGAGTGGCTAAAGTAACACATATTTTGGTATAAAAAAAAGTAGAAATTTCATTAATGAAAGTGATCAAAGACTAAAAATAGTTGGAAAAATAGATGATGGCATTAAAATAAAATTCTATTTTTGAATTTTATACCAATAAAAATACAAATGAAAAATTTCATCGGATTACTCTTAATTGCAGTTTTGATATTAAATTCCTGTAAAAATGAGGAATCTCCTAAAGAGAATATACCAACGGCAGTAATACCATTTACAGAAGTTGGCAATCAAATGCGAAACAAAGAGGCTAATAAAACCGCAACTCAACCTAATCAAACTGCCAGCTCTAATGTAGCAGATGCCACTAAAGAAGGAATGAATCCTCCTCACGGTCAATCAGGTCACCGTTGTGAAATTCCGGTGGGAGCACCTTTAAATTCTCCTGTTACTACAGCAAAACCAAATCAAAAAATAACAACTACTCAACAAATGACAGTCACGTCATCTACAGCGACAACTCCGGTAACCCCAACAGCTGAAGGTGTAAATCCACCACACGGTCAAACGGGTCACCGATGTGATATTGCAGTTGGAGCTGCTTTACCAAAAGATTAATGTAATGAATTTATTTATATTTTAAATATTTACAAATTGAATATCAAACTGATTGCTATAGGTAAAACTGACAATAAAGCTTTACAAACTCTGATAGACGATTATACCAAACGCTTGTCATTTTATGTCAAGTTTGAGTTGGATAGTATTCCCGACATTAAAAATGTTAAAAACCTTTCGGAAAGCCAACAAAAAGAAAAAGAAGGCGAATTAATTTTAGCAAAAATTACGCCAACCGATCAACTTATTCTTTTAGACGAGAATGGGAAAAGTTTTACAAGCGTTGGATTTTCAGAAGAATTACAGAAGAAAATGAATTCCGGCATTAAAACCTTGGTTTTTGTAATCGGTGGTCCCTACGGATTTTCGGAAGCTATTTATGCGAAAGCACAAGGAAAAATATCACTTTCACTAATGACCTTTTCGCACCAAATGGTTCGTTTATTTTTTATCGAACAACTCTACCGCGGATTTACGATTTTAAGAAACGAGCCGTATCATCATCAGTAAATTACGAATGCAAAGCATTAAATAAAGTAACACATTCCATAGCTTCTTTTACATCGTGCACTCGAAGGATATTTGCACCTTTCATCAACGAAACAGTATTTAAAGTCGTTGTTCCGTTAAGAGATTCTGAAGGATTGCAATTCAATACTTTATAAATCATTGATTTTCTAGAAATTCCTGCCAAAATTGGCAAATTTAATTGCTCAAACAATTCCATTTTTTGTAGTAATTCGTAATTCTGTTCCAATGTTTTGGCAAAGCCAAATCCAGGATCAACAATCAAATCATTGATACCTAAACTTCGAGCGGCCGCAATTCGTTCAGAGAAATATAAAAGTATTTCTTCAACAATAGCATCATATTGTGTCAACGTTTGCATAGTTTGTGGCGTTCCTTTCATGTGCATCATGATATAAGGCACATTGTATTTAGCAATAACTGTTAACATTAAATCGTCTAATTTTCCTGCCGATATATCATTAATCAAAGCAGCACCTTTTAGAATACAGGCTTCGGCAACTTCGGATCGAAATGTATCTATAGAAATAATGATATTTGGAAAATGATTAATTAGCAATTCAACAACAGGAACTATTCTAGCTATTTCTTCTTCTACGGCAACAAATTCGGCATTGGGTTTGCTTGAATACGCACCAATATCAATAAAAGTAGCCCCTTCAGAAAGCATTTTATGAACTTGAGCTACTATTTCCTCCTCATTTGTATACTTCCCTCCGTCAAAAAAAGAATTCGGTGTTAGGTTAAGAATTCCCATTACCTTAGGCTTTGATAAATCGATAAGTTTTCCTTTGCAATTAATAGTCATTTCAATCTGGTTTTAAAGAGCTTGTTTTTCTTCTTTCAGGAAAATAATTCTTATTTTTGAAAAAATTTTTGAATAC
This sequence comes from Flavobacteriaceae bacterium, assembly GCA_947461425.1. Lineage (GTDB taxonomy): Bacteria > Bacteroidota > Bacteroidia > Flavobacteriales > Flavobacteriaceae > Flavobacterium. Next base: position 24,373 of record CANHKZ010000014.1, on the reverse strand, counting down.
AAATATACATCAATAATGAAGAATACTTCACAAGAATATGATGCCGTAGTTGCGGTATGTCGCGATTTATTTACCAAAAAAATGAAAGATTACGGAAGTGCTTGGCGTATTTTACGTTTGCCTTCGCTAACCGACCAAATATTTATCAAAGCGCAACGCATCCGAATTTTACAAGAAAACGATGTTCGTAAAGTAAATGAAGACGAAGCAGGAGAATTTATTGGAATCATCAATTATTCCATTATGGCGTTGATACAATTGGAATTAGGATTTGTAGATCAACCCGATTTAGATCGTGTAAAAGCTACTGAATTATACGATGCTAAAATATTGGCAACCAAAGAATTAATGGAAAATAAAAACCATGATTATGGTGAGGCTTGGCGGGAAATGCGTATCAGTTCTTTAACCGATTTGATTCTGCAAAAATTACTTCGAGTAAAGCAAATTGAAAATAATGAAGGAAAAACATTAGTTTCTGAGGGTATTGATGCCAATTATCAAGACATGATTAATTACGCTGTTTTTGCGTTGATTTTAATGAAAAAATAACCTTTTTCTCAAATTATAAAAATGATGAATTTAAAAAACATACTGACCCAATTTTCTCGACTATTTGTTGGAATTCTTTTTATTATTTCAGGTTTAATTAAATTGAATGACCCTGTAGGTTTTTCTTATAAGTTGGCTGAATACTTTGGCGAGCCTGTTTTTAACCTTCCATTTTTTATTCCATTTTCATTAGCTATAGCCCTATTTATAGTTATCCTTGAAGTAGTTTTAGGAGTTATGCTTTTATTGGGTTACCAATCAAAACTAACGGTTTGGCTTTTACTCCTTCTTATTATTCAATTTACCTTCTTAACTTTTTACTCTGCTTATTTCAATGTGGTAAAAGATTGCGGTTGTTTTGGAGATGCTTTGCATTTAACCCCATGGGAATCCTTTACAAAAGATGTCGTTTTGTTATTCTTTATTTTGATTTTGTTTATCAATAATAAATTGGTGCAGCCATTATTTACTGCTAAAATCCAAAATACTCTTGTTGGATTCAGCTTAGTTTTGTGCGGAATAATGGCTTATTGGGTCTTAAATCATTTGCCAATTATTGACTTTAGGCCTTTCAAAGTGGGCAACAACATTCAAAAGGGAATGGCAATTCCAGAAGGAGCTCCACAATCAGTTGTGGAAATGGTGTTTATTTACAAAGTTAATGGCGTTGATACTGAATTTACCGAAAAGGATTTAATGAATATTCCAGCCGGAGCGACTTTTGTGGATCGAAAAGACAAAGTAATTGTAGAAGGATACGTACCTCCTATTCATGATTTCGCCATGGAAAAAGATGGTTTTGATCAAAAAGACAGATTATTACGTCATTATAAATTACTTGTTTTTGTTGCTTATGATTTGGCTATTGCCAATAAAGACGGCTTGAACATTTTGAAAAACGTTCAAAAAGAAGCAGAAGCTAAAGGCTATAAAGTAATTGGGATGACAGGCTCAACTCAGGAACAAATAGAAAAAACAAAAAAAGAATTCGGATATACATTTGACTTTTATTTTTGTGACGCTATTGCTCTAAAAACCATTGAAAGAGCCAATCCTAGTATTGTTATATTAGAAAGAGGTACTGTCAAACAAAAAGTACATTATAACGATATTCAAGACTTGAAATTATAAGTCGCATGTCGTTAATAACTAAACTAGTTATTAACTATATCGATAGTAAATCCAGACAATAGTCAGGTACAATAGCATTTTTACTCACTTTACTTTAAATTTGAAAACTATTAAATTCCTATGAAAAAATTATTCGCTTTAGTAATTGCTTTCGCTACATTTTCGTGTACAAGCAATGCACAGAAAACTTCCTTTTCAGAAACCGCTTTATCTGAAACACTTTTGACAACCGATGGAGGTCAAATAGCATTTAAAGACATTTTAAAAAAACATAAAGGAAAAGTAACCGTAATTGAAGTATGGGCTTCTTGGTGTGGGGATTGTGTCAAAGCAATGCCAAAGGTAAAAGAATTACAAGCCAATCATCCTGAAGTGGCATTTACATTCATTTCAATGGATAAAACATCCGATAAATGGTTAGCTGGAATCGAAAAACACGAATTGAAAGGAGACCATTTTATGGCTAACGATCAAATGAAAGGAGTTTTTGGTCAAGCAATTGATTTGGATTGGATCCCAAGATATATTATCATAGATAAATCAGGTAAAATAGTACTATACAGAGCTATTGAGAAAGATTTTGATCTTATTAATGAAACGCTCAACAAATTAAAATAAATTAAACACAATAAAAATAATAGCACTATAATGAGAAAAAAGATTGTTGCAGGAAACTGGAAAATGCATAAAAATGCGGAGCAAACAGAAGATTTATTAAATGAATTAATTGCTAAAGTCCCTACTGATAGCGCAGCACAAGTAATTGTTGCACCTACTTTTATCAATCTTGCATCTGCAGTTGATCATTTAGAATTTACTAACATTGATGTAGCCGCTCAAAATGTACACCAAGCAGAAAATGGAGCTTTTACAGGAGAAATCTCAGCAGACATGCTAAAAAGTGTTGGCGTTACTACAGTAATCCTTGGACATTCAGAGCGTAGAGCTATATTTCATGAAACTGATGCTTTAATTGCTTCAAAAGTAGATACTGTATTAGCACATGAAATGACAGTTATTTTCTGTTTTGGCGAAGAACTGAAAGACCGTCAATCCAACAATCATTTCAATGTGGTAGAAAACCAATTGAAAGATGGTTTGTTTCATATTAAAGCCGCTAATTGGGAAAAAGTAGTGTTAGCCTACGAACCCGTTTGGGCTATTGGAACAGGTGAAACCGCTTCTCCTGAACAAGCACAAGAAATGCATGAATTCATCAGAGAAACAGTTCGTAAATCTTTTGGTAGTGATGTAGCTGAAGATGTTTCTATCCTTTATGGAGGCAGTGTGAAACCTGAAAATGCAAAAGAAATTTTCTCAAAACCAGATGTAGACGGAGGTCTTATCGGAGGAGCTGCTTTAAAAGCAGATGATTTTGTAGCCATTATCAACGCAATCTAAATTTTACTATTACAAATAATTGAAAGAGGTTTGTACATTCAAACCTCTTTTTTTGTTTTGATTTTTTACAATAAATAACGAGAAACCGTACATTTGCAAAAAAAATAAAAACATGTCAAATAGTTATATCGGTTACCACTTTACTATTGAACCAAAAGAGTTAGGTTCAGAAATTCTAATCGCTGAATTAGGAGAAACTGCTTTTGAAAGTTTCACAGAAACGGAAAGTGGAATAGATGCTTTTGTTCAAAAGGCGTTTTGGGACAAAACTATTCTTGACGATGTATATATTCTCCAATCAAAAGAATTCAAAATCGACTTCACTTTTGAAGAGATTGAACAAGTGAATTGGAATGAAGAATGGGAAAAAAACTTCGAACCAATTGAAGTAGATGGTAAATGTCACGTTCGTGCTCCTTTTCACCCAAAAACAGATGCTGAGTTTGATATCGTTATTGAACCTAAAATGAGTTTTGGTACAGGACATCATGAAACTACACATATGATGATCCAGCAACTTCTGGAGATGGATTTAAAAGGTTTAAAAACCTTAGATATGGGATGCGGCACCGCTATTTTAGCAATTTTAGCCGAAATGAAAGGCGCTCAACCTATCGACGCAATTGATATTGACAATTGGTGTTATTTGAATTCTATCGAAAATGCCGAGCGAAACAATTGCCAACATATCAGTGTATATGAAGGTGATGCTGCCTTACTAATTGGAAAAAAATACGACTTAATTATTGCTAATATTAATCGTAATATTCTTTTGAACGATATGCAATCGTATTTCGATTGTTTGAATACTGGCGGAACTATCCTTTTTAGTGGTTTTTATGAAGAAGATATCCCTTTTATTGATGATTCTTGTACTAAACATGGCTTAACATATATCAAAAAGTTTCAAAAAAATAATTGGGTTTCCTTAAAATATATAAAATAATTCTACAGTTAATTAAGTACAATACAACATTCCAATGAGTACTAAAGAAAAAGTTAGAGAAAGAGTCAGTTTAAAAGAAGCCACCACTATAAATAATGAAATTGTGGTGTATAATGACGATGTCAATACTTTTGATCATGTAATTGCTACTTTAATTAGAGTTTGTGATCATACGCCAGAACAAGCGGAACAATGTTCGTTAATTATTCATTATAACGGAAAATGTACCGTAAAAACTGATGTGTATGAAAAACTTAAGCCACAATGCATTCAGCTATTAGCAGCTGGTCTAAGTGCAGAAATTATATAATTTTCTACTTTTTTTTATTTTAATTAAAAAACATACAGTTTTATTTTATATTTGATACAATAAATAAGTTGTATGAAAGAATATGCCACCATTTTAGTTTTTGCGATGCCCCTTTTTTTGACATTAATAATCATTGAAAAAATATATGGTTATTATAAAGGAGAAGATACAGCGCCATTGATGGACTCCGTTTCGAGTATAAGTTCAGGTATTGTAAATTCCTTAAAAGATGTACTAGGATTGAGTATTACTTTACTTTCTTATGAATGGATGTCGGCTCATTTAGCTTTCTTTCAACAAGAAATTACAATTTTATCCATTGTGATCGCTTTTATTGTGATTGACTTTTATGGTTATTGGTCCCACCGTTTATCGCATCAAATCAATTTCTTATGGAACAAACATGCTATTCATCATAGTAGTGAAGAATTTAATTTGTCCTGTGCTTTACGCCAAAGTATTTCAAGTTTTGTAAATCTTTTCACTTTCTTATTACTTCCAGCAGCCTTAATTGGAGTTCCTGCAAAAGTAATTGCTATCACCTTGCCTATTCATTTGTTTTTGCAGTTTTGGTACCATACTAAGCACATTAAAAAAATAGGGATTTTAGAAAAAATTATTGTTACACCTTCGCATCATCGGGTGCATCATGCTATCAATATAGAATACATGGATAAAAATCATGGCCAAATTTTTATTTTTTGGGATAAACTCTTTGGAACATTTCAAGAAGAATTGGATCATGTACCAGCCGTTTTTGGTATTACAAGGCCTGCTCAAACCTGGAATCCATTCCGAATCAATTTTCAACATTTATGGCTGTTAATTTGTGATGCTTGGCGGGCTGAAAACTGGAAAGACAAACTAACTATTTGGTTTAAACCTACAGGATGGCGTCCAGCCAATTTTGAAGAAAAATATCCTGTTTCTAAAATTAGGGATGTATATCAATTTACAAAATATGGTTCGCAACATTCAAAACTATTATTGTATTGGTCAATTTTTCAAATGTTTCTAACTCTAGGATTGGTAAGCTTCTTATACATTTCGATAGGCAACCTTACATTACAAAATATTTTTATTTATGCTTTTTTTATTTTTATTAGTGTTTATAGTTATACCGAATTAATGGATACTAATAAATACTCCGTGCTTTGGGAAACAATCCGATTCACTTATGGCTTCGGAATAATTGTTTTATTGGGTAACTGGTTTCAAATTGATCGATTCATTCCATACGGAACTTATTTAGTAATGGCTTTAATTAGTCTATCCTTTTTTGGAACTCTATATTTTGTAAGTACTGATTTCAAATCAGAAAAAATGACCATCGCTTAGATCTCTCAATTATGAAAAATAAAGTTGCACTATACATATACATTAGATATAGTATTTTCTATTTAGCTATGATCGCTTTAAACCAAGAAGAAATAGCTGTTTATTTAAAACCTTTTTTATTGCCTTTATTATTATCTGGAGTGTATTTATCGGACAAGTTCAAAACCAAGTCCCTTCTTTTAACCGCATTGACTTTTTCTTGGATTGGTGATATTGTCTTACTATTTGCTAATAAAGGCGAAATTTATTTTATTATTGGCTTAGTAGCTTTCTTGATATCGCATGTTTTTTATATAGTACTTTTTAGTAAACAAACAATAAGTAATTCCATTTCCAACAAAATAAGTTTTGGGGCAGGAATAGGGCTTATTTTACTCTACTTCTTCGGGATGATTAATACTTTAGGACCAAAATTAGGTCCTTTAACTGTTCCCGTAATAGTGTATGCAATCGTAATTAGTAGTATGTTATATTTTGCCTTAAAAGGAAGTTATCAATGGAAATCAATTCCATACCAATCCGTATTAATTGGCGCTATATTGTTTATTGCTTCTGATAGTGTTTTGGCTTTTAATAAGTTTTACCAACCCATACCGCATGCCTCATTTTTTATTATGATAACTTATTTAGCAGCACAATATGGTATTGTATGGGGAATTCTAAATTTGAATCAAAAAAAATAGCATTTTCTTGATTTAGAAAATGCTACTCAAAATTAAATTGAATGGTATTTAGTGAGGTAACTTTTTCTTCAAAATTCCATACAAAGTTGTTCCAACTAAAGCACCAATAAACACTATCATCATAGGTAGAATTCCAGCTCCTAGCAAAATAAATATTGGTCCAGGACACGAACCTACTAATCCCCAACCCAAACCAAAAAAGATACCACCAATAACATAGCGAGCTGTACTATTCTCTTTATCTTTTATTGTAATTGCCGAACCGTCTAGCGCTTTAATATTATTTCTTTTAATAAATTGTATTCCAATAATTCCAGTAGCAATCGCTACTGAAATAATTCCGTACATATGAAAAGACTGAAATTGGAACATCTCGTATATACGATACCAAGATACTGCCTCTGATTTTGTTAATACAATTCCGAAAACAAAACCTACTATTAAAAATTTTATAAACTTCATAATTAAATAATTAGGGGTAAAATGAAATGAGCCATAATCAATCCGCCAATAAAAAAACCTATAACAGCTTTTAACGACGGAAGTTGTAAATTACTCAATCCTGAAATGGCATGTCCAGATGTACATCCACCAGCATAACGAGTACCAAAACCTATTAAAATACCGCCAACTAGTAATATCAAAATACTTTTAGGCGATTCAAAAATTTGATTTCCAAAAAGAACATTGGGAGCTAACTTACCATTAGGAGCATCAATTCCAATAGTGGCCAATTGCTCAATAGTTGTAGGATTAATAGCAACATTAGTTGGATCGCTCATATAATTTACAGCAATAAATCCGCCAAGCATTGCGCCTAAAACCACTGTTAAATTCCATTTATTCGTTTTCCAATCAAAATTGAAATAGGCTACTTTTTTACCTAAACCTGACATGGAACAAAGTGTTTCTAAATTAGATGACATTCCAAATTGTTTTCCGAAAAAAATCAAACTTAACATAATCATTCCAATTAGGAAACCCGAAACATACCAAGGCCAGGTTTGAAAAAATACATTCATAGTGTTGTTTTTAAATTTTAGTAAAAATAGGGATTCTTATTGGCAAACAAAACAATTAAATTAGGCATAATTATTATTTAATTTGCAAAACATCCACAGTTCTAGTTATATTTGTATAGTAACTAGGTAGCATAGTTTTTTCTTTAAAACGTTTCAAAATATGAAAAATATCTTCTTTTTTTTAAGTCTATCATTCGTATTGAATTCATGTATAAGCACTCGCTCAACCTTAAAAAACGTGGATGATTCCGCTCCAGATTTAGTTCTTAATAGCGAAAATACCTTTGATATTAAACAATTCAGTACCGATAAAAAATACGGCTACGACAAAGATTACCCTATTAATATTTTTTATAAAACTAGCAATACAGATGTAAATCAAGAACGTTTTCTTAATGCTTTGGCAGGTCCTAAAGGGGAAAAAATAACATATGATAAACTGGAAAGTTGTTGTCCCTTCCCTACCAAAAGAAGTGATATGGGTGCTGGTTTCTTGGATGTATACGAACTTCGATGGGAGGGACAAACAAAACCAATTGTATTGTATATCAATATATATGAAAAAGGAATTCTAATGGTTCCCTTTGGTCTACGCCTAAAAAATAAATAGATTTTATCCTAAACAAAAAGAGCACCAAAATGGTGCTCTTTTTGTTTATTTATATACGACTTTATTGAACTTGAAATAAGGCATTGCTAAATAGCAGAATACCATTTTCCCAAAACCCTCTGAATAAAGGATTGTCAATCATATAAATTAAGGTTCCTTTGTCTTTTTTCTCGACAGCAAAAGTGACTGATTCCTCTAATTTATTCTTTAATTCGTATCCGATAAAACCATAACTTTTATAGTCTTTTGGAACATATATCACATTAGAGGCCTTAGTCAATAAGGAATATTTTCTTGCGTCTGTTTTCAAGCTAAAATAGTTGGATCCCAATCCAAACGCCAATGGATGAGAGGCATCGATAGAATTTTCTATAATTGCTCCTGGAATGGAAGATGAGATTAATCGTCTTTCATTATTATGATAATCTAACAAACGACTTTTGAGCTCCTTTTCTTTAGTATCTTTTTCAGATTTTGTTTTTTCTTCATCCGAAGCAAAAACGCGTAATGCATAGCTTTCATTTTTATCAAATTGGTTCAATGCCTCATTCATGGCGATTACTTTCCCCCCTTTGGCAATCCAACTTTCTAATTGCTTGTTAAAGTCGTCTGAAAAATTATAATTCCCATCAGCCAAGATTAAAGTATTGTATTCTGACCAATCAATTTTAGCTAAATTATTTACATCAACAATACTCGTTGGGTATTGAATTACTTCATCTAAATAATGCCAAACCGCACCAAACTCTGTTGGACTAACTCCTTTTCCAGAAAATAGTAGTATTTTTGGCATTTTAATTAGAGAAAAGTTTTCACTTCCTAAGTCACGTGCATTTACAGAAAAACCTGTAGTTAAATAATTATAATCTGATTTGATTTTAATCAAATCACTTACAGTTTTTTCGAAATTTACGATAGATGGATTATCGCCTTTACTTACAATTAATCCGCCTACCTCAACGGTAACATTTCCAAAAACTGCTTTTTGAGCGGCCGTTCTCACTTTAATTCCGTTTTGAAGTAATAGAGAAACTACCTTTGCAGAAGTTCTGTTATTCCACGGAATATGAAATGCATATACTTTTTCTGGAAGACTCAATTCCTTTTTTTCAATCGTAGCTTTGGTGCTCAAAGCCAAACTATTTTTCAACGCATATCCTTCTACTCCATAAGCCAAAGGTAAATCCCAAGCCGTAATATCATAAGACAAACTATCATTTAATTTTTGATTGGGTTCAAATAAAACTTGAGTAATCACACCTCTAGGTTGATCTGCTTTGATAATTAAATCATTCGGTTCAATAGAAAAGCTGTTGTCTTTTTTAGTTTTATAATTGTAACCAATTGTTTTTTGACTGGCATTGGCATAGGAATACTCAATGCCATTCTTATTAAGTAACTCAACCAATTGTTCAGACTTCGAATTGTTTTTCATGACATAGGTTGCATAAACTCCTTTGGCTTTTTTTCGCGAATTTGTCATAAAACCTCTAAACCCTTTAAGTAATTGATCTGACTGATTCGATGCGGTTTCAATTATAGCCAATACAGCTTTGGCATGATGTGTAAGCCTGTCTTTAGTCGTTAAATGATTACCATTGGCCAACCTAACTTCGCGTCCAGCGCCAATTCCACCTTGCTCCAAAGTCATTCCAACGGCACCGTTGTATGTTGGATACGTATCTCCATAACTTGGATAAAACAAATCAAAACGCTCACGAGTGTTGTACAACCAATTTTCTTTGTCAAATTTGGCTGCAATATTTTTTCCTAAAGAGAAATGAAAGTCTTTTTGGTATTGGTCAATAAACTCATGTAGCGGCTCAGATGATGGCGGAAAAAAATATGGGGATTCATATCCCATTTCATGAATATCAGCGTGAACTTGTGGCATCCATTGGTTGTATAAGGCAATGCGGTTTTGAGATTCTATTTGGGTTTGCCAAGCCCAATCCCTATTCAAATCAAACAAATAATGATTGTATCTTCCACCTGGCCAAACCTCCATATGTTCTCTATCAGTCAAACCAGGGTGGGTTTTCTTTCCTGATATTTCACGCAACCAATTAGCATAACGAGATTGACCATCTGGATTTTCGCAAGGGTCTAAAATTACAATCGTATTTTTCAACCATTCTTTACTTTCTTTGTTTGCAGGATTCAATAATTCATAGGCAACTGTCATCGCACTTTCCATACCCGCATATTCATTCCCATGAACACTAAAACTGATCCAAACAATTAGCTTATCGCCGATATTTTGATTCTTTTGATTGGAAAGACCTATAGCACCTAAGTTATTATTCCTGATTTGTTCCAAATTAGCTAAATTTTCAGGAGTTGAAACAAAATAAACATTCAGGTTTCGCTCTTCATTAGTTTGTCCATATACCTGATGTTTAATTAAAGATGATTCTTTAACTAAATGGCTAAAGTAAGCCTCAGCTTGATGGTGAAAGGTAATTTGTTTGCCATAATTAGGCAAAAATTCAGAAGGAGATTTAATTTGTGCTTGTGATTGTAAGACGAACAAAAACAAAAACATAATTAAAAAAATAGACTTTTTCATAAGATAGTTAAGAATAATTTATAGAATTTCAAATGTAAACATATTTAGAATAAATAGATAACAAAAATAAAAATTGAACAAGAGAAATTGTGATTTATTAAATTATAACGTTTTTTAGGTAGTTAATTAACAAAATTATATTCATTTATTGTTTATTTTTGAGAAAAGTTTAATTTATGGAAGAATGTATTTCTGTATTTGATATGTTAAAAATAGGAGTTGGACCCTCTAGTTCTCACACCTTAGGCCCATGGAGAGCGGCGGAACGTTTTTTGGGAGAACTTCGCAAAGAACAAATTTTAAATTCTGTTTCTTCTATTCAAGTAGATTTATACGGTTCATTATCTTTAACTGGGAAAGGACATGCAACTGATTTAGCTGTAATGTTAGGTCTTAGTAATCAAAATCCAGAGACCATTCCAGTAGAAAATATTAGAGTAATTACAGATCAAATAATAAAGGATAGAATAATTAATTTAGGTGGAGAAAACAACATTGAATTTGAACCTAAATCAGCAATTATTTTCAACAAAAACTTTCTTCCTTTCCATTCAAATGGTATAAAGTTTACTGCTTTTTACAGTAAAAGCAATAAATATGAAGCTACTTATTATTCTATAGGAGGAGGTTTTGTAGTGGTTGAAGAGCGTATTAATGCAAAAAAGAAACACGCCATAAAATGTGCTTTTCCATTTATTGTAAACAATGCCGCCGACCTACTCCAATTTGCCACAGCAGAAGAAAAATTAATTTCAGAAATCGTTTTTGAAAATGAAAAATCAATGCGCTCTGAAAATGAAATCCACCAAGAACTGCTTCGAATTTGGAATACGATGTTAGAATGCATGTATTTGGGTTGTCATTCAGAAGGTATTTTACCAGGCGGATTAAATGTTCGACGAAGAGCTTTTGATATGCATCAAGATTTAATTGGACTTTCCAATTATAATTCGCCACCAACTTGGTTAGAACAAATTAGAAAAACAGAGGTGAAATTTCGCCAAATTTTAAAATGGGTGAGTTGTTTTGCTTTAGCAGTTAATGAAGTAAACGCGTCATTAGGTCGAGTGGTGACTGCTCCAACCAATGGAAGTGCGGGTGTTATTCCTGCTGTTCTTATGTATTATATGGTGATAGAAAACCATCAAGCAGGAGATAAAGAAATTAAACAGTTTTTATTAGTTGCAGGAGAAATTGGTAGTATTTTTAAAAAAGGAGCGACCATATCAGCAGCTATGGGTGGTTGTCAGGCAGAAATTGGCGTATCGTCAGCAATGGCTGCAGCGGCTTTGTGCGAACTGATGGGCGGAACCCCAAGCCAAGTATTGATTGCTGCTGAAATTGCCATGGAACATCATTTAGGTTTGACTTGTGATCCAATAGAAGGTTTAGTGCAAATTCCATGTATTGAAAGAAATACAATGGGAGCAATAAAAGCGATTAATGCCGCCGAATTAGCATTGTCTACCGATCCAAAAAATGTAAAAGTTCCTTTGGATAAAGTGGTAGATACCATGTGGCAAACAGCCAAGGATATGAACTCTAAATACAAAGAAACTTCTCAAGGCGGATTAGCGGTAGCCGTAAATTTATCGGATTGTTAGAATTCAAAACACAAGCTGGATGTGAAAAATAAATTGGATGTAGTGTTCATTGTACTAGTCGTAAACAAATTATTTTCGCTACTAAAATGACGTAATTCTGTTCTAAATTTAGCTTTGTCAGACAATAGATAATCCAAGTTCATAGAAAAACCAAAAGTTTTAAACTCATCTAAAGTAGCTACGAGTACATTGTGTTGGTCTTGATAATACTCTGCTCTGATTGCGGTTTGCCATTTCGGGCTAATGGTATATTGAGAAATTACAACTGGACTATACCACATCTGCGTTGAATTACCGAGTTGACTTTTATTTTGCAAACCAAAATCAAATCCTATAATGGTTCGCCATTGCGAATCCCATTTTTTATCCCAATATAAATTACTAAAATAGCGCGTGGAAAAATCAAAACCATTAAACTCTTCTCCTACAAATGTACTCCAATTGAGCAAAGAGTTTGTTGCTGTAGTATATACCAATTGAGTACCTATTGAAGGGGCAAGCTTACTATCCACCCTACTTATTCTTTGCCATCCATTACTGATGAAAAGTGAAAATTTTAATCGCCCACTAACCGTATTATTGTACTTAATGCCAGTCATAAAATAAGGAGAATTCTCAGCTAAAATAGATCGTGTAAGTGTCAAGTTTGTAGCAGAAGCTGCAGTCTCAAATCCAATATAACTTGGCATTATACCTACCTCTATTGAGTGCTTTTTTGAAATATCCAAATACAAACCTACATAAGCTTCGTTGATAAATTTAATTTTCTCATTAGCATAATTATCATCTACATAAGTTCCAGAATGAAAAGCAATACTGGCATAAGTGTTTTCGTAATCCACTTTAGCGCGAAGTAATCCAAGGTTCAGATTAACTTCGTTATGCCGATTGTAATTGTACATAAAAGGTAATTTTGATTCGGAACCACTAGAATTAAAATCGTGGGCATAATAGGTTTCTACAAAACCTGATAAGGTAGTTGTTACCTTTTTATCATTTTGCGCAAATAATATACATCCAAAAAATAGCAACCATTTTAAAAAAAATAATCTCATTTCAACGTAGTTTGTTTAATCTAAATTATAGATAAAATATTTCTATAAAATATAAAGTGAATTAAAATATTAATTCCTTCTTGTATCAATTAAATACACAATTTTCCATAGACCGTTATCCTTGAATAATGTGAATGCATTAACTCCTTTGTGGCTAAACTTATTGTTCACATAAAATTCGTAAGGTGTCCAGACGTGGGCCATAGCACCATCGACTTGAATAGAATAATCTAATATTCTTTCTTCAAACAGAATTGTTGCTGGGATGGTAGCAATAGAACGATAAAAGTCTTGTGGAATTTGATTCTTTAATTGAGACCCTTTAGAAGATTCAGCAATAGATTGTAAAATCATATTCTCAGCACAAACTGATTTAATTATTATGGAATCTTTGGCATGAAAACCTTTAAAAAAAGTAATGACTACTTGTTTTACATCGTCATTTTGAGAATAAAGAGTGCTTGAAAATACAAGCATTAAAATAAATATAAATCTTTTCATAATACTAAAGTAAATAACAAATATCACAATAAACATTAATTCTACAATGTTGAGCTAAGAAAAATTGATTTTATTACCTTTACCGCAATTAAATAAATAACTATGTCTGTCGCAAAAAAAGATTACAAAAGAATTACCACTAAATCATTAATTGAAATGAAATCCAATGGCGAAAAAATTTCAATGCTTACTGCCTATGATTTTACTATGGCTAAAATAGTAGATTCTGCAGGAGTAGATGTAATTCTTGTGGGAGATTCGGCTTCCAATGTAATGGCGGGACATGAAACTACCTTACCAATTACTTTGGATCAAATGATTTATCATGCTTCGTCTGTAGTTCGTGCTATTGAGCGCTCATTAGTTGTTGTTGATTTGCCTTTTGGAAGTTACCAATCCGATTCGAAAGAAGCACTACGTTCTGCAATCCGAATTATGAAAGAAAGCGGAGGTCATGCGGTAAAATTAGAAGGTGGAAGCGAAATTAAAGATTCTATCAAAAAAATATTAAACGCAGGAATTCCTGTAATGGGACATTTGGGTTTAACACCTCAATCCATTTATAAATTTGGAACTTACACTGTTCGTGCCAAAGAAGATGCTGAAGCTGAACAACTAATGGAAGATGCTAAAATGTTAGAAAACTTAGGTTGTTTTGCCATTGTAGTTGAAAAAATTCCAGCTCATTTAGCTGAAAAAGTAGCCAAAAGCATTTCTATTCCTGTTATCGGAATTGGAGCTGGAGGTGGCGTTGACGGACAAGTTTTGGTAATTCATGATATGTTAGGGATGAATAACGAATTTAGTCCGCGTTTTCTTCGTCGTTATATGAACTTATTTGAAGGAATGACTTCGGCCATAAGCCAATATGTTGATGATGTTAAGTCGTCTGATTTCCCAAATGCTAATGAGCAGTACTAGTAAATAGTGATTAGTAAATAGTAATTAGTAAAAAATAATTTTGGCAGAGAAAATCGTTTCCAATAAATCCAACCTTCAAATTCTTCACGAAGACAATCACCTTATCGTAGTCAATAAACGCGTGGGAGATATTGTACAAGGTGATAAAACAGGTGATAAACCATTGAGCGAAATTGTCAAAGAATACATTAAAGAAAAATTCAACAAACCCGGAGAGGTCTTTCTGGGTGTAGTGCATCGTTTGGACCGCCCAACAACTGGAATAGTAGTTTTTGCCAGAACTAGTAAAGCATTGACTAGAATGAATGAACTATTTAGCAATAGAGAAACCCAAAAAACGTATTGGGCTGTTGTAAAAAACAAACCCGCTACCAATCAAGCTAAAGTAGTTCACTACCTCAAAAGAAACGAAAAAAATAATACTTCCAAAGCGCATCTGAAAGAAGTTCCTGAAAGTAAGATGGCGAGTTTAAACTACAAAATAATAAAAGAGTTAACCAATTATACCGCTTTAGAAATTGAACTACACACAGGAAGACATCACCAGATAAGAGCCCAATTGTCAGCTATTGGTTCGCCAATTAAAGGAGATTTAAAATATGGTTTTGACCGAAGTAATCCTGATGGAGGAATTCATTTACATGCAAGAAAGCTTCATTTTATTCATCCTGTTTCCAAAGAAGAGTTAACTATAATTGCTCCTACTCCTAATGATGTGATTTGGAATGCAGTCTAATTTTAGTCTTTAATATCGATTAATTCAATTTTATCAATTAAATTGCATACCAATTTTAAGTTGTTTTAATTATGAATTACAAATCGGATATAGGGTATCGCAAAGAAATTTTAACTCGTTTATTAAATTCAATAATCATTCATGAAAATGATATTGTCAATGCTTTGAAAGCTGATTTCAATAAACCCGAATTTGAAACTGTCGTAACTGAAACAAGTTATGTTATGTCAGATTTAAAATATACTATTAAAAACATCTTCAATTGGGCTAAACCAAAAAGGGTTTTTCCATTTATAGCCAACATCCCTTCTTCCGATTACATTTACAAAGAACCTTATGGAAAAGTATTGATAATTTCACCCTGGAATTATCCTTTCCAATTAGCACTTTGTCCAGTTATAGCAGCAGTTGCAGCAGGAAATCAAGTAGTCTTGAAACCATCCGAATTAACTCCAAAAACAGCGGCAATTATTCAAAAAATAATCTCTGAAGTTTTTCCTATTGATTATGTAGAAGTAATTCAAGGTGACGCCGGGTTGGCTTCTCAATTATTAGAACAGCGTTGGGATTATATATTTTTCACAGGAAGCGTTGCTGTAGGTAAAATTGTAGCCAAAGCAGCAGCCAAATATTTAACACCTGTAACTTTAGAACTTGGAGGCAAAAATCCATGTATTGTTGATGAAACGGCTAATTTACATTTGGCTGCCAAACGAATCGTTTGGGGAAAATTCATCAATGCAGGACAAACCTGCATTGCCCCTGATTATATTTTAATCCACCAAAAAAGTAAACTAAAATTTGTTGAATTTTTAAAAGAAGAAATAACCAATGCTTACGGAGAAAATCCTGAGATTTCGACAGATTTTGCCCGAATTATCAATTCAAAAAACTGGTCTCGATTAGTAGAAATGATCGAAACACAAAAAGTAATTTTTGGAGGAAATCATAACAGCGATACCAATTACCTTGCTCCCACACTTATAGAAGAAAATAACCTTGATAGTTTGATTATGCAGGATGAGATTTTTGGCCCTTTGTTGCCAATTCTAACCTATGAATCAGAAGCTGAAATTGAACTAATTATTTCAAAATATGAAAAGCCATTAGGGTTGTATATTTTCAGCGAAAGAAAAAAATTCTGCGATGCAATTATAGCCAAATATTCTTTTGGAGGTGGTTGTGTTAATGATACAATGATCCATTTCTCGAATAAAAAATTACCATTTGGAGGTGTTGGAAATAGCGGAATTGGAGCGTATCATGGTAAATTAAGTTTTGATATTTTTTCACATCATAAAGGAGTTGTAAAAAAAGCAACTTGGATTGATTTACCTTTGCGATATGCACCCTACAAAGGAAAACTGGCGAGTGTCAAAAAAATATTGAATTGGATTTAGAAAAAAATAACAAAACGTTTAATCCCAAACCTACCTAAAAAATGGAAAAAATTAACCAAAAAATTGCTTACCTAAAGACCAACGGATACGAATTACAATTTGAAAACGTATTCAATAAAGCTTTTGAAAATTATAAAAAAATAGCTTTGTACGCAGGACTTGCCATACTTGTTTTTGGATTTATATTCATGGTTCTTGCTGCTATTGGACTAATTAGTTTTGTTGGAGTTGAACATTTAAATGAAAACACAATCAAACAATTGGAATCAAAAATGCTTCAACCGGAATATATTGGATACCAATTTATTGGGGTACTAATTGTAAGTTGTTTATTTAGTCCAATAAGTGCTGGTTTTTTAAAAATGGCCGAAGCCGGAAATAAAGATGTAGAATATAAGATAAGTGAATTTTTCTATTACTATAAATGGCTTTATTTCAAAGAATTGATGTTAGCAACTTTCATCATAACTGCAGTCAACACTGGGATTAGTAGTTTGTTAACCTATTATAAAATTCCATTTCTAGGTGGCGTTCTATCTTTTATAATTGGTTTATTTACTGTATTTACAATTCCATTAATCCTATTTGGCAAACAAAAAGCAATAGCTGCAATAAGTTCAAGTTTACATTTATCAAGTAAACAAGTTTTTGTAATTTTTCTATTAATATTTGTGGCATTTATTGGTTCATTAGTCGGATTATTAGGATTTTGCATTGGCATGCTATTCACTATTCCGTTCAACATTTCTATGCAATACGCCATTTATGAAACGGTAATTGGTTCCAAAGAAGATGAAGTAGTTGTTTTAGAATCCGAAGAAAACTAACCCAACCAACCATCGCGATCTAAACTGCGGTATTGTATCGCTTCGGCTATATGATGTGAAACCACATCGTTAGTCGCATCTAAATCAGCTATGGTTCTCGCTACTTTCAAAATTCGATCATACGCTCTTGCAGATAGATTTAATCGCTCCATAGCATTTTTTAATAATTCTTTAGAGGAATTATCTAATTTACAAAATTCTCGAATGTGCTTAGAAGTCATTTGGGCATTGTAATGTATAGTTGGCATGGTCTCAAATCGTGTTGATTGAATTTCACGTGCGTTTGTCACTCGTTTCCTAATTTCGACACTACTTTCTGCTTTTCTTTCATCTGATAATTTTTCAAAAGGAACTGGAGTTACTTCGATATGAATATCAATTCGGTCTAACAATGGACCTGAAATTTTATTCATATACCGTTGCATTTCATGAGGTGAAGAAGTTTGTGGTGCATCTGGATCATTAAAAAATCCACTCGGACTAGGGTTCATACTTGCTACTAACATAAATGAGGAGGGATAAGTCACGGTAAATTTAGCTCTTGAAATAGTTACTTCTCTGTCTTCCAAAGGTTGGCGCATAACTTCTAATACATCCCGCTTAAATTCTGGCAACTCGTCTAAAAACAGAACGCCATTGTGCGCCATTGAAATTTCTCCTGGTTGAGGATAACTTCCGCCTCCAACCAGCGCAACATTTGAAATCGTATGATGTGGACAGCGAAACGGGCGTTGGTTCATTAATCCAACTTCTTTTAATTTTCCGGCTACACTATGAATTTTAGTAGTTTCCAAAGCTTCACGCAATGTCATTGGAGGTAAGATACTCGGCAATCGTTTAGCCAACATGGTTTTTCCTGCTCCGGGCGGACCAATTAATATGATATTATGACCACCAGCCGCTGCAATTTCCATACATCGTTTAATACTCTCCTGTCCTTTCACATCTGAAAAATCAAACTCAGGAAAATCTAAGGTCTTATAAAATTCAGCTCTTGTATCAATTGTAGTAGGTTCCAAAGTTCCCTTTCCTTCAAAAAAATTTATTACTTCCTGCAAATTTTCTACACCATACACATCCAAACCAGACACAATAGCTGCTTCTTTTACATTTTGTTTTGGTAAAAAGAAACCTTTAAATCCTTCTTCTTTTGCTTTAATAGCAATAGGTAAAGCACCTCGAATGGGTTGTAAACTACCATCAAGTGATAGTTCGCCCATTATAATGTATTGTGCAATGTCATCACCCTTAATTTGAGAAGAGGCTATTAATATTCCAATAGCTAAAGACAAATCGTAGGCAGAACCTTCTTTCCGCAAATCAGCAGGAGCCATATTAATTGTTATTTTTTTGCCCGGTAAAGCAAAACCATTATTTTTCAATGCAGCAGCGATGCGGAAACTGCTTTCTTTTATTGCATTATCAGGTAGTCCAACCAAATGGTACCCAATTCCTTTATCAATATTTACTTCAACTGTTATTGTCGTTGCTTCCACTCCAAAAACTGCACTTCCAAAGATTTTTGTTAACATATAAAAAGTTTATAAAATTGAATTAAAAGTTTAAATATAACTTTTTTTTGAAATAAAAAAACTCATGATTTAAATTATTACTTATAATTTAAAATATAAGTGGATTGGAATTTGATTTAACAAATGTTAAATTTCAATAAAAACAGTAAGTAATTTTAAATATTATTACATTTAGAAAATATTTAAACTAGTAATTATGAAAAAAATTATTCTATTTCTATTTTTGGTTTCTTTTGTTAGTCCAACTTTTGCACAAAATTATTTTCCAAATAACGAAAGTGTACAAAACAAAAACCAAAATTTCACGGCATTCACTAATGCAAAAATTTATGTTACTCCCAGACAAATAATTGAAAAGGGTACATTACTAATCCAAAATGGAAAAGTAATTAATTCTGGGAAAGATATTGTAATCCCCAAAAATTCACTTATTGTCAATTTAGAAGGAAAAACAATATATCCTTCGTTCATTGACATGTACACCAACTTTGGTATCGAAAAACCAAGAAGTAACGGACCAATGGCAAGAGGTGAGCTTTATGATACAAAAAAATCAGGATACTACTGGAATGAGCATCTAAGAGCAGAGGTTGACGCATTTGATAGTTTTAAATACGATGAAACTAAAGCGGAAGATTTTCTAAAAGCAGGATTTGGTGTTGTTGGGACTCATGTTCCAGATGGAATTGCAAGAGGAACCGGATCACTTATAGCGTTGAATAACTTTAATAAAGGAAATCGCTTGATTGCATCTAAAGTTACCAATCACTTTGGATTTACCAGAAGTGCAATTACTGCTCAGTCTTATCCAAGCTCATTAATGGGAATGATGGCATTACTACGCCAAATGTATCATGATATGGATTGGTATAAAAAAGGAAATTCAGATACTAAAGACGTTTCGTTAGAGGCAATGATAGAAAATCAAAAACTAGTTCAATTATTTACTACTGAAGATAAATTAAATAGTTTACGCGCTAGTAAAATTGCGAAAGAATTTGGAATTTCTTTTGTAATGAAAGGTAGTGGAAATGAATTTGAACGTATAGATGAAATTAAAAATACCAATTCGAAATTTATAATCCCTATTAACTTTCCTGAAGCTTATGATGTTTCTGATCCAAATCAAGCCAATCAAATGGAATTGAAAGATTTTCGTTTTTGGAATCAAGCACCATCCAATTTAAAAATACTTGCTGATAATGGAATTACATTCGCATTAACAACAGATAATTTAAAAAAATTAGATCAGTTCAAAACCAACTTAATGAAAGCAATTCAGTATGGTTTTGACACTACAAAAGCATTAGAAGCATTAACAACTGTTCCTGCGTCTATACTTGGAAAAAGTAATGAAATTGGATCATTAATTATTGGTAGCCAAGCCAACTTTATAATAACATCTGGCGATTATTTTGATAAGAAAACAGTACTACATGAAAACTGGGTTCAAGGAAATCGTTATGTAGTCTCTGATATGAATTTGCAAGACATACGCGGAAATTACGATTTAGTAATTGAAAACGAAACGTATAAATGGAAAATATCAGGTGAAACTGGAAGTCCTAAATCAGAAATTACATCCGCTGATAGCAAGAAATTAAATTCAAAAATTACTATTTCAAACGAATGGATGAATGCTATTATTAAACCAGCCGATTCATTAAGCACCAATTTTATTCGATTAAATGCTTACTTGGATAAAAATGCCAATTTGAGTGGAAAAGCTGTTTTTAATGATGGAAAACAACTGAGCTGGAAAGCCACAAAAACAGCTGATTTTAAAGCAGAAGCAGAAACTAAAAAAGAGTCCAAGTTATATCCAATTCAACCACTAACCTATCCTAACGTTGCTTTTGGTCATACACAAAAACCTACTGTTCAAAACATGTTGTTTAAAAATGCAACTGTATGGACTAATGAAAAAGAAGGTATTTTGCAAAGTGCAGACGTGTTAATTAAAAACGGTAAGATTGCTGCTGTAGGAAAAAATTTATCAGATCCAACTGCTACAATAGTAAATGCTGAAGGAAAACATCTAACTGCGGGTATTATTGATGAGCATTCTCATATTGCCATTTCGAGAGGTGTAAACGAAGGTGGGCATAATTCAAGTGCTGAAGTTACTATTCAAGATGTGGTCAATTCAGAAGATCCAAATATATATAGAGATTTAGCAGGAGGGGTAACTATATCGCAATTACTTCACGGTTCAGCAAACCCTATTGGTGGTAGATCGGCAATTGTTAAATGGAAATGGGGAATGTCACCAGATGAAATGTTGTACAAAAACCAACCAAAATTTATCAAATTTGCTCTGGGAGAAAATGTAAAACAATCCAATTGGGGGAATTATAACCCTACTCGTTTCCCACAAACTAGAATGGGTGTTGAACAAGTTTTTACAGATTACTTCCAACGAGCCAAAGAATATGACTTAGTTTGGAAAAATTATAACAGTTCTAAAAAAGGTAAGGCTCCAAGAGTGGACCTTGATTTACAAACTTTGGCAGAAATATTAAATAAAGAACGATTCATTTCTTGTCATTCTTATGTACAGTCAGAAATCTTGATGTTAATGAATGTTGCAGAAAAGTTTGATTTTAGAGTAAACACATACACACATATTCTTGAAGGTTACAAAGTAGCTGATAAAATGAAAGAACACGGTGTAGGTGCTTCAACTTTCTCAGATTGGTGGGCGTATAAATTTGAAGTAAATGACGCAATCCCTTTTAATGGACCAATAATGCACAATAAAGGGGTAGTTGTAGCTTATAACTCTGATGATGCGGAGATGTCGAGAAGATTAAATCAAGAGGCGGCAAAAGCAGTTAAATACGGAAATATATCTGAGGAAGATGCTTGGAAATTTGTGACTTTAAATCCGGCAAAATTATTACATATTGATGATAAAGTTGGAAGTATAAAGGTAGGAAAGGACGCAGATGTAGTTTTGTGGAATACCAATCCATTATCTATTTATGCCAAAGCTGAGAAAACTATTATTGAAGGTGTTGTGTATTTTGACATCCAAAAAGATCAAGAACAAAGAAAAGCAATAGCCAAAGAACGCAACACATTAATAGGACAACTTCTTGAAGAGAAAAACAAAGGAATGATTACTCAAGAACCTAAAAAAGCAGAGCGAACTGAGTACCACTGTGATACTATGGAATACTAGTAATAGTTTCTTTTAAAAATTTTAAAAAATATTTTAATTATGATACATAAGAAAATAGCACTAATAGCATTTGTACTCACGATTTCATTAAATTGTGTTGCACAACAAACACCTGCTCCTAAACAACAGAAATCTGTTTTGATTATAAATTCAAATACACATGTAGGTGACGGAACTGTAATTTCAAATTGTGCAGTTGGATTTAAGAATGGAAAAATTGACTTAGTTTCAAATGCAACAACTGTAAACAAATCGAACTACGAAATAATTATAGATGCCAAAGGCAAAGATCTATATCCTGGATTTATAGCACCAAATTCTACATTGGGTTTAGTTGAAATTGATGCAGTGAAATCATCTGATGATGAGTCTGAAATTGGCACCTACAATCCTCACGTTCGTAGTTTAATTGCTTACACAGCAGATTCAAAAGTAGTTGAAACTGTTAGACCAAATGGGGTTTTAATGGCACAGATTACTCCTAGAGGAGGACTCATTTCAGGAACTTCTTCTATTGTACAATTGGATGCTTGGCATTGGAGTGATGCAGTTGTAAAAGAAAATGACGGAATTCATTTAGAATTTCCCTCAAGCTTTAAAAGAAGTGGTTCTTGGTTTGAACCAGGAACTATAGAAGCTAACAAAGGTTATACCAACCAAATCAAAGATTTAAATTCATTTTTGGCTAATGCTAAAGTATACAATGCTACTATTGCTAAAGATAGGAATATTGTATTAGAAGCTACTAAAGGCCTTTTTTCTGGAGATCAAAAGCTTTATATTCATGCCAATGAAGAAAAGCAAATGATTGATGCTATTGAACTTGCAAAAAGTAATGGGATTGCTAAAATTGCTATTGTTGGAGGTTATGAAGCCTACAAAATTGGTAAATACCTAAAAGATAATAATGTGGGTGTTTTACTTAAAAGAG
Organism: Flavobacteriaceae bacterium; assembly: GCA_947461425.1. Lineage (GTDB taxonomy): Bacteria > Bacteroidota > Bacteroidia > Flavobacteriales > Flavobacteriaceae > Flavobacterium. Next base: position 1,120 of record CANHKZ010000014.1, on the reverse strand, counting down.
TTCATGATATGCCAGAAAATGACGATGATGATATTGATTTGCCATACAAATTGGCTTTTTTACTTACTGAACAAGGAGTAACTGTTGGATTGGAAAACAGTGGTTCTCATGAAAGAATGGCCACACGTAATTTACCCTTTCTCGCGGGAACATGTGTAGCTTATGGTTTAGATAAAGAGCAAGCATTACAATTAATCACTTCAAATACTGCAAAAATTCTAGGAATAGATTCTTTTTGTGGAACAATAACTATTGGAAAAGATGCTACTTTATTTTTATCCGAAGGAGACGCTTTGGATATGCGAACAAATAAATTGACCGAAGCTTACATACAAGGACGAAATATTAGTTTAGAAACACACCAAACTAAATTAAACGATCGTTACAAAGCGAAGTTTAATCAAAAATAAAATTTATAAACTTTCTATTCATAGAGAGCCAATTACTAGTAATTGGCTCTCTATTTTTTTTTAGAAATCTACAATTAACTATAAAAAATTAAAAATTAGATTATCAAATTAAGAAAATAACATATAAATTAAATTAAACCCTAAAAAAATATGGGGGTAATTTAATTATTTAATAAAAATAAACATTTTACCCCTATTTTTTAATGGGTCATTATTATATTTTTATACTTTTATAAAAATTTAAAATTAAAAATTATGCGTAAAATTATTTTAAGTGTGATTCTAATCACTGTTTTGGGACTTACTTTTTTCTCAAATTATTTTGTTGATGAATCAGCAAAATTAGGAGCTCATATTGTTGAATTAAAATTAGATACTGGAGATACAGCATGGATGATTGTTGCTTCTGCTTTGGTTTTGATTATGACACCTGGATTAGGATTCTTCTACGGAGGTATGGTTGGAAAGAAAAATGTAATCAGTACCATGTTACAAAGCTTTATGGCTATGGTTATTGTTACTGTATTATGGGTGTTAGTTGGATTTGGATTGTGTTTTGGACCTACAATCGGAGGGATAATTGGAAATCCTTCTTCTAATATGCTCTTTAACGGAGTAAGCTCCACTACTGCATGGGAATTAGCTCCAACAATTCCGTTACTTTTATTTGCTTTCTTTCAAGCTAAATTTGCCATCATTACACCAGCATT
>CANHKZ010000013.1 GCA_947461425.1 Flavobacteriaceae bacterium | reverse complement strand
TCCACCCAAGGTAAACGAAGGACGAATTACCAATGGAAATCCAAATTCTTGTGCAATTTCTTTACCTTTTAAAAATGAGGTAGCTATCCTTGCCGGTGCAGCTGGAATTCCAATTTTTTCGAGCAATTGTTTGAACTGCTCTCTGTCTTCGGTAATATTAATGGCGTTCACATCAACCCCGATTAATCGTACTCCAAAATCTACCCAAATTCCTTTTTCTTCAGCTTCCAAACACAAATTCAAAGCCGTTTGTCCACCCATTGTTGGCAAAACTGCATCAATTTGAGGATGTGCTTTCAATATTTCAATAATTGACTTTGTAGTCAATGGTTTTAAATAAATATGATCAGCCATAGAAGGGTCTGTCATAATTGTTGCAGGATTAGAATTGATTAATATCACTTCGATTCCTTCTTCTCGAATTGAACGTGCAGCTTGCGAACCAGCATAATCAAATTCACAGGCTTGACCAATTACAATAGGCCCTGAACCTATAATTAAAACGGATTTAATGGATGTGTCTTTTGGCATTGGAGAATAATTTGTTTGTGTATGTTGTTGTTTTCTTTTGTTAGATTTAGTTTTAAAAACAGATTACCTGAGGTAATCAGATCAAAACTAACTAAAATTAGTTTAAATTTTCAAAAAAAAACCGTTACTAAAAAATAGTAACGGCTTATATTTGATTACATAATAATCATTATTTTTTATGTCTAGGTTCGCTAGATACTGTCAATTTATGTCTTCCTTTAGCTCTTCTTCTTGCAAGAACTTTTCTTCCATTAGCAGAAGCCATTCTGTCCATAAATCCGTGTTTATTTCTTCTTTTTCTTTTCGATGGTTGAAACGTTCTTTTGCTCATTTGGTTTGTATCTTTAAAATCTTTATTTATATGTCTTATTGTTTTGAATAACCGTTATCCAAAAACCGAGTGCAAATATACAAAGACTTTTTTTTCTAGCAAGTAGTTTTATAAAAATATTTTTAAATCCTTTTACTATCTTTGCAATCATAAATTTAAATCAATTATGTTTCACAAAAATATCAAACTAATCCTTGCCGGACTTATGGTCACTACTGGCATTTGGCAATTTACTGAAAGTAACATCGGAAACGGGATCTTCCTGTTAGTACTAAGTTTTATTCCTATTTTTTTATATTTCAAAAACGAATTCATTTTATTGGCTTTTTTAAAGCTTAGAAAACAAGATTTTGAAGGTGCTAAAAAATGGTTGGATAAAATAAAAAATCCAGAAGGAGCTTTGATCCAAAAACAACAAGGCTACTTTAATTACTTGCATGGTATCATGTTGTCCCAAACCAACATCAATCAATCAGAAAAATATTTTAAAAAAGCCATTGAGTTGGGATTGTCTATGGACATGGATTTGGCTGTAGCCAAACTAAACTTGGCAGGTATTGCAATGTCTCGCAGAAGAAAATTAGAAGCTACTTCTTTATTAAACGAAGCTAAAAAGCTTGACAAACAAAACATGCTGAAAGAACAGATCACCATGATGAAAGAACAAATGAAGAAAATATAAAACAAAAAAAGAGGCGATTAACATCGCCTCTTTTTTTTTAATATCCTTCCAAAGGAATTTCCAATTCGTATTTTTTATTCGTTGGGTTAACCATCTTTGTAGTTCGCAACCACGGATTATGAATTTTCAAAACTTTGTAATTGATACCTTGTTGGATTGCCAAATTTGTTAAATCAGTCACGCTGCTATCAATAACAATTTTCTTGGTTTTCACAATTTTATATTGTTCTTCTTTAGTAATTAAAAAACCATACTGCTCAGGATGTTGCATAATTTGTTTCAGTGCCAAAATACGAAATACATATCGAGACGTTTCATCATTCAATAGTAAATCATAGTAATTAGTTACTTTTTGAATTTCCAATTGCTTTTTGATTCCCATACCACCGGCATTGTATGATGCTGCCGCTAAAGTCCAGTTGCCAAATTTCCCTTTTGCTTTCAAAAAATAAGTGCAGGCCGCCTCGGTTGCTTTTTCCAAATGATACCGTTCGTCAATATTCTCATTTACTTCTAAACCAATTTCTTTAGCTGTGTCTGGCATAAATTGCCAAATTCCTTTGGCACCTGCTGGAGAAACTACATTTAGCAAACCGCTTTCAATCACCGCAACATATTTAAAATCGTCTGGAATTCCATTTTTCTTTAAAATGGGCTCAATAACTGCAAATGCTCGACGCGCTCTTTTTAAAATTAATAATGTTGAAGCGTTCAAATGCTTGTTAACCAATAATTCTCTATCCAAACGTTCTTGAACATCTGCAATCTGCAAAGGGACTGATTCTCCTGCAAAATCGATTTGAGCAGGAAAATAATTGGGATTAAACCGCGTTATCCAATCAGCTGGTAATTCTAATTTAGATGCAAAAATAAATAGACTACTAATTACTACTATTCCTATTAATAGTATTGGTTTGTGAATGTTGTTTGTTCCTTTTTTCATTTATTTACTCTTAATTTTTAGAACCAACAGAAAATGTTCCCATAATAATGGCAGGTAAATTTTCGTTAAGCCATTTGAATTTACTTAAAATCATAACGTGAGTCCCGCCTTTTACTAGTATGCAATCTTTGATATTAAGTAAAGGGAATACCTCATCGGCATCACCGTGAATATGAATTACTCTGGGATCCACTTGGGTTCTATCCCACAATACAACACGTTCAATTGCCCAATCTAAATAATGAACATCCCGAATTGAAAGATACCTTTCATAGAGTTTCAATCGCTGTGCTATGGATTTTCCAAAAGAAAACGCACTCAATTTTTCAATATTTGAAAAAACAGAGGTGGGAATTAATTTATAGGCTTTAGTAGTTTTAGCAATTTTCATTCGGCGGGGAAATTCTATATTTGATTTCACACTCGAAATAATTATCACTTTTTTAGGATGTAAAAAGGCTGCCATTTCTTGTACTAAAATTCCGCCAAAAGAAACACCTATCAAAACGGGATTGGGAGCAGTAATTTTTTTAGCCATTCGTTTGGCATAATCTGGTAATGACTCGTCACCAATTGGTAATTCCCAATCCAAAAGATGGACTTCAAAAAGCGATTCATTTAAGACAATACGCTCAAAAATCAACGAACTAGCCGCTAATCCAGGCATGAAATAAACTGAAATTTTTGTATTATCCATAGATCAAAACACCTTTACTTAAGGGTAAAAATAAGGATAATTTTTATAAGGAATGATTCAAACAGAACAAAGGTGCTATGTTTTGATAAAACCTACTTCTCGATTTCTCGAAGATTTTCCATTTTCTTGTGCGCCAAGAAGCCAGCGATATCTTCAAAATGTTCTACTACCCTTTTGTTTCCGAATTCAAAGACCTTTGTGGCTAAACCGTCTAAGAAATCACGGTCGTGCGATACTAAGATCAAAGTTCCGTCAAAATCTTTCAGGGCGTCTTTAATTATATCTTTGGTTTTCATATCCAGATGATTCGAGGGCTCATCCAGAATCAATAAATTAACCGGTTCTAACAATAATTTAATCATGGCTAGACGCGTCTTCTCTCCTCCAGAAAGCACTTTGACTTTCTTAGTTACATCATCGCCGTGAAACATAAATGCTCCCAAAATATCTTTAATCTTGGTTCGTATATCGCCTACAGCTATGTCATCAATAGTTTCAAAAATAGACGCATTGCCATCTAACAAAGCGGCTTGATTTTGAGCGAAATAACCAATTTGGGCATTGTGACCAATTTCGATAGTACCACTATCAATCCCAATTTCTTTCATGATCGCTTTAATCATAGTCGATTTGCCTTCCCCGTTTTTTCCAACAAAAGCAACTTTTTGCCCGCGCTCAATAACCAAATTAGCATCTTTAAAAACTACATGATTACCATACGATTTAGACAATTCTTTAACAATTACTGGATATTGTCCTGAACGAGCTGCTGGCGGAAACTTCAATTTCAATGCCGATGTATCGACTTCGTCTACTTGAACAATATCAAGTTTTTCTAACATCTTAACTCGAGATTGTACAGCATCTGTTTTAGAAAATGTTCCTTTAAAACGATCAATAAACGCTCTATTATCCGCAATCATTTTTTGTTGCTCGTCGTAGGCTTTTTGTTGGTGCATACGACGGTCTTTTCGCAGTTCTAAATAATGAGAATATTTGGCTTTGTAATCATAAACACGCCCCATGGTTACTTCGATGGTCCTATTTGTTATCGTATCTACAAAAGCCTTGTCATGTGATATTACGACTACCGCTTTAGCCTGGTTAACTAAGAAATCTTCTAACCATTGAATACTTTCAATATCCATATGATTGGTTGGCTCATCCAACAAAATCAAATCGGGTTTTTGTAATAAAATTTTAGCCAATTCGATACGCATCCTCCAACCTCCAGAAAACTCAGAAGTTTGGCGCGTAAAGTCTTCACGAACAAATCCTAAACCTATTAGTATTTTCTCTACCTCAGCTTCATAGTTAACTTCTTCAATGGCATAAAATTTCTCGCTCAAATCCGATACTCGTTCAATCAACTTCATGTAGGCATCACTTTCATAATCCGTACGGACAGTCAATTGCTCGTTTAATTCGTCAATCTCCGCTTTCATTTTGAATATTTCTCCAAACGCCTTTGACGTTTCTTCCATTACACTAGCGCCATCAGTGGTCAATAAATGTTGTGGCAAATAAGCAATCACTGCTTCTTTAGGAGCGGAAATAGAACCTGTTGAAGGTTTGCTTTGTCCAGCGATTATCTTTAAAAGCGTCGATTTTCCAGCTCCATTTTTACCCATTAAGGCAATTTTATCATTTTCATTGATAGCAAAAGAAACCTCACTAAAAAGTGTAGTTCCGCCAAATTGCACCGAAATATCGTTAACTGTAATCATTGCGTAGTGGATTTTTTTATTGGGGAAGTCAGATCTTTGACCTCGCTTTTTGGAAGGCGCAAATATAATTCAAATCCCTTGTTGTTTACAATTAATTGGAGGCGTTTTTATTTTTTCTTTTAACTCAATTCCTACTTACAAAGCGAAATAAATAGAACATTACTAGCAATTAAGTAATACAAATCGGCTCGAATATCAATAAAAACAAAAAATAAAATTTTTAAAACTATCTGATTATCAGTGTTTTGAGTAACTAAAAATAGTAGAAAATATTGTTTCGTACGATATTTAAAAAAGGATAGTAACTAATTCAGAATTTTACAATTATCAAACCAAAAAAATTAATTCAATACCACCACCAACCAAAAAACCCCACAGTTTATGATTTCAAAAGACACCAAAGCAATTATTTGTATCGCAACACATGGCATCATTTTGAATCCCGAATCCAAAAACAAAAAACAAATTCAATATGAAGATGTCGCTAAAATTCACATTAGCGTTCAACACCGAGAATTTGTACTTAAAAGTTTCTTAATTGGGTATTTCTTATTTACTTTATTTTGTTTGCAATACCTCAACTTAGAACTCTCGGTATTTTCAATACTCATTTTTATAATCAATTTTATGGTGATAAATACATTAGATTTTAAAACCTTCCATTTACAGATTGTATTGAAAAATAATACTATTATTGAAAAACGCATTCCTAAAAAATTGAAATACGAATTCATTAGCGTTATTAATGAAGTGCGCAATCAATTACAACCGATTCCAACAGTCGATTTGTAAATTGTAATTAAAATAGTACTTTTGAGAAAATTTGAAACACTTAAAAATATGCATAGACTATTTTGTATTTGCTTACTTTTTCTATTTATTTCAACTAATTGCAAAGCTCAATTAGATTTATACAAAGGTGAATTTTATCTATTTCAAGATGCCAAAACTCTAAACGGAGTTGTCATTGAACACGATTCAATTTATTACAAAAATTCTTCTACCCAATCAAACAGACTCAAACATACTGACTATCCTGAAATTATTTCTCGCTATAATTCATTCATAGTCAAAGGAAAAAATTATTTTACACATAATGGTTGTGGACCTGTTTTAGAGTGGAGAAATGATTCGTTAGTTCGAATTGACAATTCTTTTTTACATCATAATCAATATGGCGCAGCTGGATTTGTTTACAAAAACGAAATCTATTACTTCGGAGGATATGGTTTGTTTACTTTTAAAAATTTACTAACCAAATATGTTTTCAAATCACGTGAATGGATGGTGGTTCAAACTTTTGGTGAAAAACGTCCGTCACTTCGTCGCGATGCAAACCGAATTTTAATTGGAGATCAGTTGTATGTTTTCGGTGGAGTTGTTGAGAATCCAGATAATTTTTATTTTGGACAAGAAATATCTGACTCCAACGTTTGGAAATTGGACCTTAAAACGATGAAATGGACTATTGAAGGTATATTTGACCAAAAATACAATGCATTAGAAGGATATTTTAATTTTCAAAATGGCAAAAAAGCATACCTGCTGTTTAGAGGTGCTAATAACAAATTATTAGAAATTGATTTTGAAGCGAATACCATTAAAAAATATCTTTTACCCTCTTTAATAAATGTTAAATCATTTTACTTTGATAAGAAAACAAATGAATTAGTAGTGCTTCACTATTTAAGCTCGACTGGTCAAAACAAAGTGATTCGAATCCAACTTGATAAAATACTTAAAAACCCGATTAATTCAGAAACGTTTATAACCAATCCATCACTAAATTTATTTATGTATCTAACTATTGGAGGTTTACTCATTGTACTTTCTATTGTGCTCTTTAAAAGCAAAATAAAAGCAATGATGAGTGATTACACTAGTTTGATTTTTGATAGCCAGAAAAACGAATTGATTTATAAAAGAAAAAATATTGATTCTATTGATGAAAATGAACTAAAAATAATTTCCTACTTACTTGCCAACCAACACCAATTTACTCCCTTAAATACTTTGAATGGACTGTTTGAGCAAGATGAGTTGAATGAAAATTTTACAAGCACGGTTAAACGAAGAGAAAATACACTAAATAATTTAACTACTAAACTTAGCTTAATTACTGGTTGTAATGAAAATGACATCATAGAATACCGTAAAAATCCTAATGACAAACGAGTCAAAGAAATTAAACTAAAAGAGCATTTTATAAAGATAAAATAATAATAAAACTCGCATCAATGAATGCGAGTTTTTTATACGTATAGATACCTATTATTCCTTTCTCCATTTTTTGGTTTCCTCGAAAACCTGTTCTAAAATAGCTTGTTCTTTTTCATCAAAATCAACATTTCTACGACTCATGACTAATTTGGCAGTTGCAAAAGCTTTGCTTGTTGTATAGGTTGTAAATCCAGCAGCACCACCCCAAGAAAAACTTGGAACAAAATTACGCGGAAACCCACTGCCAAAAATATTAGCGCTAACCCCTACAACTGTGCCAGTGTTAAACATTGTATTGATACCGCATTTACTGTGGTCTCCCATTATCAAACCGCAAAATTGTAAGCCGGTTTTAGCAAAACCTTCCGTTTCATAACTCCATAATTTTACTTCTTCGTAATTGTTCTTCAAGTTCGAATTGTTAGTATCAGCCCCAATATTACACCATTCACCTAAAACGGAATTTCCTAAAAATCCTTCATGACCTTTGTTAGAATTGGCAAATAAAACAGCGTTATTTACTTCGCCTCCTATTTTAGAATAGGGTCCCACTGAAGTTGCACCGTAAATTTTAGCTGCCATTTTAACTACTGCGCCTTCGCACAAAGCAAAGGGTCCACGAATTACGGATCCTTCCATGATTACAGCATTTTTTCCAATATAAATAGGCCCTGTTGAGGCGTTTAAAGTAACAAACGCTAATTGAGCTCCTTCTTCTATAAAAATATTTTCGGGAGCAATTGTATTTACTGACTTGGGCATGGGTTGCGATTTTCTATCTTGAGTTACTAACTCAAAATCAGCACGAAGTGCCGCATCATTTTTAGAAAATATATCCCATGTATTTTGAACCGTCAAACAATCATCTGAAAATTCTATAATTTCATACGTATCAAAATCAACTTCTTCCTGCTCTTCATTGGTATAAAAAGCAATCACTTCATCTCCTTTAAAAATAGCTTGATTCGATTCTAAATTCTGAACCATGTCAACCAAATTTGCATTAGGCAAAAAAGAGGCATTAATCATTACATTGTGTTCCATTTCGACCATCGGAAATTTTTCCGAAAGGTATTCTTCAGTCAGAGTGGTAGTAGTCGATCCTAAATAGGCCTCCCATTTTTGACGAATCGTCAAAATACCAATTAAAATATCTGCAACTGGACGCGTGAAACTGAGAGGTAAAAGAGCATTTCTAGCGGGACCATCAAAAAGAATATAATTCATTTGAAAAAAGTTCAAGTTATAAAAATTCAAAGTTACAAAGATTTCTATGCAGATAAAAATAAAAAAGCCTCACAATGGTGAGGCTTTATATGCTAAGAAACAAATTAAAATTATTTAGCGTGTTTCGCGTATTTAGTTTTGAATTTATCAATACGTCCTGCAGTATCGATCAATTTAGATTTACCGGTGTAAAAAGGGTGAGACGTTCTAGAAATTTCCATTTTAACAACTGGATATTCTACACCGTCAACAGTGATAGTTTCTTTAGTATCAGCAGTAGATTTTGTAATAAAAACTTCGTCATTTGACATGTCTTTAAAAGCAACTAATCTGTAATTTTCTGGGTGTATACCTTTTTTCATCGTAATTCTTTTTTATTAAATTCAATTATAATCTCGCTTTGAAGCTTTTCTTCTAACAGAAAAGGTATAAACCAATTATAACTTTTTGTTTTACATTATTATTTTGAGATTGCAAATTTACACTTATTTTTCAATAAACAAATCTTTAACTTACTTTTTTTATAGTATGCTAAATCATGATTTTTAGGCTCAAATAAATTGGGAATTGCTATATTTGTAGATTAATTTTAAAAGTACTATATCATGATAAACGAAATTATTAAAAGAAACGGCCTAACATTCGGTGTACTAACTGGTATCATTTCTGCTTTAATAACAACCACAATCTACGCTGTAGATTTGAATTTATTTGTCTCTTGGTGGGTGGGTATTATAAGTATTGTGACCTATCTAGTTATAGGAATAATATTGCTTTCTAAAACTAAAAAAGAATTAAATGGATTATTTACATTCAAAGATGCCTTTACCACTTATTTTATATGTGCCGTTATTGCTATATTGATTGGGACTAGTTTTAATATTTTACTATTTAATGTAATTGACCCTTCTGCTCAAGATACTCTAAAAGAAATTACTTTAAAAAACACAGTAGCTATGATGCAAAAATTCAATTCTCCAGCAGCTGCCATTAATGAAGTAATTGCTAAGATGAAAGATAGCAATCCCTTTTCAACCATGGAATTACTAAAAGGATCGGCTTCTAGCATTGTATTTAGTTCTATTTTCGGTTTAATAATGGCCGCTTTTTTCAAAAGTAAGTCTCAAGAATAAAAATTTACATGAATTTATCCCTACTTATCCCACTTCTAAACGAAGAGGAATCGCTGAACGAATTGTACACTTGGATTATCAAAGTGATGCAAACGCACAATTACACTTACGAAATTATTTTTTTAGATGATGGAAGTACGGATAACTCTTGGCAGCGTATTGAAGAATTCGCAGTTGAAAACCCTCATGTAAAAGGTATTCGTTTCATGAAAAACTTTGGAAAATCGCAAGCGCTACATGCCGGTTTTGCCAAAGCACAAGGCGATGTCATTATAACTATGGATGCCGATTTACAAGACAGCCCTGAAGAAATTCCAGGATTGTTTGATATGATTACCAATGGAGATTTTGATTTGGTTTCAGGATGGAAAAAGAAACGCTACGATTCAGTTGTTGCTAAAAATTTGCCTTCCAAATTATTCAACTGGGCTGCTCGAAAAACTTCTGGTGTGTATTTAAATGATTTCAATTGCGGTCTTAAAGCTTACAAAAATGTGGTGGTGAAAAATGTAGAAGTTTCAGGAGAAATGCACCGCTACATTCCTGTCTTGGCAAAAAATGCTGGTTTCAATAAAATTGGCGAAAAAGTAGTACAACACCAAGCTAGAAAATACGGCGAGTCGAAATTTGGCATGAGCCGATTCATTAATGGCTTCCTAGATTTAATCACCATTTGGTTTTTATCTCGTTATGGGAAACGCCCCATGCACTTTTTTGGAGCGGCAGGCGTGTTGATGTTTATCATTGGTTTTATATCTACAGCTTTGATTATTGGGGTCAAATTATTCCGTTTGTACTCGGGTTACGATACCATATTGGTAACAAATAATCCACTATTTTATATCGCACTAACCGCTATGATTATTGGTTCGCAATTATTCCTAGCTGGATTTTTAGGCGAAATCATACTTCGTACAAAAAACAATGAAGAACGTTATAAAATTGCTAATGAACTGAATTAAAACTATTTTGAATTAGATGCCCAAATCCCAAATCGTTACCCAAAAAATTATCGAAATTAGAGGCTACAAAGTGCTACTTGATTTTGATTTAGCCGAATTGTATGAAACGGAAATTGAACTACATTTTGCTACGTCTGTTCCCCTTAAGGCTCGGGTCCAGATATTTATAAAGCACTGAATCATTTGATGGATTCCAAACAACAACATCAAATGCAACAAGAACGAAAAAAGATTGGTTATACCAAATAATAGACATAAATGGAAATCAAACAAACTATTTTAGAAAAGGTAAATGAATGGCTTTCGCCTAATTTTGACTCAGCAACTCATAATACAATTAAAGAAATGATGACTTCGGCTCCACAAGAGCTAGAAGAAAGTTTTTATAAGAATTTAGAATTTGGAACGGGCGGAATGCGCGGTATTATGGGCGTAGGAACTAACCGCATCAACAAATACACCTTAGGCAAAAACACCCAAGGTTTGTCTAACTATTTGAAAAAAGTATTTCCTGGAGAAAATTTACGCGTGGCTATTGCTTACGATTGCCGACACAACAGTAATACTTTAGCTAAAGTAGTTGCAGACGTATTTTCTGCGAATGGAATTAAAGTATTTTTATTTTCAGAATTACGCACTACTCCTGAATTATCCTTTGCCGTAAAATACCTAAAATGTCACGCAGGAATTGTGTTAACCGCTTCACATAATCCGCCAGAATACAACGGGTATAAAGTGTATTGGCAAGATGGCGGCCAATTAGTTCCACCAGAAGATGGCAAAATTATTCAACTAATTGAAGCATTGAACTATGACGAAATTAAATTTGAAGCCAACGAAAATTTAATTCAATACATAGACGAAGAAGTCGATGCGGCTTTTCATCAATCTACTATTGAGAATGCCAGTTTTAAAACGACACCTTCTGTTGCAAAAGAAAACCTTAAAATTGTATATACTGCACTTCATGGAACTTCGATAAAATCAATTCCGACTGTTTTGGCGCAAGCCAGATACACACAAGTACATAGTGTAAAAGAACAAGCAGAACCTAATGGTGATTTTCCTACCGTTATATCTCCAAATCCCGAAGAACCGGAAGCCTTGAAAATGGCAATGCAATTAGCAGAAGAAATTAATGCTGATATTGTTATTGGTACTGATCCCGATTCAGATCGTTTGGGTGTAGCTGTAAGAGATAACGAAGGAAAAATGATATTGTTGAATGGGAATCAAACCATGATTATCATGACAGCTTTCTTATTAGAACAATGGAAACGCAACGATAAAATTACAGGAACTGAATTCGTAGGTTCTACGATTGTTTCTACTCCTATGATGCTCGAATTAGCATCCGCTTATGGAATTGAATGTAAAGTAGGTTTAACTGGATTTAAATGGATTGCCAAAATGATTAAAGATTTCCCAAACCAACAATTTATTGGCGGTGGAGAAGAAAGTTTTGGATACATGGTGGGCGATGCCGTGCGTGATAAAGATGCGGTGGGCGCTTCGCTATTGGTTTGCGAAATTGCCGCTTTGGCAAAAGCATCAGGAAGTTCGTTATACGAGGAATTATTGAATTTGTATGTTGATTTTGGTTGCTACAAAGAACATTTAATTTCCTTAACCAAAAAAGGTATTGACGGTCTAGCTGAAATTAATCAAATGATGATTAACTTGCGTGAAAACCCTGTAGATGAAATCAATGGACAACGTGTAATTGGTATTGATGATTATGAAAATTCAACTTCATTAAACCGAATCACTAACGAAATAGAGCCAATTGCTATTCCGAAATCAAATGTGTTAATTTACTATTTAGAAGATGGCTCTAAAATTTGCGCGCGTCCAAGTGGAACAGAGCCAAAAATAAAATTCTATTTTAGTGTCAACACTACTTTAGATAAAGTTGAAAATTTCAAAGTTGTAGAAGCAGAATTAAATCAAAGAATTAATAATATTATCGCAGCAATGCAATTGAAATAAAATTAATGGAAAAAAACTTAATAAAACTATTACCGTATACGAAACCTTATAAGACAAACATTGTACTCAACATTGTATATAATGTTTTATACGCTTTATTTAGCACGCTTTCCATGATTACATTATTTCCACTACTGGAAGTTTTATTCAAAAAAAGTAATGAGGTAATCAAAGAACCCGTGTTTAACGGAATTGAAAATATTGGGAAATTTGGAAAAGAATGGCTATTCTACAACATATCTAATTTAAATCAGACGCATGGGCCACAGTCTGCACTATTATTAGCCGTTGTATTAGTTATTGTAACTTTTTTATTTAAAAATCTATTTAATTTTTTAGCTTCTTATCACATTACCCATCTTAAAAACGGCGTTTTACGAGATTTACGAAAAACGATGTATGATAAGATTGTAGAATTACCAATACCTTATTATTCAGAAAAAAGAAAAGGAGATACAATGGCCAGAATGTTAGGCGATGTAAATGAAGTCCAAAATTCATTTTTCTCTATACTTGAACTAATTGTTAAAGAACCTCTAACTATACTTTTTACCATAATTGCAATGTTAAACATTAGTGTTAATTTAACATTGTTTGTTTTTCTTTTTATTCCAATTTCTGGATTTGTTATCTCAAAAGTGGGTAAAAGTTTAAAAGCAAAGTCCACTCGAGCACAAGAAGAAAGCGGCTATTTTATTTCTTTAGTAGAAGAGAGTTTATCAGGTCTTAAAGTCATCAAAAGTTATAATGCTGAAGGAATATTCAAAACGATGTTTGGGGACTCTATCAACAGACTTTTTGTGATTTCAAATGTAATTGGCAACAAAAATAATTTAGCCTCACCATTAAGTGAATTTATGGGAATTGTTACTATCGCAACTTTACTTTGGTATGGGGGTAACCTCGTACTAGTCGATAAGACACTAGAAGGGTCTCTTTTTTTAGTTTATATGTTGTTAGCGTACAATATTTTGACTCCTGCAAAAAACATATCTAAAGCTTCCTACGCTGTTAAAAATGGACTTGCGGCAGCTGAACGTGTTTTTGAAATTTTAGAAATTGAAAATACTATTCCAAATGATAAAAATGCACTAATTAAAAATTCATTTGACTCAAATATTACCCTCTCAAATATCAATTTTAAATACAAGGATGATAATGTATTGAAAGAGTTTTCACTAGAAGTTAATAAAGGACAAACAGTTGCTTTAGTTGGGCAATCTGGAAGTGGAAAAAGTACAATTGCTAATTTATTGACGCGTTTTTATGATGTAAATGAAGGGACTATCCAAATTGACGGAATTGATATTAAAAAATTAGATATTCATTCCTTAAGAGGATTAATTGGTTTAGTAACTCAAGATAGTATTTTATTCAATGATACAATTAAGGCCAATATTGCGTTGGGAAAAGAAGATGCAACAGATGACGAAATCATAGATGCTTTAAAAATTGCCAATGCATATGAATTTGTAAAAGATTTACCCCATGGAATTCACACCAATATTGGTGATAGCGGGAATAAATTATCCGGCGGACAAAAACAACGTTTATCTATTGCACGTGCGGTTTTGAAAAACCCCCCGATTATGATTTTGGACGAAGCTACTTCGGCATTGGATACTGAAAGTGAAAAATTGGTACAAGTAGCTCTAGAAAACATGATGCAAAACCGAACTTCAATTGTTATTGCACATCGTCTTTCTACGATTCAAAAAGCCAATAAAATTGTGGTCATGCAAAAAGGGCGAATTGTAGAACAAGGCACTCACGAAGAACTAATTGCCTCGAACGGAACTTACAACAAATTAGTAAGTATGCAATCTCTTGAATAAGGATGTATTTAACTAGTCCAAATATTAAACTTCCTAAAGATCCAGACACCATCGTTTGGAAATACTTGGATTTATCAAAATTTTTGGATTTGTTGCTGTCACAAAAATTATTCATGTCGCGATCCGATAAATTTGAAGACCAATACGAAGGTACTTTTAGCGAACCTACTTTTGAAGAGATTAAAAAGTTAGCTGTTAACAATCCTGAATTTTTAAATTATTACAAAACACATCGCGAGAAAGTAGCTATTAGTAGTTGGCATATCAATGAATATGAATCTTTCGCTATGTGGCAAATTTTTACTCAAAACAGCGAAGGCTTAGCCATCCAATCTACAATTGGACGATTGCAAAAAGCATTGGAACCCGAAAAAAATTTAAAGCAATACATAGGACAAGTCAATTATATTGATTACAAAAAAGAATACATTCCTTTCGACGATTTGTTTTTTCCATTCTTATTCAAGCGAAAAAGCTTTCAATACGAACGTGAAGTACGTATTATCTCTGACACTTCAGATACTTCAATTACTATAAATGATGGGATTAAAATCAATGTAGATATTAGCCAACTGATTGATAAAATCTACATTCATCCTAAATCAGAAAACTGGTATAAAAACTTAGTGATCGAATTAGTATCTAAATTAGGATTTGGTATTGAGATTGAAAAATCAGATTTAGAGAGTGATATTTTGATTTAGACTATAACTTAGCCGTCAATTTGATGTTAAATACCCGCGTAGTCATATAATTAGGAATAGCGTATTGATTTTTGGAATACACATCCCGAACCCAAGTGTTAGTAATGGCATTTTGATTATTAAATAGATTAAATATCTCTGCTCCTATAGCTAATTCTTTAAAATTACCTAGCCAATTCTTCTTGTTTGAATTACTATAATTATCAATCAATACTTTAGAAAATCCAACATCCGCTCGACGGTAATCTCGTAATCTATTTTGGTACAAATACGGATCAGCATATGAAGGAGAACCTCCTGGCAATCCAGTATTATAAACTAAATTTAAATACACTTTCATACTAGGAATTGCGGGCATATAATCTTGGAACAACAATCCAAATTTCAATAATTGATCTGTTGGTCGGGCAATATAACCTTTATTTTCACTGTTTTCCTTTGTTTTCAAATAACCAAAACTGAACCACGATTCAGTTCCACTCACAAATTCTCCATTCAAGCGAATATCCAATCCTTGTGCATAGGCTTTCGCCAAATTGTTTGCGGAATACCGAATTCGGACATTGTCAATTGTATAGGTATTTACATCCAACATGGATTTGTAATACAGTTCAGAAACCAATTTAAACGGGCGATTCCACATCTTAAAATTGTAGTCATTGGCAACAACTAAATGAACGGATTGTTGCGCTTTGACATTAGGTAAAACTTCGCCATCAGCTTCACGCAACTCTCTATAAAAAGGAGGTTGATAATACACTCCTCCTGAAAGTCTGAATAGCATGTCTTTTTCCCAATTGGGTTGGATGGAAATTTGCGCGCGCGGACTCCAAACTATCTGCGATTTACCTAATTCCGTGGATCCTGTAACTTTCCAATCATGAAAACGCAAACCCGCATTATACCATACCTTGGTTGATCCAATTTTTGTTTTGGAATTCCATTGAACAAAACCTGAGAATCTATTGATGGTTGTAAAATTCGTAGCACGTACATTTTGATACGGAACAAGTGGGCCAGTATAAACCGCATACGGCTCATTTTTTTGAGGTAAAACAATAGGTGGAGGAATAGAGAATCCAACCGAATCAATAACTTCCCACTCCACTACTCTATCTCGAATTGATTCTCTTGTATATTTCAACGCCCAATCCAATTGGTTGCTCTTCCAATCATGAAATCCTTTCAATTCGATATTGGCTATTAAGGCATCTAAATTATTTCTTGCATGATGTAACTGAGATCCAATACCTCTAGAATAAGTAACCTTTCCATAGGTTTCAGATGCAACATTAGCATCCACTTCTCCCAAACGGTATTGCGCTAAAATATCAAAATATTCTTGCTCAATGGTATGATATAATGAACCAATAAACTTTAAATTAAAACTATCGTTAGGTTTAAAAGTGGTTTTTAAAGCTCCAAAATAAGTAGCATATTGATCTTTTTCTTGTCCTTCATAATAGACCAAAAGTGCCATAGGTTGGTCCAGAGTACCAAAATTAGTTTGGCGTGTCAAAGGTTGGTATTGATACTTATTTTTTGATAGGTTTCCAAGAAAACTCCATTGCCATTTGGCAGAAGCCTGATAATTAATATTGGTTTGAATATCGGCAAATGTGGGTGTGTAATTTGTTTGAGTTTCTTGGCTTTTTACCAAAAGACTATTGTTGCGATATCTTACTCCAGTTACTGCAGACCACTTTTTGTTTCTAGAAACCGCATCGAAAGCTACACTTCCTCCCAAAAAACTTCCTTCAAAATTCACTCCAAATGTTGTTGGGTTCCGATAGGTAATATCTAAAACCGAAGATAATTTATCCCCGTACTTGGCTTGGAATCCTCCAGCTGAAAAATCTACATTTTGAACCAAATCAGTATTGGTAAAACTCAATCCTTCTTGCTGACCGGAACGAATTAGAAAAGGACGATAGACTTCAATTTCATTAACATAGACCAAATTTTCATCGTAATTTCCACCGCGAACAGCATATTGCGTACTCAATTCACTATTAGAATTGACTCCCGCTAAGGTTTTTAATATATTTTCGACACCCGCATTAGCCCCTGGAATTTTTCGAAGAACTTCAGGAGTTATTGAAGTTATGCCTAAAATTCGTTTACTGTTTTTGGCAGTCACTACTACTTCGCCCATTTGTTCTTGACGGGTATTCATCACTGGATTGAATTCGACACTTTCATTGGGTTTTAATAACAATATTATGGATACTGGTTGTAGTGAAATATGTGTAAAAACAACAGTCGCTTTTTTATTCGCAGGAATGATTAATTCGTAAAACCCGTTCGAATTGGATTGGGTTCGAGCTGAACCAGAAGCAATAGAAACATTAGCCACCGCTTGTTTGTTTTCGTCCAAAAGGATTCCTCTTAACTTGGCATTTTGAGCCATAGCCGAAAATCCAATTCCGAAAAAGAGAAGCATAGAGAGAAATGTTTGGATACTTTTCAAGCAGTTATTTTTTATTTTTTAAACTTCTAAAAAATCGAGTTTCAAAGGTAGTAGAATTTCCTACATTATCGATTACAATTACTTTCAACTCGTTAGCGCCATCTTTTAGAAACTCATCCGAAAAAAAATGAGTTATTTTATTAGTTTTATTATCGTATTCAAATAAAACCCATTTCTCATTTAAAAACCCGTTGTAATTCTTTATTCCAGAACCTATATCCGAGATTTGCAACTGGATTGTGTCTTGGCTCAACCATTTCCCTTCAATTGGCTTTGAGATTGTGATTTTTGGAGCAATTGTATCGGAAAGTAATTTGTATTTTCCTAAAGTCTTAACTTTAGCAGAAAAAACACTGTCTTTCCTGAAGGTATAATTATAATTATACTTATCTCCCTCCATTCTTCCAATATATATTTTTTCACTCTGTTCTTTAGAAAATTGACTATCCGTTATTGAAATTGTAAAACTAGTATGAGCCGGTACAGAATCGTCATGTAAGTTCAAAACCTTGTTTTTAAAATCAAAATTTAAAGCAAAATCATCATAAAATGTTCCTGCTGGAAAAAACACAGAGGCATTTTCTTTTTCAAAAAGGTTGTCTTTGTTTGCTTTTACAAAATATGGAGAAAATTCGGTTACAGCAGGAATTATAGCTGAACTGCTATCAAACTGAACTGGAACGGTAACTGAGGTTAGGTTGCCATAAAAATCCGATACTTCAATACGATATATTTGATCCAAATTAGGGATTGGAGTTATTTGTCCCTTAGCTTCATCAGTTGCAACAAAAGGTAAATTATATTTATTTTCCATGAATAATTTTTGAACCCTTTGTTGCGTTTGTTTGTATTTTGAATAATCAATCAAGGCATTCACATAGCGCATATCGTCAAAAGAATAGGTGTCGAACTGGTATCCAAAACTGTATTTACCGTTCAAAAATGAATTGACACGGTACACACCATTTTTATTAAATGAAACATCGTCATAATCGTTTGTGATAATCCCAAAACCAATAGGCCCATTTGCTTGTACTTTATCTGATAAAAAAGAACCATCTTTTTGTAAAGAAAAATTTACAAGTAGTGGTCTTTGTGATTTGTTTACAATTGTTTGAGAATTAATTGGATAGACATATAAACCAGCTAAAATTGGCTTTTTAGTATCTTTAAAACCCGTGTCAAATCCAAAAAGCATTGGATTAATAATATACTCCGTTTCGGAATCTCGAATTTCATAATGTAAATGTGGGCCTTCGGAAGCACCCGAATTACCTGATAAAGCAATCCACTCCCCTTTTTTTACAGGGATTTCTCCTTGCTTGAGAAACATTTCTACTTCAAAAGCTTGTTCTGTGTAATGTGTTTTGGTAATAAAATCTTGAATAGTTCCTACTGCCTTCTGTAAATGTGCATAGACTGAAGTGTAACCGTTGGGATGGGTTATATAAATTGTTTTTCCGTTACCAAAAGTGGAGATTTTAATTCGAGACACATAACCTTCTGCAGAAGCAAACACTTTCAACCCTTCTTTTTGTTGGGTTTTAAAATCAAATCCAGCATGAAAATGATTAGGACGCAACTCACCAAAATTTCCAGACAACTGCATTGGAATATCCAAAGGAGGACTAAAATAGTCCTTAGGAAAATTGTTTTGAGCCAATAAAAAATTAGAGAGCAGTAAGCAAAAAAGTGAAAATCGCATAAAATTTCATTTTGGCTAAGGTAAAAAAACAATGTCATAAATAAAATTCGGATTTTTCATAAAAACATAACCAATTGTTTTGTAATAATTTACTACTTTTTTGATAAAAAAGCCAATAAAATATTGTATTAATAAAAAGGAATACTAACTTTGTAAGATTAAGTAATGAATTGGAATACTAATGAGTGTAATTGCGGAAATAATTGATACTCTTGAAAATAAGATTGAAAAACTTTTCACTAGAATGTCTAGTTTAGAGAAAACAAATCAAGATTTAAAGACGGAATTAACCAAGACTACAACTATCATACACAATCAATCTTTAGAGATTGAGACTTTAAAAAAAGAGTATGAAGCGCTCAAAATAGCCAACTCATTGCTTGGCAGTGAAGAAAACAAAAGAGATACTAAGCTTAAAATAAATTCATTAATTCGCGAAATTGATTACTGCATAGCACAGCTATCAGATTAAAATTATGGACGAAAAGCTTAAAATAAAAATATCAATTGCAGATCGTGTTTACCCGTTAACGGTAGATCCGTCTCAAGAAGAAGGATTACGTAGTGCTTCGAAAAAAATTGATACAATGATTAAGCAATTTGAAGAAAATTATGCTGTTCGAGACAAGCAAGATGTTTTAGCCATGTGTGCTTTACAATTTGCTTCTCAAGTAGAACAAAAGCAAATCGATAATGCAATTGATGGTGAGGAAACTATCGAAAGATTGAGTAAAATCAATTTGGTATTAGATCAATATCTCAATAAATAACACGTTCTTAACATAGACTAAGATACTGCCTACATTAGTTCAATTTGGTAAACTCAACACTAACAATTTAGAATGAGCAAATCATCACTACTATAGCATGCCCTACTTCGGTAAGGAAGCTTGAACAGTGAGTTAGCTCAAAACTTGTCTTTTCGAGTTTATACAAGCATCTAATGTAGGCTTTTTTTATACATAAATTTTTAATAAACATGGACAACATAGTAACAATTATTACCGGAATTATAGCAGTAATTGCTGGTTTCACAATTGCAAAAATCATTGAAAAAAGCAATATTTCAAACTTAATAAAATCAGCTAAAAAAGAAGCCGCATCTATTTTAAAAGACGCAAATTTTGAAGCTGAAAATATCAAAAAAGACAAAATTCTTCAAGCAAAAGAGAGATTTATCGAGTTAAAATCGGAACACGAGCAAGTAATATTAGCACGAGATAAAAAGGTAGCTGAGGTAGAAAAAAGAGTTCGAGATAAAGAGTCTCAAATTTCTAATGAATTGGCCAAAGCAAAAAGAGTTAATGACGATTATGAAGCAAAAACTCTTGAATACAATTCAAAACTTGAAATTTTAGAGAAAAAGCAATCTGAAGTTGAAAGAATGCATAAAGGTCAATTGCAACAACTAGAAGTAATTTCTGGATTGTCAGCTGACGAAGCCAGAGACCAATTAATAGAAGGATTAAAAACAGAGGCAAAAGCACAGGCCATGTCGCAAATTCAAGATACTATTGAAGAGGCAAAACTGACTGCACAGCAAGAAGCTAAAAAAATTATTATTAATACCATTCAACGAGTAGGAACTGAAGAAGCAGTTGAAAATTGTGTTTCTGTTTTCAATATAGAATCGGATGATGTTAAAGGAAGAATTATTGGACGTGAGGGAAGAAATATTCGCGCCTTAGAGGCGGCTACTGGAGTTGAAATTATTGTTGATGACACACCAGAAGCAATTATCCTTTCTTGTTTTGATCCAGTTCGTAGAGAAATAGCTCGTTTGTCATTACACAAATTAGTAACTGACGGACGTATTCACCCAGCACGTATTGAAGAAGTAGTTGCTAAAACAGCCAAACAAATTGATGATGAAATTATCGAAGTAGGTAAACGTACTGTAATTGATTTAGGTATTCATGGATTACACCCTGAATTGATTAAGGTAGTGGGTAGAATGAAATACCGTTCTTCTTACGGACAAAATTTATTACAACACTCACGTGAGGTATCTAAACTTTGTGGCATCATGGCTGCTGAATTAGGATTGAATGTGAAATTAGCTAAAAGAGCTGGTTTATTACACGATATTGGTAAAGTACCAGATGCAGAAAGTGATTTACCACACGCACTATTAGGTATGCAATGGGCGGAAAAATATGGTGAGAAAGAAGAAGTTTGCAACGCAATTGGAGCCCACCACGACGAGATTGAGATGAAATCATTATTGTCTCCAATAATACAAGTTTGTGATGCAATATCAGGTGCAAGACCAGGTGCAAGAAGACAAGTATTGGATTCTTACATACAACGTTTAAAAGACTTAGAAGAAGTAGCCTATGGGTTTAACGGTGTTAAAAGTGCTTATGCTATCCAAGCCGGTAGAGAGTTACGTGTAATTGTGGAAAGTGAGAAAGTTTCTGATGACAATGCATCCAACTTATCGTTCGAAATATCACAAAAAATTCAAACGGAAATGACTTATCCAGGTCAAGTGAAAGTAACTGTAATTAGAGAAACTAGAGCGGTTAATATCGCTAAATAATCAAACTATTGATTCTATTAAAAGTCTAAATTTCATTAATGAAATTTAGACTTTTTTAGTTTAATCTTTTCTTGGATGAAAGGTGTTCATCACTTCTGTCAAGAATTTCCTATCCAAGTGGACATATATTTCTGTAGTAGTTATTGATTCGTGTCCTAACATCATTTGGATAGAACGCAAATCGGCACCATTCTCCAAAAGATGAGTGGCAAAAGAATGTCTTAAAGTATGTGGACTAATCGTCTTATTAAAATTGATTTTGGTAGCCAAATCTTTGATGATAGTAAAAATCATAGCTCTACTCAACTGACTTCCCCGCCGATTCAAAAATAAAGTGTCTTCAAATCCTTTTTTGACGGATACATGATTTCGCACATTCTCTTTATACAACTGGATATACTTTTGGGTAAGGTCACCAATTGGAACAAATCGTTGTTTGTTACCTTTACCCGTAATTTTCACGAAACCTTCTTCAAAAAACAAATCGGATATTTTTAAATTGACCAATTCGGTAACACGAAGACCGCAACCGTATAAGGTTTCTAACATTGCTCTATTTCGTTCCCCTTCATTAGAGGACAAGTCAATTGCGTTGATTAAAGCATCTATTTCTTCAACAGAAAGCGTGTCAGGCAATTTTCGTCCTGCTCTGGGAGTTTCAATTAATTCTAAAGGATTATTTGTACGATAATCTTCAAAAACTAAATAATTAAAGAAACTTTTAAGACCTGAAATTATTCGCGCTTGTGAACGAGCATTAACCTGATTTGAAATACTATAAATGAATTGCTGAATCGTTTCTTCTGAAATTTGTACTGGCGAAATTTGAATTTGGTTCTGCTTTAAAAAAAGGCATAATCGCTCTACATCAAAAGAATAATTCTCGATGGTATTCTTTGACAATCCTCTTTCAATCCTCAAATACGACTGATAACTTTTAATATAGTTAATCCAATTCACGATACAAAGAAACGCAATTTTTAAAAAACTGTTCCATCAAATCTAATTATGAAAGAGTACTAAAATAAAATATTTATCGTTTCAGTTAAATAATTACATTTGTAATATAAATTTAACGTCTTAATCCAAACCGTTATCAACACTTTTTTATAATTAAATAATAAATAAAAGTAAATAAAATGAAAAGAATAATAGTTACAAGTTGTTTGTTTTTAGCGTTATCATTAACGACACAAGCTCAAATTTTCAAACTTGGTTTAAAAGGCGGAATCAATTATGCCAATCAGACAGGAACTGATATTAACATTAATAGCACTAATTACAAAACAGAAGCGATTTCAAATTACCATATAGGGCTTTTAGCCGAAGTGAAATTGGGAAAAGTATTTTCGATACAACCTGAAGTCTTATATTCTACTCAAGGTGCCAAATATGACGCAATTGATGTGGCAAAAGATTTTACAAACGATATTGGATACTTAAGTATTCCTGTAATGGTTAAAATTAATTTTAGTAATACTTTTAGTTTAGAATTTGGACCCCAAGCATCCTTTTTATTGAGTAAGAAAAATGAAGTTTCTACCAATTCCATTAAAAATCAAGAGGATGTTGATTTTGGTGCTGGTGGTGGTTTAAGTATTCATATTACAAAGAGTTTATTTCTACAAGGACGTTATGTGGTAGGTCTTTCAGAAATTTCTCCAGATGCCAAAGTAAAAAACTCAGTGTTACAAATTTCTGCTGGATTATTATTTTAGTAAATAATATATATTTAATTAAAACCGTTCTATTATTGGAACGGTTTTTTTATTTTTACAAAAATAAACGATTATGAAAATTTGCATCATTAACGGACCCAATTTGAATCTTTTAGGAAAACGCGAACCTGAAGTGTATGGGAATCAAAATTTTGACGAGTATTTAGATATCTTAAGATTAAAATTTCCTACCCTTACCTTGGACTATTTTCAGAGTAATATTGAAGGGGAGTTAATCGGAAAAATTCAAGAAGTTGGTTTTGAATGTGATGGAATTATTTTAAATGCTGGTGCTTATACACATACTTCAATTGGTATTGGTGATGCAGTTAAAGCCATCAACTCTCCAGTTATGGAAGTCCATATTTCCAATATTTTTGGAAGAGAAGAATTCCGTCATCAATCCTATATTTCAGGAAATGCTAAAGGAGTCATTTTAGGATTTGGTCTAAAAAGTTACGACTTGGCAATACAGTCGTTTTTGTAATTTAAAATTAGTTTAACACAATTTTAGTAACATTTTTTCAGCATACTATTATTTTTGATAAAAAAATCTATGATAAAATGCTATGCCCCCTTGATTTTTTTAATTTCCTTTATGAGTTTTTCTCAAATCAAAGGGACAGTTACTGATGAAAAAGGTATTCCTTTACCTTTTGTTTCGGTTATTATTCAAAATTCCTATTCTGGTACAACAACAAATGAAAAAGGAAAATACGAACTTAATCTTAAAAAAGAAGGTGATTATACTTTAATTTTTCAATTCCTAGGCTTTAAAACAGTTAAGAAAACAGTTCATTACGATAAATCCCCAATAGTAATAGACATCCAATTATTGGAAGAGAATTACAACCTCAACGAAGTAATCATCAATCCAAAAAATAATCCCGCAAATGCCATCATAAAAAGCGCGATTGCTACAAGTAGAGAAAACGCTGAAAAAACCGCTCGATTTACCGCCGATTTCTATTCTCGTGGATTATTCAAAATCAAAAATCTACCTAAAAAAATTTTAGGAATGAAGATAGAAATGTCTGACGAAATGACTACTGGCTTAGATTCAACAGGAAGTGGTATTTTATACTTATCCGAAACGGTATCCAAACTCACCTTCGAAAAACCCAACAATTATAAAGAAAAAATTATTGCCTCTAAAATTTCCGGCAATGACAAAGGCTTCAGTTACAATACCGCTCGGTCTTCTTTTTATGACTTTTATGACAATACTATTGATTTTAATGTAAAAATGATTTCGCCCATAGCAAGCAACGCATTTCAATATTACAAATACAAACTCGAAAGTACTTTTTTTGACGAAAGTAATCATCAAATCAACAAAATTAAAGTGATTCCAAAACGTGACAAAGAACCCGTTTTTGAGGGTTACCTATACATAGTAGAAGACAGTTGGGTAATTTATGCTGTTGATTTCGATATAAAAGGCTATAGAATTCGAAATGAATTTACAGAAGTAATGACCTTAAAACAAAACTTCAACTATAATGCTTCAACTAAAGTTTGGAGTAAAAATGCCCAAAGCTTAGCCTTTACCGCTGGTGCTTTCGGAATCGGATTTTCTGGAACTTTCAATTATGTGTACAGTAATTATGAGTTCTTTGACGCTTTTGATAAAAAGACCTTTGGTAATGAAATTGTAAGTTTTGAAAACAATGCCAACAAAAAAGAAAATACTTTTTGGAAAAACACAAGACCCATTCCACTCACCGAAGAAGAAAGTAAGGATTATATCAAGAAAGATAGTATTCAAACCAAACGTTCGTCCAAAATCTTTTTAGATTCAATTGACCAAAAACGAAATAAATTCAAATTATTAGACCCCATAAAAGGATATAATTACAGAAATACATTTAAAAAATGGTCTTTCAATTATGCAGGATTGTTAAATTTAAACTCTCTAAACTTCAATACTGTTCAAGGTTTTAATTTGGATTCTGGCTTTACTTATCGTAAATGGGATGATGAATCAGGCAAAAGCACAGCTATTGCCACCACTTTCAATTATGGTTTTTCAGACAAACGTCTTCGAGTGGTCGGAAACTTTAGCCATCGCTTTAACAATCAAAATTATGCTACAATTTGGGTTGCCGGAGGAACGGCTGTCAAACAATTCAACGAAAACAATCCAATTTCGGCTTTTATCAATTCGACAAGCACACTCTTCTTCAAAAACAATTTCACGAAATTGTACAACAAAGAATTTTTCAATGTGGCTTATTCTCAAAATATCGCCAACGGCATCAACTTTACTGGAAAATTAGAATATAGCCAACGCAAACCTTTATTTAATACTACTAACTATACCTTTATCAAAAATGACGACCTTTATTCTTCAAACAATCCTTTGGATCCTAATGATTATGCAACTGCTGGTTTCACAACTCATCAGTTAATAAAAGCTAATTTTAATTGGCGTATTAACTTTGGAAGTAAATACATTTCTCGTCCCGACGGAAAATTCAACCTTCGAAATGAAAAGTATCCAACAGTTTTTATAGGCTACGAAAAAGCCTTTGCCGCTAGCCATAAAAATTACGCGTACGATTTTATTAATACCCGAGTTATGTACGATCTTCCTCTGGCCAACAAAGGCGATTTGGGTGTTAACTTTAGAGCCGGTAAATTCTTCAATGCTGAAAATATTGCTTTTATGGATTACAAACATTTCAACGGCAACCAGACTCGAATTGGCCAGACTGATCGTTACTTAAACGTTTTCAATCTGTTACCTTATTACAGTTATAGTACGAATGATGCCTATTTTGAAATCCATTCTGAATACAGCGACAATGGATTTATTATGAATAAAATACCAGGACTCAACCTTTTAAAAAGCAACTTAATGATCGGTTTTCATAACTTAGCTATTCCAAATCGCAAACCTTATCAAGAAGTCAGCGTCGGACTCGACAATCTCGGCTTAGGAAAATTCAAACAGTTTAGAGTAGATTATGTACGTTCATACCAAAATGGCTTTCAAGGTGACGGTGTAATTTTTGGACTAAAATTATTGAACATATTGGATTAGGTATAGAAAAATTATCTTTCCTATAAGCACCTTACCTTTTGACTTAATAAATCATAAAATTAATTCGGTTCAATATGAATTAACACATGTCCAATTTCTGGTATTTCAGCTCTCAAAGTGTCTTTTAATTGATGCGCTAAATCATGACCCTCTTTTACTGAAATTGTAGCTTTAACGATAGCGTGTAAATCGACGTGGTATTTCATTCCCGACTTACGAATAAAACACTTTTCAGTAGTAATAATTCCATCTACACTCTTAGACACTGTTCTAATCGTTTCTATCAAATCATCATGTACATGTTCATCCATGATTTCGCTCAAAGCAGGTCTAAAAATGAGATAACTATTGTATAAAATAAATCCAGAAGCAAATAAAGCTGCCCAATCATCTGCTGATTCAAAACCTTTTCCTAAAAAAAGGGCAATTGCAATTCCAACAAAAGCCGCCACAGATGTAATCGCATCGCTTCGATGATGCCATGCATCCGCTCTCAATGAAGAACTATTGGTTTCTTTACTTCTTTTTAATACTAATTGAAAAGAATATTCTTTCCAAACGATGATAGCGCCTAAAACATATAAAGTCCAAGATTTAGGAAGATCATGCGGTGTACCAATATGTAAAATACTTTCATACGCAATAATAGTGGCTGAGGTAATTAAAAAACCTACTACTAAAAAAGTAATTAAAGGTTCAGCTCTTCCATGTCCATAGGGATGATTTTTATCGGCAGGTTTATTCGAATACTTTATACCAAATAAAACTAAAAAAGAGGCAAAAATATCGGTTGTAGATTCTATAGCATCAGCAACAAGTGCATAGGAATTACCAAAAAAACCAGCCAATCCTTTTATAATAGCCAAGACCGTATTCCCGATAATACTAAAATAAGTAGCTCTTATAGCCGATTCAACTTTAGACATTTATTAATGGTATTAAATTAAAAAATCGTTTAGAGATTTTACAATAAAATGACTCTAAACGACTTTATATTTTTGATTTTTTTTAATTTATTCACGAACAATTTTGGCACCAATAGCTCTCAAACGCTCATCGATACGTTCGTAGCCTCTATCAATTTGCTCGATATTTTGAATCGTACTGGTTCCTTTTGCTGAAAGTGCTGCAATCAATAAAGAGATTCCTGCACGAATATCTGGAGATGACATTACAGTAGCTTTTAATTGTGATTTGAAATCATGTCCTATAACTACTGCTCTGTGTGGGTCACACAACATAATTTTGGCACCCATATCAATTAATTTATCTACGAAGAATAAGCGACTTTCAAACATTTTTTGGTGAATCAAAACATCGCCCTTAGCTTGGGTAGCCACAACTAAAACAATACTTAATAAGTCAGGTGTAAATCCTGGCCAAGGTGCATCAGCAATAGTTAATATCGAACCATCTATATCTGTTTTAACTTCATAACCATCAACATGTGACGGAATATAGATATCATCACCACGTCTTTCTAAGGTAATCCCTAACTTTCTAAATACATTTGGAATTACTCCTAAATTGTCCCAGCTTACATCTTTAATTGTAATTTCTGATTTAGTCATTGCTGCCAAACCAATCCAACTCCCAATTTCAATCATGTCTGGAAGAATTCTGTGCTCACAACCACCTAAACTTGATACGCCTTCAATCGTTAGTAAATTCGATCCAACTCCGGTAATTTTAGCTCCCATAGAGTTCAACATTTTACATAACTGTTGTAAATAGGGTTCACAAGCCGCATTATAAATAGTAGTAATGCCTTTGGCTAAAACCGCAGCCATAACAATATTTGCAGTTCCAGTTACGGAAGCCTCGTCTAACAACATGTTAGCTCCTTGTAAACCTTCGGCTGGAGTTTCTACGCCATAGAAATGATCTTCTTTGTTGTATCTAAATTTAGCTCCTAAATTAATAAATCCTTCAAAATGGGTATCTAAACGTCGTCTACCTATTTTATCCCCACCTGGTTTTGGAATATATCCTTTACCAAAACGAGCTAAAAGAGGACCAACAATCATAATAGAACCACGAAGTGATCCGCCTTCTTTTTTGAATGCTTCTGTTTCGAGATAGTGAATATTTACTTCATCAGCTTGAAAAGTGTACGAATTGGATCCGTTTTTTTGAATTTTAACCCCTAAATTACCTAATAATGTAATTAATTTATTGATATCAATAATGTCTGGAACATTGGTAATTGTTACTTTTTCTGGCGTCAATAATATAGCACAAAGTATTTGTAAAGCTTCATTTTTTGCTCCTTGAGGCGTGATTTCTCCTTTCAGACGAACGCCACCCTCGATTTTGAAAATTCCCATTTAATTCGATTTATTTTTTTGAAATGTTTTAGGTTTTCCTTGTTTATTATTTTTATTTCCTTGAATTTTTGGCTGACCTGCTGGCGAAATTTTATTAGACACACGCTTGTTAGTTCGCAATAAATCAGTAGTATTTATTAATTCTTCTGTACTTTGAAGTAAGTTTAATTTACCATCAGATAATTCATAAAGATGTTCAAAAATCACATCATCTTTAACAGTATCTTTATTCCAACTCAAGTATGATTTTTTCATGTGGTTAGCTATTACTTTAACCAATGCGTTTTTCATTTCTCCATCATCCCATTTATTAGCCACATCTATCATGTACTTAATGTTATTACCATAATAGCGGTATTTTGGAAAATTTTGTGGGTATTGAAGCACATCAGGACGAAGTTGTAATACCTCGCGGGATGGAATTGGATAAGGAGAAACTACATCTAATTTAAAATCAGACATAATAAATAATTGATCCCACAATTTGTGCTGAAAATCAGGTACATCACGCAAGTGTGGATTTAATGTACCCATAACTTGAATAATATATTTAGCTGCCTTATTACGTTCCTCAGCGTTTTCTATCAGTGTGGCTTGGTCTATTAATTTTTGCAAATGGCGCCCGTACTCCGGAATAATTAAATGCGATCTTTCGGCATTATATTCCAAGTGATGCACTACATCATTCGCGATTTCTTTGGTGTATTTTAAACTCATATTTTATAGGGAAACGATACCTTCTATTACAGAAACTTCGATGTATTTATCAATTATCTCTTGTGCATCTTTCATTTGAACATCCACCGAAACACTAGTGAATTTACCTGTTTTAGATTTTGTTGTTTTAATAACTGCGCCCATGCAATCAAATGCATTTTCAACACGCACCACATTATCATCAACTGAAGGTACAATAAATTTAAACAAATACTCTGCGGGCCAAGAGTTACTCATATCCAACTCTACCTTTAATCTCTCGTAAAATTCAGCTGTTGTTTTTTCTTTTTCTTGATCCATTAATGTGCTAAAAATTATGGCAAATATAAGGTATTGATTTTAGATTTTAGATTTTCAACAGTTTTTTTGAAATGAATGATCTAGTTCAGCATGATTATTTTTTCAAATACCATTTTGTTTCGGTAAATTTGTGGTTTATTTATATCAAGTGCAAAAAGAAATCATTGTAATTATTGGCGGTCCTGGTTCAGGAAAAACAACTATCATAGATGGATTAGTCCAAAAAGGGCATTGTTGTTATCCTGAAATTTCTAGACAAGTTACGGCTGAAGCACAAGAACAAGGAATCGAACAATTGTTTCTAGAAAAACCATTGCTCTTTAGCCAACTTTTATTAGAAGGACGAAAAAAACAATTTAGAGATGCTCTTTTAGAACCACATCAAACTGTCTTTTTGGACCGCGGTATTCCTGATGTCTTGGCTTATATGCATTATATTGGCGATAGTTATCCCGCCTCATTTGATACTGCCTGTAGGGAACATAATTATTCGAAAATATTTATTTTACCACCCTGGGAAAATATTTATATAAGTGACCAAGAACGATATGAAAACTTTGAACAAGCCCAATTTATTCACAATCACTTGGTAGAAACCTATCAAAAATATGGTTATGAACTAATTGAAGTTCCAAAAGACACGGTTGATAATAGAATTCTTTTTATCTTAGAGGAAATTTCAAAATAAAAAAATCTCAAGTAGCGCCCTGAAATCGATGCAAACAGCACTAGCAATTCTTCAGAAATACTGGAAACACGATCAATTTCGATCGCTACAAAACGAAATAATTGACACTGTTATTAGCGGGAAAGATGCTTTAGCTATTTTACCAACTGGAGGAGGAAAATCAATTTGTTTTCAAGTTCCAGCACTGATGCAAGAGGGAATTTGCTTAGTGATTTCTCCGTTAGTAGCACTAATGAAAGATCAGGTAGCTAATTTACAAGCTCGAGACATTAAAGCAATCGCTTTAACTGGAGGTATTCGAAATGATGAAATGATCAATTTATTAGATAATTGTCAGTTTGGAAATTACAAATTTCTCTATCTATCACCTGAACGCTTACAATCAGATTGGATTTTAGATCGTATAAAAAATCTTCCTATCAACTTAATTGCTATAGACGAAGCACACTGTGTTTCGCAATGGGGACACGATTTCAGACCCGCCTATTTGAAAATTTCCGACTTAAAAAAGCACTTTCAAAAAGTTCCTTTTTTAGCCTTAACTGCTACAGCAACAACAAAAGTTAAGGAAGATATTATCAAAGAAACTGGCTTAGAAAATCCAACTGTTTTTCAAAAATCATTTGCTAGAGAAAACATTGCCTATATGGTGATTGAGACTGAAGATAAGTTATACAAAATGGAGCAGATTCTTAAGAAAAATCCACAGCCTTCAATTGTATATGTCCGCAATCGCCGGGCGTGCATAGCTATTTCGAGCCAACTTAAATCTTTGGGTTTTAAAGCAACTTTTTATCACGGTGGTCTATCGCCAAAAGAAAAAGAAACGAATATGTCGATGTGGATGCAAGAACAAGTTCAAGTCATGGTTGCTACCAATGCCTTTGGAATGGGAATTGATAAAGCCAACGTCAAAACAGTTATTCATATACAGTTGCCAGATAATATTGAGAATTATTACCAAGAATCAGGAAGAGCAGGTCGTGACGGCGAGAGGGGTTTTGCGGTTTTATTGACAAATCCTTCGGATAATATACAGGCCGAAAATCAATTCTTACTAAATTTACCAGACAAAACGTTTTTAAATTCGGTTTTTGTTAAACTGTGTAATTACTTTCAAATTGCTTATGGAGAAGGTATTAACGAACAATTCAACTTCAATTTGAATCAATTTTGTTTAAAATACAATTTCCCAACACTCAAAACCTACAATGCAATTCAGTTTTTAGACCGACAAGGAGTTATTAGTTTGTCTCAAGAATTTTCTGAAAAAATTAGTTTACAATTTTTAATTCCTTCCAAAGAAGTAATTCGTTACAATAGTTTACATCCTCATGATGAAGAAATTATATTGACAATTTTAAGAACGTATCCCGGAATTTACGAAATGCAAACGGCTGTCAACTTCGATTTAATTGCTAAAAAATCCAATCATAAATCTAGTGAGGTAGAAGCTGTTTTTTTCAAGCTCAAAGAAAAAGGTATTATTAATTATAATGCTAAAAATAATGACACTTCCATTTTATTTAATGAAATTCGCGAAGACGATCGGACCATTAACCGTATAGCAAAATATTTAGAACGACAAAACCAACTCAAAAAAGAGCAATTACATTCAGTTCTCAATTATATCAACGAAAAAAAACGGTGTAAAAACCAAATTATATTGAATTATTTTGGGGAACAAACTGACAGCGCATGTGGTATTTGTTCTTATTGCATTGGAAACAAAAAAACAATTCTAAACTCAAAATCGGCAACAAAATTACTATTACAATTGTTACAAACCGAATCGCTCAATTCAAGAGAAATTCAAGAAAGAACTCAATTAGATACTGAAACTGTGATCAAAGTGCTTCAAGAACTATTAGAACAAGAAAAAATCATACTAAAGGCGAATAATAACTATACTATATTTATATAATGGAAAAACTACGAATAGTTTTTATGGGTACTCCCGAATTTGCCGTTGGCATTTTAGATACAATTTTACAAAAC
>CANHKZ010000012.1 GCA_947461425.1 Flavobacteriaceae bacterium | reverse complement strand
TGAATATAAAAGTATGGGAGTCGCTATACTGATTGGAACAGCCGAATTGGTTATGGATTTAAATGTAGGATCTAAACTAGTATTCCTATTGGTGTTAATCTGCTTTAATAAATCAATATCAATATTTTGTGCATTTCCTATAGCTAAAGCGAAGCATAACACAATAACAAATCTAATTTTTCTCATTTTAATTTATTATAGCGTCCATTATAATTTTTTGAATGTCTTCCCTAATGTGTTCCTTTGACAATGTATTAATTGGATTGGTTGGGTAAGTTCTATTAGAAACAAACACATAAATTATTTCAGTTACGGGGTCTGCCCAAGTCATTATTCCTGTAAATCCAGTATGCCCAAAACTCGACATAGATACACAACCACAGGTGGGAGTATCACCAATTAATTGTGGTTTATCAAATCCTAAACCTCTTCGATTTCCTTCCGAACAAAAGTAGCAGGTGTTAAAATCATCAAAAGTCTTTTCAGAAAAAAATACTTTATTACCATACGTTCCTTTTTGTAAATAGAGTTGCATCATTTTTGCAATATCCATGGCATTAGAAAATAAACCTGCATGACCTGCAACCCCACCTTCAAGTGCAGCTGCCATATCATGCACATAACCTTGAACCGTTTGATGACGAAAATAATTATCTACTTCTGTTGGTGCAATGCTACTTCTATCTATTTTATGTAAAGGATTATACATTGTATTATTAGCACCAATAGGTTTAAAGAAATTTTCTGTTGCTAAAACATCCAAAGAAACACCGGTGACTCTTTCTAAATAATTACCGAGAATAATAAATGTAAAATCACTGTACCTATATTCTTTTTTAAGAGACAGTTTACTATCAACAATAATTTTCATAATGGTATCATGATAATCATTTCGAATGAATAAGCTATCTGCAACTTGTTTTGAAAACTGTTCCTCTGGAATTTTTTTATAATATTTTGTCAAGGGCTTCTCGTTAGCATCTAAAGTAGCTTTGTAAAATGGAATCCAGGAAACTAAACCAGCTGAATGCGTGAGTAATTCTTTTAAATGAATATTTTTTTTATCGGAATTAGCAAAAATGGGCAGCATTTCAGCTAAAGTAGTATTGAGGTTAACCTTTTTTTGATCATATTGTTGCATCACATTGGGTAAAGTACCGACAATTTTACTTACTGAGGCTATATCAAAAAGAGTTTCATTCGTTACTTTGATATCAGAATCATAGGTATAATTTCCAAAAGATTTTTGATAAATTACTTTTCCTTTTCTGGCTACCAAAACTTGTATTCCAGGTGCCATTTTCTGAAGTATCGCTTTTTGTGCAATTATTTCAATCTGAGCTAATTTTTCGGAATTCATTCCAACATTCTCTGGCGCTGTGAATCCCAATCGGTTCATTTTAATGGAAGAAAGTCCATCATTAACTTGAAATGAATCATTTATAGAAACGGGTAATTTACCTTTGGCTTCAATTGCTCCAAATAGTAATTCAGCACTTGCTTCCTGAGCTACATCATTATTTTGATACGAAACTATAAGTCCTTCAATATCATCAAAATTGGGTATTGGTAATAACGAATACGGCTTGGCAAAAACATCTAAAATAACAGTGTTGTTTTTTGCTATTTCTTGTAGCCATGAAAGTTCAGTAGCTGTAAAATCATTATTCTTCCAAGGTTTATCTGCTTTGTGATAGCCAATAATAACTGTGGAAAACTCTTTTAACTTAAGATTTAAACTGTCAATAGAAGTTGACGATACTTCGGTAATTTCAGTATATTTTTTAAGTGTCGATACGAATTTTGTATTGTAATCATCACCCAGTTTCACATACGCAATCTTTTGAATATTTAAATCCTTAATAGGTACACTATTTTGATCATTTTTTAAGAGTGTAATTGCGTTTTCATACAATTGGTATTGTAAAGCTTCATTAGCCGAGGGATTAATGTCCTTAATTAGATTTGGAATTGCTATAGGTTTGTATTTATTTAAACCTGCTTTGTACTTGTATTTTAAAATCTTCTTAACCGATTGTTCTAAACGCTCTTCGGAGATAACTTTATCTTCATAAGCTTTTAGTAGGGTTTCGATACCTATTGGAACGTTTTCTGAAAAAAGTAAAATATCATTTCCAGCAAGAAAAGCATCTAAATCAACATCTCCTGGTTTTTTAAATTTACTAACACCTTTCATATTCAATGCATCAGTAAAAATTAAACCATCGAATTTAAGTTGTTTTTGTAATAGGTTGGTGACTACATTATAGGAAATCGAAGTGGGGTAATTTTGACGAAATTCTAAACTTGGGACATCTAAATGGCCTACCATAACCGAAACCAAACCTTCATCAATAATTTTGTTATAGGGATACAACTCAACTACATCTAAATGCTCTTTAGTTGAGGACACCGTAGGTAAATCCAAATGAGAATCAATAGCCGTGTCTCCATGACCTGGAAAATGTTTTCCTGTTGAAAACACCCCATGTTTTTGAACACCCTTCATTAATGCAATCGCTTTTTCGGTTACATTTATTTTATTTTCACCAAAAGATCGGTTACCAATGATTGGATTTTTAGGATTGGTATTAATATCGAGTACGGGAGCAAAATTGAAATGGATACCCATCCTACGACTTTCCTTTCCCATTAATTCTCCAACATTTTCAATTAATTTCAGGTCTTTAATAGCCCCTAGTGTCATGTTCCAAGGATAACGATAGGTAGAATCCAAGCGCATGCTTAATCCCCATTCGGCATCTATTCCAACGAATAAAGGAATTTTTGATTTGGATTGATACCGATTGGTCAAATTTGCCTGGCGCAAAGGACCACCTTGAAAAAAAATAACGCCGCCAATCTTTTGGTCACGTATTAATTTTTCAATAGCATTTGTATGAGAAATATCTTTATTTGAATAAGCGGCAACCATATACAATTGACCCACTTTTTCTTCCAAGGTCATTTGGCTAAAAATACTATCTGCCCAGCGATTTTCGGCTTCAGAATCTTTAAAAAAGTTTTTTCTTGCTGATTTTTCTTGAGGAATATACACTTCTTCAAAATCAGAAATTTCAGGTTTATTAAGTAGTAGTGGTGTAGGTGAAATAGAATTATTGTTAATGCTCCCACAATTGGAAACCAAAAACAATAAAAAAAAACAAAGTACAACTCTATATAAGAAGGTTTTCATCAATCAAGTATTAGAAGAAACGACTGTGCCAACTATCTAAAGCTGGAACTTCCCATGATTCATTGAACTCTTCAATAGTATTAATCAAATTATTGAAAACAATAGTATTTTCGGTTACTGCTTTATCTTTTACCATTTTCTTAAAATCAATAAGTGGTTTATGAGCAATATGTTCTCCTAATTTAAAAGTAACGTTCATTTTATCCAACAAATCTACATTATACTTTTTTTCTAGACTTTGAATAAATGCTACAGAAGCATCTATGGAACAACCCGTTGCATTTTGGATTTCTTGATTGACAGCCAAAATTATAAATCGATTATATTTTAATTGATACGAAGACTCTAAACTAGTACCGTGTGCAGCCCAGTTTTGAAGAAACACTTGCAAAGCCGATTCTATTTCGGTCATTTCATCATCCGAAAATTTTCTATTGGATTGGTAAATCCAAATTTTGGACTCTTCAGGTAAACTTTCAAATGGAACGTACATAATACTATTTGTATTGAGTTAAATATTATTTTTATAAATCTTGCGCATTAGCGATTAGTTCAGCTATATCTAGCACTTTTACTTCACTTTCTTTTTCTTTATTCTTGATTCCATCAGTCAACATGGTATTACAAAAAGGACAAGCTGCTGCAATAATATCAGGCTTCGTTTCTAGAGCGTCTTCAGTTCTTTCGATGTTGATTTCTTTAGAACCAGTTTCAGCGTCTTTAAACATTTGAGCACCTCCAGCACCACAACATAAACCATTTGCTTTGGAACGTTTCATTTCTACTAATTCCACATCTAATTTCTGAATTAAATCCCGCGGGGCTTCGTAAATTTTATTGGCACGACCTAAATAACACGGATCATGAAACGTAATTTTCTTTCCTTTAAACTGACCACCTTCAATAGTTAAACGACCCTCATCCAATAAGGACTTTAAAAATTCAGTATGATGAACTACTTCATATTTGCCTCCTAATTCAGGATACTCATTTTTTAAAGTATTGAAACAATGCGGACAAGCAGTTACAATTTTTTTAGCTTCATACGCATTAAGCACTTCGATATTCATCATGGCTTGCATTTGAAACAAAAACTCATTTCCCGCTCTTTTAGCAGGATCACCAGTACAACTTTCCTCAGTACCTAATACGGCAAACGATACGTTAGCACGATTCAAAATCCGTACAAAAGCTTTTGTTATTTTTTTGGCTCTATCGTCAAAACTCCCTGCGCAACCAACCCAAAATAATACTTCGGGCTGTTTACCTTGAGATAGCATTTCAGCCATTGTTGGCACTACTAAATTTTCTGACATGTTTTTAGATTTTATAGTTAGGTTATTCTACAAAATAATAGAAATTCTTGTTTAATCGTTTTTCCAATTTAATCGGTCTTGTTGACTGTATTGCCAAGGCGCACCGTTATTCTCTATATTTGTCATCATCGCATTTAAAGAAGTTGGTGCAGCGCTTTGTTCCATTACAAGATAGCGACGCATGTCCATAATTATCGACAAAGGACTAATACTTACGGGGCATTCTTCAACGCAAGCATTACAAGAGGTACAGGCCCAAAGCTCTTCTGTTGTAATATAATCATTTAACAATGATTTATTATCTGGAACAAAAACCCCATCATTACTATCTATATTTTTTCCGACCTCTTCCAAACGATCTCTGGTATCCATCATTATCTTGCGAGGAGATAGTTTTTTTCCTGTTTGATTAGCAGGACAGGATGAAGTACAACGACCACATTCTGTACAAGTATAGGCGTTCAATAGTTGAACCCAATTCAAATCTTGCACGTCACTAGCGCCAAATTTAGATGGAATTACAGCCGTTTCAGGTGCTATAGCAAAAGGATCAGCATTTGGATCCATCATTAGTTTGACTTCATTAGTAACTGAAGCTAAATTATCAAATTGCCCTTCAGGATTTAAATTTGCAAAGTAGGTATTTGGAAATGCCAACAAAATATGCAAGTGTTTAGAGTAGTACAAATAATTCATGAACAATAAAATACCAATTATATGCATCCACCAAAATAATTCAGACAAAAGCATCACCAATTCATTGGACATTCCGTTGAAAAGAGGTTCTAAAAATTGACTTATTGGAAATGATCCTGCTTTAATAAAATGAGAAAATCCTCCTGGCACATTTTGCAAATGCAAATCAGAGGCATTCATCAATAGGAATAAGGTCATCAAAACAACCTCAAAATACAAAATATAGTTGGCGTCTTTTTTTGGCGCACCATTTAATTCTGGGCTTCGAAAACGCAGTAACTGAATTCCGTTTCTTCTTATCCAAAAAACTAAAACAGCTATTAAAACTAAAATCGCTAAAATTTCAAAAGAAGCAATTAAAACGTCATAAAGACCTCCAAAAAATGCAAAAATTCTGTGTGTGCCAAACAAACCATCAATGATAATTTCGAGTAATTCAATATTAATGATTACAAAACCAACATAGACTATAATGTGAAGTATTCCAGCAATAGGACGTTTTACCATTTTTGATTGACCCAAAGCTATCCTAGCCATATTAGCCCATCTTTCTTTTGGATTGTCATTGCGTTTTGTATCTATTCCTAAATTGATATTTCTGATTATTTTTTTTATGTTAAAATAAAAATAACCAAAACCCAAACTAAGTAAAATTGCAAATAGTATATTGTCTAAATAGCTCATAAAACTAATTTTTTACTTTGACTTTAAAATCATTCGTTGGCCCTACATAAACAGAATCCGATACTGGACTTACGTATGGCTTATTTTTTTTTCCAAAAACAGACACATTGATATATCGAGTTGGAAACAAACGCACATCTTGCAATAACAACTCCATTTCTTTGGTTGTTGCTTTCAAGTTGTTATAGAGTGCATCGTCCTTAAATAATTTACCAGCAGAGCCTTTTCCTGAATGTAAGTCAAATAGAATAGCGTCCACTTTTGCAAGAGTGGCATTGAAACTTTTAACTGTTTTTCCCAAATCGGCTTTATTCAAAGAATCTGATATTTTAGCAAAATCAGCAGAAACGGTTTTGAAATTAGAAATTACTAACTTTAAATCCGATTTGTTATCACTTAAGATTGCATTTGCATTTGCTGAAGTAGCATGGATTTCTATCATTGTTTTACTTAATTCTGACAAAGCCATTTTAAGATTTTGTTGCGTTTTTGTGTCTAAAACAGCGTTGACTCCCTTTAATAATTGATCTATCTCAACAACCACGGTTTCAAATTTGTCTTGTAATGGCATTAATTTTTCCTGAATTGATGCTGTTAGACTCAATTTTAATTCTCCACGCAATTCTTGACCACTTATTGCCAAAGTTGTGTTTTTGAAATCAGGTTCAATTGCAATTTGTTTACCACCAATAAAACCAGGTTCGTATAACACTGCACTACTGGTACTTGAAATTGGAAAGTCAGAGGTAATTTGCAATTCAACTACAATCTTTCCATTAGTTTCATTGATTCTTATATCATTTACTTTTCCAATAGCTAACCCATTTAGAGTTACAGGAGCGGATTTCACAAGCCCCTCAACATTGGTGTAAGTAACATAAAAGGTTTTGTAATTAGAAAAAATCGCTTTTCCTTTTAAAAAATTGTATCCCCAAATGAATAAAGAGATCGAAGCAATTACTAATACAGCGGTTTTTATTTCTCTTGATAATTTCAAAATTTTATTTTTTTGCAAAATTAATACTTAATAATCGACTAGCCTATAATTTCAATGCTTCTTGAATACTAATTTTAGTTCCGTTTTTGAAGGCGATCAAAAATGCCGAATTATATCCTTTGGATTTAGCTTCTTTTAATAATGATTTAGCGGTTTCATAATCAGATGTTTCTCCAAACATATAAATATAAGAATTTTTCAAATCATTTTTAGTTATTGGCTCCAAGCCTTTGAAATTTTTAGCTTCTAATGCAACTTTTTTAGGACTTACTCCAATTTGAACTTTATAAATTAAAGACATTTGAATGTCCTTTGTTGGTGCTACTTTTTGAATTTCGTTATTTTGAATAGTTCCTTTTGTTTTATCTTGAACTAAAGTATCTTTAACTGATTTTGCAACAACACGTTTGGAAGGTTTTAATTCTTTTATTTCTAATAAACCATCACCAAAATTTTCATTTCTATAGGAAATTATAGCATTTGCAATGGCATCGGCTAATTCATTTTGCCCTTCTTCTGAATTAAGAATTTCTCCCTCGACTGGATTGGATATAAATCCCATCTCAACTAAAACTCTAGGCATGTACGCTTTGTGCAATACCATAAATCGTTCTTGTTTCACACCACCCTGACGCAACTTCTTACCTAATTTACCAAATTGTTCTTCAATTTTACTAGCTAGAATAATACTATTATCTAAAAATTCTTCTTGAATTAATGTTAATCCAACTAAAGACTCAGGAGAATTTGGGTCAAATCCATCGTATTTTTGTTTGTAATCTTTCTCTAAAGTAATTACCGAGTTTTCCTTTTTGGCTACTTCTAAATTTGAAGCTAATTTACTCAAACCCATAACATAGGTTTCTGTACCATCAGCAGCTGTATTTTTATTTGCATTACAATGAATGGAAACAAAAATATCGGCCTTCGCACGATTAGCAATATCGGCACGTTCAATCAAATCAATAAATACATCTGATTCTCTGGTATAAACAATATCTATTTTTTTTGTTTGTTCTAAAATTTTACCTACTTTTAATACTACTGCCAAGGCAATGTTTTTTTCGATTCTTCCATTATACACTGCACCGTAATCATGTGCACCATGACCAGCATCTAAAGTTACCTTGAATTTGGAATTTTGTGCATGCGTTGACATCGAAAGTGTCAAAAGTAAAAAAAAGTTAAAAAGTGTTTTTTTAGTATAAATAGACATAGTTGCGAAAGTTAATTTTAATTTAATCCCAATGGTTTAAAACTATTTATTTGACTATTTTTGCCGAAATTAATCCATAAGTTTGGCACATCAAAAAACAAACCATATTTTTACAAAAATAGCATTTAAACCTTTGCATACAAACTTATTTCATATCGTTTTTCTATCCTTTTTCCTAACAATTGGATTAGGAAAATCGTATTCTCAGGATATTAAAACCAAAACAACTTCAATTGGTGTTTCAAAAACCACAATAAAAACAAA
Source organism: Flavobacteriaceae bacterium (assembly GCA_947461425.1). GTDB lineage: Bacteria > Bacteroidota > Bacteroidia > Flavobacteriales > Flavobacteriaceae > Flavobacterium. The sequence continues at coordinate 24,208 of CANHKZ010000012.1, read as the reverse complement.
TATTAGCACTAAAGAAGAACCTATATCTTTGGTTAAAGTCAAACAAGATTCTATTGTAAAAGATACTTTAAATCCAAAAAAAGTTTTTTTGGACGGAAAAGTAAAATACAAAGCCAAACAATTCACTAAGATTGATCAGAAGAAGAAAAACATCCTCTTATACGACAATGCTGAATTGTATTATGAAGATGTCGAATTAAAGTCAGGGATTATCCTTCTAGATTATGAAAAAGACGAAGTTTATGCAGGAAGAATTAAAGATTCTACTGGAAAATATACTCAATTTCCAAATTTTAAACAAGGAAGTAATGTAGTTGAACCAGACTCCATACGATTTAACTTTAAAACCAAAAAAGCCATTATTTGGAATTCACGTTCTGATCAAGGTGAATTTAAAATAAAAGCGGCTATTACAAAAAAAGAAAATGATTCTGTTTATTTTTTGAGAGGCGCGCGTTTTTCAACTTCAACAGATGTGGATAATCCAGAGTACTATTTCCAAACTAACAAAGTGAAATTTGTTCCAGGAAAAAAAGTAGTAACTGGAATAACTAATATGGTTATTGCTAATGTACCAACTCCAATAGCTTTGCCTTTTGCTTTTTTTCCAATGACAAAAGAAACTAGCATTTCTGGAATTCTTTTACCTAGTTATAACGACTCTAATACAAGAGGTTTTTCACTTCAAAATGGCGGGTATTACTTTGCTTTGAGCGATCAGTATGACTTGACGGTTTTAGGCGATTATTACACTAATGGCAGCTACGGAATGCGCTTTGAATCAAATTATGCCAAGCGTTATAATTATCGTGGAAACGTTAATATTCGTTTTGAAAATCTAATTACAAGTGAAAGGGGTTATCCCGATTATTCTAAACAAAAAATATATAATATACAATGGTCTCACTCTAGAGATGCTAAAGCCAATCCGAATTCAAGTTTTTCAGCATCAGTCAATCTAGGAAGTAGTACCTATTTTAGACAATCAATTAATCAGAATAATATTGGTTCTAATTTAAATAACACTTTAAATTCTTCTGTATCCTATAGTAGAATATTTACAGGATCTGGACCGCAATCAAGACTGGCCTTAACTGCTACCCATTCTCAGAACACTCAAACTCAACAAATAGATATGACTTTGCCTACGCTACAATACAGTGTTGACAGGGTGTATCCTTTTGTTAAAAAGGATGGAGTCAGAAAAGGTTTTTTTAAAAATATTAACTTACAATATGATTTGAGTGCCAAAAATAGTTTCACAACAACAGACAGTTTGTTTTTTAGACCTCAAATGTTTGAAAATGCAAAAGTCGGTTTTCAACACTCCATTCCTTTAAATACCAACTTTAAACTATTTAAATATTTTAGCGCCACATCGGCTGTTAATTATAAAGAAGTTTGGTATTTAAAGACCATCGATCGTAAGTTTGATACCAATCAAAACAAAGTGATTGATACCCAAGTAAATGGCTTTGATGCTTTTAGAACTTACTCCTTTACTTCGAGTATAGGTACAACTGTTTATGGTACTTTCAATTTTAATAAGAATAAAAGAATTCAAGCAATACGACATGTCATGCGACCTTCGTTATCCTACAGTTATACACCAAGTTTCGAAAAATACTATGATACTTATGCGGCGGACGGAAGCGGAACCATGCTCAAAGAATTTTCAAGATTTGAGGGTGGGATTTATGGAGCTCCTGGAAATGTGAATTCAAACTCGATAGGATTTGATCTGAGTAATACATTTGAAGCAAAAGTTACTGACAAAGACAGCACAAAAACAGAAGCAAAAAAAATTATGCTTTTAAATAATTTAAACTTGTCGACTAGCTATGATTTTAATGCTGATGGCAAAAGAACACTCGCATGGACTCCAGTTCGTGTTAGCGGTGGAACTCAGTTTTTTGATAATAAAATGAACTTGAATTTTGGAGCTACATTAGATCCCTATGCAATTGATAACTCTGGACAAAGAATCAATGTTTACAACATTAATAATGGGGGGAGCTTGTTTCGAATGACAAGTGCCAATATGACCATCAATTATTCTTTATCAAGTAGTCAAAATAAAAAAACAAACAAATCAAACAACTCCGAAACAATTCGAAATGGAGGACGCGAAGATGACTTGTTTGGAAAACCAATTATGGGAAATATTCAAAGTAGTATGTTTGATGAAGAAGATACTGACGATAAAAATGTGTCGGAATCTGAATTTTTTAACTACACCTTACCTTGGGATATGACGTTTGCCTATGCGCTAACCTACGGTAATAACAATAGGGAAAATAAATTAATTGGAAATTCGTTAATGATTTCAATCAATGCAGACTTAACTCCAAAATGGAAAACCGGTATTTCTACTGGGTATGATTTTGTTCAAAAAGGAGTTACCTTCACACAAATACGTTTTGAACGCGATTTATTAAGTTGGAGAATGGATTTCAATTGGACACCCTTTGGAGACAATTCAAATTGGGGTTTCTTTATTGGAATTAAATCGGGTGTTCTAAGCGATATAAAATGGGATAAACGAAGTACTTTAAGCAGATAAATTAAACAATTATGAAAAAAATTATTTTTACAGAAAAAGCACCCAGTCCAATTGGACCTTACAATCAAGCTATTTTAATTGGAAACACCCTGTATACTTCAGGACAAATTGCAATTAATCCGGCTTCTGGCGAATTAGTATTGGAAACCATTGAAATCGAAACTAAGCAAGTAATGGAAAACTTGAAAGCAGTTTTAGACGCTGCGGGAATGAATTTTGAAAATGTGGTTAAATCAACCATATTCATTTCAGACATGAATGATTTTGCAAAAATCAACGCTGTTTACGGGGCATATTTTGATGAAAAAACCGCTCCAGCTCGTGAAACGGTTCAAGTGGCATGTTTGCCAAAAAATGTAAATGTAGAAATCTCTATGATTGCTATAGCAATATAAATTACTACAATTTATTTATTTATTTGCAACGTGGTAGGCGATCAATCCATCGATTGGTCGTCTTAAAACGTTACCTAATTTGATTTGGTATTTTTCAAAAGTTACTTCCAATTCATCTTTTAAATAAAACGCAATAGATCCTACAAAATGAACAGGAACTTCTTGATAGTTATCAAATTGTTTAATATAATTTTTCACAAAAGATTTCATTCCTTTATAGATAATTTTTTTGCAAAAAGGATCTTCTTTATGTTGGATCAAGAATTTTGCAAAAGTAGCTAAATAGGCATTTGGGTTTGATTCTTTATACAATTTACTCTTAATAAAATCTGGAGTCATATCATATTCTTTTTCAAATTCAATAGCTAAATTTTGAGGCATCTTATTGAAATAATATTTTCGTATTAATTCTTTACCAAAAACATTTCCACTACAATCATCCATAATTATATAACCTAATGATTGTACTTTTTGATGCAGGTCTTTTCCATCGAAATAACTGCAATTAGAACCCGTTCCTAAAATACTTACAATCGCTTTTTCACCTTTTGGCGTTGTTGCAAATACGGCGGCATAGGTATCTTCTTCGACAGAAACAATTGCATTGGGGAAATAAACTTGAAAAACCTGTGAAAGAAAAATTTTCATTCGTTCAGTGCCACAACCCGCACCATAAAAAAACAAATGCGTAGCTTCATTTTTATTTTGTAAAATATCAAAACGATCATTCAATCGTTCAACAACTTCTGCTTCATTTAGAATCTCTGGATTTAATCCTAAGGTTTGAGTAGTAAATAAAATTTTACCTCTGTCATCTATAGCTATCCAATCGGCTTTAGTAGAACCACTATCAACAATTAATTTCATCTTTTGGTTTTTGGGTTTATTTTGGTTTTGGATTTCAATTTCAAAAACTATAAAAGTAAACTTTTTATAACGTTTAGAAATAAGAAAATAGTAAAAAAAATAAAAATCCCGTTAAAAAAAATAACGGGATTTTACTGAAAAAAATGTGAATTATTTCAAACCTGAAATATGTACTGATAAATCAATTAATTTACTTGAATAACCGTATTCGTTATCGTACCAAGATATAATTTTGAAGAAAGTAGAATTCAAACCAATTCCAGCTTTAGCATCAATAATAGAAGTTCTAGTATCCGAAACGAAGTCGTTAGAAACCACATCATCTTCAGTATATCCTAAGATTCCTTTCATGTTAGTTTCAGATGCTTTCTTCAACACAGCCATAATTTCAGCATAAGAAGTTTCTTTCGCTAATTTAACCGTTAAATCTACTGCAGAAACGTCTACAGTAGGAACACGCATAGACATACCTGTTAATTTTCCGTTTAAGGCAGGGATTACAACTCCTACCGCTTTAGCAGCTCCTGTAGAAGAAGGTATCATATTCACTAAAGCAGAACGACCGCCTCTAAAATCCTTTCTAGAAGGACCATCATTAGTCATTTGGGTCGAAGTTGTAGCGTGAACAGTAGTCATCAAACCTTCAACAATTTCAAAATTATCGTGAATCACTTTTGCCATTGGAGCTAAACAGTTGGTTGTACATGAAGCATTAGAAACAACTAAATCAGAAGCTTTCGCAGTTTCGTGATTTACTCCCATTACAAACATTGGAGCATCAGCAGACGGCGCAGAAATGATAACTTTTTTGGCACCACCCTTAATATGCTCGCTAGCCGTTTCAATAGTTGTAAAGAAACCTGTACATTCAGCTACTACATCAACATCAACTTCATTCCATTTCAAATCTGCAGGATTTCTTTCGGCTGTAATACGAATATTTCTTCCGTTCACATACAATTTTCCTTCTTTTACCTCAACAGTTCCATTAAAACGGCCGTGAACAGAATCATATTTTAATAAGTAGGCTAAATGATCCACATCTAACAAATCATTGATAGCAACAACCTCAACATTATCTCTGTTGAAAGACTCTCTAAAAACAATTCTTCCAATTCTACCGAAACCGTTTATTCCTAATTTTACTTTTGACATTTTTAATTTAATTTTAAATTTAGTTTAATTAATATTTTTTTTAAATATTTAGTCCATTTGAACCAAAATACTTTTAATAATTATATCGATACAATATCAGAAACGCGTAATAATTCTCGATCTATTTCTGAATGTCCTTTAATTGCTTGTTCTAAAGGCGTTAACGTAATTTTATCCTGATTGATTCCAGCCATGAAATTTGACTTTCCTTCTAATAACGATTCTACAGCCTTAACACCCAGCCTGCTTGCTAGAACTCTATCAAAACAAGATGGCGAACCTCCTCTTTGCATATGACCTAAAACCGAAACCCTAACATCATATTCTGGCAAATTCGACTCTACATAATCTTTCAATTCGAAAACACTTTTTCCAATTTTATCTCCTTCTGCAATAACTACTATACTAGATGATTTACCAGCTGCTTTGCTCTTTTTAAGAGAATCTAACAATCGATCTAATCCCATATCTTCTTCTGGAATTAAGATTTCCTCAGCTCCTGCTCCTATTCCGGCATTCAATGCTATATGACCGGCATCTCTACCCATTACTTCGACTAAAAATAAACGGTTATGAGAACTGGCAGTATCTCGAATTTTGTCGATTACTTCTACTACTGTATTTAATGCAGTATCGTAACCTAAGGTATGACTAGTTCCAAAAATATCATTATCAATTGTACCAGGAATACCAATTACTGGAAAATCGAATTCAGTATTAAATAATAATGCTCCAGTAAAACTACCATCTCCACCAATTACAACAAAGGCATCAATTTCAGCTTTTACTAGATTATCATAGGCTTTCTTTCTTCCTTCGGGAGTTTTAAATTCCATAGAACGTGCTGACTTCAGAATAGTACCGCCTTTATTTATTATATTATTTACACTTCGAGCACCCATTTCTTTGAAGTCTCCCTCAATCATTCCTTGGTATCCTCTATAAATACCAATACATCCAATGTTGTGGAAAGCACATGTTCTTACAACTGAGCGAATAGCGGCATTCATTCCTGGTGAATCACCACCTGAAGTTAAAACACCTATTTTTCTTATCTTATTTGGCATTATTGATTGTATTTGGCGCTAAAATAGTAAACGCATATTAGTTTTAAAGCGATGTTTTTAATAAATTATTTTATAAAATAAAATTCAAACGTTTTCGTTAATAAGTTTTAAATTAAATATTAAATATAGTGTTTATCTTATAAATAAATATTGAGTTGTGTAACTTAATTAAGTCAAATTTATAAAGAATTAATCCTCTTCGGGTAGTATTCCTTCACGATTTTTTTTTATCTCTTCTTTTGTTGACTTTTTAGAATTTGAAAATTTTATAAACTCTGGCGAAATATCGGAATCTTGATCCAAATACTCTGCAGGAATGTTTTGGATTACTCTTTTCTTCTTAAACATTTTTTGAATTAATTCTTTAAAAGTATCAAAGTCAACTTCATAAGAAAAACCCACACCCTGAGTGTAACCAATTCCTTGACCAATATAATTAATATCATTTTCTTTATTAAAAATACGACTATTCAAAGTTCCCTCATCATTTAATCTCCATAACAATTCTACGTTTCCAATAAAAGCGGCTTGGTTAATTCCACCAAAAGGAACACCTAACTTGCCATTAATCGTAATTTTTTCATTTATTTTGGACGAAATAGAGGCTTCAAAACGACCATCTGTTTCTTTGCCTAATCTTCTATCTGCTCCTACAACATTGATTCCTAGATTAAACTTTTCGTCGTTGGACTTAATTACATCCCCTAACAATCCAGTAGCCGTTTCAAACAAACTACCTGACAAATCACTTTGACTAATTCCCTCGGAACTCAAGAAACTTCCGGTGGAAAGCAAAAACAAAGCTTGGGTTTGACGTACTTCCTTGTCATATAATTTAGTTTGTATTTCTGATTTTAAAACCGTACTAACTGTTGGAAAATCAATATTGAAATCAGGGTCTGGACTCATTAAATCTCCTCTAATTCCAATTATCACATCGACAGGAACTTTTTTATTAAAAGACGAATTATCAATCAAAAGGGAAGGATTAGCTGTGGTTTTATAAACTGCTTCTAAATTCAATTGTGCTTTAAGAGGATTTCCATCCCAAGAAATTGAACCTCCTTTTTTAACAGTAAATCGCTTATTTATTCCTCTGGCTCTAAAATTATAAGTTCCCTCATATGCTTGAAAATCTCCCCACATATTGAATTTTCCTAACGTATTAATTTTAAACAAAAGTGAACCATTTCCTTTTCCTTTCATTCCATGACCGGAATTCCGATCTAAAATCACCTCTACTTCAGCATCTGGAGTAATATCAAAATCAAACTCTAAATCAAGTCCTTTGTAATTATTAGTTTTTTCTACAATTCCTTTCTTTAGATTGAACTTTTCTTTAGGTGTGATAAAATGTAAAAAAGCGTTATCACTAATACTTTCAGCATTGTTAATTGGGATTTTTATTGAAGTCCCTTTTTCAGACTTTGCATCAACCTTAATTACTAAATTATTTGTTGGTCCTGAAATAGTAGCGCTACCGTTAATAAAAGCCGTACCAAAATAGGCTGCATCTTCACTGTCTTTTGTATCTAGAGCAAGTAATCGTTTTGAAGCAATTGTTAACTCTAACTTCCAGTCCGAAAATTTCTTATGTTCAATACTTCCATTGAGCAATCCTTTAGTAACAAATTTGGTATCCGTCAATCCGTTATTTCTAAAAAGAAATTTCTCGTCAGTGACATCAATAATTGTTCTTGGTGCCAATTCATAATCTACACCAATATAGGGTATTCCCATTCCTGCTTTATCGAGATAAAGGCGTCCGTTAATTTGGGGGTCATTGACTTTTCCTTGTATTGTTGCATTTCCAGAAACTAATCCGCGAATATTAGACAAAACATCTCCTCCTATTGGCCCTAGTGTCGCCAACTTAAATTCGTCAAATTTGAGTCGTAAATCAAGTTGTGTTTCATTATTTTTTATTTCTAAATTTCCACCCGCATTAAACGATTCAAAATCATCATTTTTTATTGTTGAGTTAATAGTAAATTTTGACAAACTTTCATCCCCATCTATATCAAATTCAAGGGTTCCAAGAATCGTTTTGTTCAATTGTAATTGATCAATTATCAAAGATGCAGTAGGACGATAAACAGACTTATCTTGCTTAAAATTTAAAGCTCCATTGATATTCCCATCAAATACAAATAAATCATCCTCGGGCGTAATTTTATTCAAATTCACATCTTTAAAACTTAATTTCAGATCTTTAAAATCTGAGCCGTTTATCTTACCCAGAAACTCAATACTCTGGTTTTCGTGAGACAAAACAATATTCTCTATTGCAAATTCTTTTAAATTTTTATCAAATACAATTCGATTGTCTTGGGTATCATTTTCATTTAAAAACCACAGGTAATCCTTGAACTTTACCTCCGATTTGCTAATACCAACCACATTTTTATTCTCTTTGTTAATCGTGTGATATAAATTCAAATTAAAATAATCTTGACCGCTACTACCTCCTTTAAATTCAGTTCTAAAAAACAAAGAATCTTTCATAGTCACATTGATCATACTAAAATCACGTATTTTATAATACTTTGATTTTATAGAATCCATTTCGACATAGGCGTTATACAATGGATTTTTATTATCAACACTTAACCTTACATTATCAAGTGTATTTTGTGAAGCAACTATTTGAGGCGAATTAAAATTAAGCTTGAATTCATTTTTGTCAGAATTAATTACCCCGCTTAGTTTTGTGTTTTCTCCAATTGAAACTTGAGGAAATAGTACTTCTACTATTTTACTATTAATAGAAAAATCAAAATTTAAAAATTGACCTTTCTCAACTTTATTTGGCTTGTAATTAGTATACAAACTCCCCAGAGAATTTTCAATCAATTGCAGCAGTTGATTGAATTTATATTTTCCTTCTATTTTTCCTTGAACAATATCGGGTGAATTAATAGTAATCATTCTATTTGTATTCTCTTCAAAACTAGAATTTATAGTAAAATCATCAAATAAATAGGTTGATTTAGCATTCGTATAAGTGGTTTTATTTACAAAAATATCGCCTTTAAAATTATCTAATGAATTCCCAGTAGCATTAACAATTACATCGCCTTTTAAGACTGAAATCGAATCATTTGTAAATTGCAGCTGTTTTAGATTAGCATTGTCTATGGCGATATGAAAATCAAAATGATTATCTTTTTTTGTCAAGTCTACTAAACCATTAAACGATAGTTCTAAATTAGGATCACTTACCTTTAAACTTCCTTGATAAATTGGCAATTTAAACGTGCCATCCAGTTCCATATTGGTATAGTGGTAGGAATTGTAATCCAATTGAGAAATCCCACCGCTAATTTTAGTATTCAAATATTTTTGGGTAAACCCAATACCATCAATAGTAAGATTAGCACTGATTTTACCTAGATCTTTTTGTTCTATAAAATCACCTATTCTAAATTGATCAAAAACAACATTTCCTACATAAGATGCTTTGTCTATGAAATCAATATCATCCATAACAAAATCAGATTTTATTGAACCCAAAGCCGTAGTCATTGTAAAATTAGCAACAATACTTTTGGTAGTCAATTCCGTTTTTCCAACCAAATTAAATTGACCTAAACGTTTCGTTTGAACGGGTAATGATTTCCCTAAAACAGAAGGTAATAAAGCTACAAGACTACTGTAATTTGAGGAAAGTGTACTAAAATTTCCTTTCATGTAAAACTGTTGTCCCTTTTTTGGAAACAAATTTTTGAATCGGATAGCGCCAATCATTTTACTTTTATTAAAATCTACGAGATTCAGCTGACTGACTTTTAAATTATTGAGTGGTCCTAAAGCATTGGCTTTAATATAAAAGAATTGGTTTTTACCTAATTTATTATAAAAGCAACGAATATCATTTGTAGCCAAGGTAGAGGAAGCTAACTGAACATCAAATTGTACTTTATTATTAAAATCTGAAAAGTCTTGAATTTTGTAATTCAACGCAATGTTAGCTTGTATCTCAGAGTTTTCTTTAGTAACCGCTATCAATTTGGTAATCTTAATTTGCTTTTTAGTATAACTCAAAACTCCGCTCAGTTTTTTTACATATACGCCACGATGATCTAAAAAAGACATATTAATAATGTTAGTATTCACATCAGAACCATACAATTTAAAATCGGATAGTTGAACGTTTAAATTAGTAAAATCAATATCTTTAGGCACTAAACGATTATAATCATATACAGTAAAATGTCCTTTAGTAATTTTTGCATCAGTTGCCGATAATAAGAAATGTTTAGCCGTGGAAGTTGTGTCTGTTCCAAAAGCGTTAATGAAAATATCAAGATTAGTTAGTTTTTCTTTTTTATATGTTTTAAGATTAAAAACTAATACATCCAAATGCAAATCACTAAAAATCAAATCGCCGTTAAGGAGTTTTTTTCCGTTTAAAATAGTAGTCTTAATTCGGTTGCTATATATCAAAGTATCTTGATGATGATCTAGAATTAATACCTTTTTAAACTTAATACCACCAAAAGGAGAAATAGCAACTTGTTCAATCGAAATATTAGTGCCAAAATCTTTATTGAGTTCTGTAGTTACATACTTTGCAATTTTAGTTTGTACAACAGGTAAACTCAATACAATACCAAGCACCAGCAAAAAGAGAACTAACCCAATTAGCGAAAGCGATACTATTTTTTTGATATTTTTAATACTGATATCGATTTAGTTTTTTTAAATTCTATTTTACCTTTCTAAATAAAGACGCTTTAAATAAAAATTCTTTAATTTTGGCAACGCTGAAAACAGATACAGCATGCCAAATATAATTTAAAATTCGCGCTTTTTTATGCAAAATACCGAGGTTTTTATTCTTGCCATCGAAAGTTCGTGCGACGATACCGCAGCAGCAGTTTTACAAAACAATAAAGTGATATCAAACGTAGTTGCTAATCAATTGATTCACAACCAATACGGAGGCGTAGTTCCCGAATTAGCTTCGAGAGCACACCAACAAAATATAGTACCCGTAATTGATGCTGCACTGCGAAAAGCAAATATACAAAAAGAACAGCTTTCTGCAATTGCATTTACACAAGGCCCCGGCTTAATGGGCTCCTTGTTAGTTGGAAGTTCTTTTGCTAAATCATTAGCTTTAGCACTACAAATTCCTTTGATAGCTGTAAATCATATGCATGCTCATATATTGGCTCATTTTATTGACGAAGATGGTTTTGATAAGCCTAGTTTTCCTTTTATAGCATTAACTATTAGTGGCGGGCACACTCAAATTGTGCGTGTTGATGGTTTTTTTGAAATGACAATAATTGGCGAAACTACGGATGATGCCGTTGGTGAAGCTTTTGATAAGAGTGCAAAAATACTAGGCCTTCCCTACCCTGGCGGCCCATTGGTGGACAAATATGCGCAACTAGGTAATCCAAAAGCCTTTTTGTTCACCAAACCAAAAGTACCTGGATTGGATTTTAGTTTTTCAGGATTGAAAACAGCTATTTTATATTTCATTCAAAAGAAAAAACTAGAAAATCCGAATTTTATCGAAGAAAATCTGAATGACATTTGTGCATCAATTCAACATACCATTATTGAAATTTTGATGGATAAATTGAAATTGGCAGTAAAAGAAACAGGTATCACACAAATTGCAATCGGTGGAGGTGTTTCGGCTAATTCAGGAATTCGCACCACACTAAAAGAAGCTGAAAAAAAATACGGTTGGACAACCTTTATACCTAAATTTGAATACACTACTGATAATGCAGCCATGATTGGAATTGTAGGATATCAAAAGTATTTACATCAACAATTTGAAACTTCATCTGTTATTTCTAAAGCAAGAATTCAATTCTAAAACTATGCAATTATTTTATAATACCACTATCAACGAGATTACTGAAAACTTAATTTTTGACAGAGAAGAAAGTAAACATATTATTAAAGTTTTGCGTAAAAAAGATGGCGATATACTTTTCGTAACCAATGGTTTAGGTTTTTTATTTACAACTGAAATTATTTTAGCATCTGATTCTAAATGCACCGTTAAAATCGTTTCTTTTGAGAAAGCACCTACACCAAAATTACATTTGCATTTAGCAGTAGCTCCTACTAAAATGAATGACCGTTACGAATGGTTTTTGGAAAAAGCAACGGAAATCGGCATTCAGGAAATTACTCCAATTATTTGTGATCGATCGGAACGAAAAGTAATCAACCAGGAACGATTTGATAAAATCATTTTATCAGCACTAAAACAATCCAACGAGTTGTATCTACCAAAATTAAATCCAGCTATTTCGTTCAAGGAATTCATATTGAAAAAAAATGAGGGACTACAACTGATTGCTCATTGTGAAGAAACGGATAAAAAAACACTAAAATCTGTTTTGGAGCCCAATCAAAATGTAACAGTATTAATTGGTCCTGAGGGAGACTTCTCTGATAAAGAGATTGCAATGGCTAAAGCCAATAAATACATCCCTGTTTCTTTAGGAGGTACGCGATTACGAACAGAAACTGCAGCCGTGGTAGCTTGTCACAGTGTCGTTTTTTTTAACGAGGAAAACTAAACTTTAGAAAATGAGAAACATTCATTTCTTATTCTTATTACTTTCATTGCAGTGTTTTTCGCAAGAAATTGCTTTGGTAAAATACCAAGGTGGTGGTGATTGGTATGCCAATCCAACTTCATTGCCCAATTTAATCCGATTTTGTAATGCTACTATCAATACCAAAATTAAATTAAAACCCGCTACAGTAACTCCTGGCAGTCCTGAAATTTTTAGTTACCCATATACTCACATTACGGGTCACGGCAATATAGTTTTTACTATTGAAGAAGAAAATAACCTTAGAAATTATTTGAACTCAGGAGGTTTTCTTCATATTGATGACAACTATGGCATGAATGAATATATTCAAAAAGCCATAAAAAAGCTTTTCCCTACCAATAACTTAGTTGAAATTCCGGCAAATCATCCTATCTTTCAAAAACCAAATCCTTTTCCTAATGGCTTACCCAAAATTCACGAACACGATAACAAACGCCCACAAGCATTTGGAATTTTTATTAAAAATCGATTGGTGTTATTGTATACATTTGAATGCGACTTAGGCGACGGATGGGAAGATGCCGAAGTGAATAACGATCCTTTAGAAGTACGACAAAAAGCATTAAAAATGGGCGCTAATATCCTATACTATATTTTTAACAATTAATGCAACTTACACATCAAGATATCCATTTCGAAAAGAAAAAATTTTCAATAACCTTAGTTTGTGATCATATCTTTTTTCAACAAAATATCGGTTCGCTATTTCGAATTGGAGAGGCTTTTGGTATAGAAAAAATAATCTTTATTGGTAAAGATATTCCTTTGAATCCTAGAAAAATAAACAAAACTTCCAGAAGTACACATTTACAAATTCCTTATACTGTTTTTGAAGAAACAGCTGATGCAATTGCGTATTTATTGCATAATAATTATGAAATAATTGCATTAGAAATAGCTGAAGAAAGTAATCCAATTAACCTTATTAAAGTTGATAAACATCAAAATTTAGCTTTGATAATTGGAAGTGAAATTAATGGTGTAGACAATTCTCTTTTAGCAATTGCTAACCAGATTAACCACATTAAAATGTATGGTTCCAATAGTAGCATGAATGTTGTACAAGCCACTAGTATTGCCTTATATGAAATTACAAATAAAATAAACAAATTATAATTTAATGGTGTTGTAAGCTATACCGATTGGTTCTTTTGATTCTTTTCTTATCTTTATACTATATTTCAATCCTTTTTTAAATGATTACATCAAAAACAATTGCAAGCGGAATTTTAAGAGCCATTGGTTTTTTGGTACTCATAAGTAGTTCATTCTATTTTTTATATCAAATTCAAGCCGTAATTATTTATTTGATAATATCATTAATTCTTACTTTGATTGGTAAACCAATAATGAGTTTTCTAAAAACACGTCTGCGATTTCCAACAATTCTAGCTACTATAACAACACTACTTTTCTTTTTTCTAATCATTGTTGGATTCATCTCTTTGTTTATTCCTTTGATTCTGTCTCAAAGTGAAAGTTTGTCCTTATTAAATACTGCCAAAATTGAGCAAAACATCAATAATTTGCTGAATCAAATTGTTGTTTTTTTAGAAAGTCATAATATAGATTCAGCTAAGTTTTTAAAAGAAACTAACCTCAGTTCTAAAATAGATTTTAATTTTATTCCTGAATTATTAAATACCATGCTCAATACTATTAGTAGTTTTGGTGTTGGATTAGCTTCCGTTTTATTCATTACTTTTTTCTTTTTAAAGGATAAAGTATATTTTATTGAAAACTTAAAAAAATTAATTCCAGACACCCATGAGAAGGCCATCATAAATTCGTTAGACAAAATCAATCATTTATTATCTCGCTACTTTGTGGGTTTACTTCTCCAATTAGGAATAGTATTCCTTTTATATCTGATTGTATTGTCAATTTTTGGTATTTCAAATGCGTTTATTATTGCCTTTTTATGCGCAGTTTTAAACATTATTCCTTACATAGGTCCGCTTATTGCTTCGATTATAGCAGCAGTTTTAACTATGATTAGTCATTTAGGTAGCGACTTCCAAACAGACACATTACCAACGACTATTTATATTTTAATTGGCTTTTGGATTGTACAACTCATTGATAATAATATTTCACAACCTATTATTTTTTCTAAAAGTGTCAGTTCGCATCCTTTAGAAATTTTTCTAGTAATATTAATTGCAGGATTTTTATTTGGTATTTTAGGAATGGTAATCGCTGTGCCTCTTTATACTATTTTAAAGGTAATTGGGAAGGAATTTTTTCCTAATAATATTGTTATTCAACTCATTACCAAAAATATTTAATCTTGGATTTTACTCTTTTAAAACCTAAAATACAAGAATTTATAGATCGTCAATTAGGAGTTCCTATCTCACAATTAGCGCTTCAAAAAAATCCTTTTCCAGAAATTACTTGGATTGCTATTATAAACCAAATTGAAGCCAAGACAAAAGCAAAAGAAAAATTACCCACTTGGTTCCATACAAAAAATATCATTTATCCATCCAAAATAGCTGTAGAGCAAACTTCATCAGAAAAAACAGCCGAATACAAATCGAGTCTTATTGAAGGAAATAGCCTTATTGATTTAACTGGAGGTTTTGGTGTTGATGATTATTATTTTGCCAAAAAGATGGGTAGCGTTACACATTGTGAAATCAATTCAGAGCTATCTGAGATCGTTTCGCACAATTGTAATCAATTAGGTGTTGTAAATATGGAGTGTATTGCGGGTGATAGCTTAGTAACCTTAAAAAGGCTCGATACAAAATGGGATTGGATTTACATTGACCCATCGCGAAGAAACGATGCCAAGGGCAAAGTATTTATGCTCAATGACTGCCTTCCTAATGTTCCTGAAAATTTAGAGTACTATTTTGAAAAATCAGACGCTATTTTAATTAAAACTGCACCATTATTAGATTTAACAGCTGGACTATCCGAATTGAAAAATGTAAAAACAATTCATATCGTAGCTTTAGAAAATGAGGTAAAAGAATTACTTTGGGAATTGCACAAAGACTATCAGGGAGAAATCACCATCAAAACGGTGAATCTTACTAAAGACAAAACCGATATTTTTGAATTTGAATTTAATGGAGATGCGCATGAAGCAAATTATTCGTTACCAAAACGCTATTTATTTGAACCCAATAGTGCCGTTATGAAGTCGGGAGGATTCAAGGAAGTGGCTACCACTTATTCGTTAGACAAACTTCACAAACATTCCCATCTCTATACTTCTAACTTACTGATTGATTTTCCAGGACGCATTTTTGAAATTCAAGAAAGTATTCCTTTTGCCAAAAAAGAACTCAAAACTCATTTAGAAAATTCCAAACAAAATATTACTACACGAAACTTTCCAGATACGGTAGAAAAAATTCGGAAAAAGTGGAAAATTAAAGACGGTGGAAATTCCTATTGTTTTTTTACAACCAATATGAAAAATGATAAAATAGTTTTACTTTGCACAAAATTAAAATAATCATGAAAAACCTATTAGCTATTACCCTATTCTTAATCAGTTTTGCATCATTAGCGCAAAAACCTTGTGAATACACTACTAATGTATCCGATTCAATTGGCACTTATAAAACCACGAAAGAATATATGATAGCTGAGAAAAATTTTGCAGGAACTGCAAGCTATATTTTCTTTTCTTTAGCAATGTCCGATGGAATGCCTCTATTAAATGTGCAATTTATACAAAAGAGTAAAGAGTTTATCAAAGCCTATTGTTTTGATGAAAATTCAAAAATTTTTCTACAACTAAACAATGGCAAAGTGATTACGCTCTTGCATATTGATCAAGAAAATTGTGGTACTAGTTTACGTGATGATAATGGTTTCGATAACAGAATAACGGTTGGGACTTTTATGTTTATGAAAGATAGTTTTGCCGATTTGAAAAATTCTCCTGTTTCTATGATGCGAATTAAATACTTAACCGACACCGAAGATTACATATTGAAAAAACGATTTATCTCAGAATTAAATTATGAAATTTATGAGCCGGAAACCTATTTTATGCAAAATATTCATTGTGTAGAATAATCCAACGTGACGATTTTAGCTAAACTAATTACTCACATTTCCATTTTTGGTTGGCCACTTTTTCTTTTGACGCATTCTTTAAATTGTAGTGCCACCATTCTGAATCAAAAGAAATAAAATTACTTTTTTTCATAATTTTTTTTAAAAATGATCTATTTTTCTTCACCTCGTCAGGAAGGTTATCAAAATAATGACCCGCTTCAGGACCAAAAAAATCAAAAGCTGTTCCCATATCCAACTCTTTTCCATTGAGATCAACTAAGGTAATATCTACGGCTCCTCCTCTATTGTGAATGGACCCCTTGGCTGGATCGGCTACATATTCTGGATTCGAAATAATTGTCCACATTCGTTTTTGGATATCCAAAGGACGATAACAATCAAAAATTTTAATTCGGAAACCTTTTTTTATAAATTTTTCATTAGCATTAACCAACGCAATAACCGTTTTCAATCTTAAAAAACATTCCGAACAATCATATACTTTAGCTTTTAGAAAGTTATCTTCTGTAGCGTACTTCATATCGTAAACAAAATCAGAGCTGTAATCTTTTAAATTTACAAAAGTAGAATCTGCTAACGTACCATCAGTCTGAGCTTGAAGCGAAAATATTCCAAAAAATAAAAACAAAATAAACCGAGGTAAAAAATAGTGAATCATATTATTTTCATATTATCTGTTAAAAGTATTTATTATTTTTGACTCTTTAGGTTTGCCTCTTTTAAATTTGAATTCAATAAAGTGAAACCCAATAGAAAATCTTATTTTTGAATAAAATTAGACTTTTATGAAAATCCAATCGCTACTTCGTTTTACAGTCCTTTTATTATGGAGTTGTTTTGTTTTTGGACAAGAAAAAAAAATAGCGCCGTCGAGTCAAATTGAATTTCAATCGCCAGAATACGTTAATAAAATGTATTATTTAGCCGGTCACTATGGCAAATATCAAACTTTACTAGATTCCGTAAAAGGAAATGAAGCAGGACAATTACTATTCAAAAAAGACCAAAAGTACATTGAAGGTATTTATATGTTAGTAACTCCTGACAAAAAAATAGAATTAGAATTCTTAATGGATTCAGACCAAAAATTCAAAATTATAGTTACCAATCCTTCTGAAAAAAGAATAGAAATAACCAATTCTGCCTTAAATCAAGATTTCAATAACTTCAATTCCTTTTTTAAAAATAAAATGGAAGGCATCAAATTGCTAGAAAAAAACTTAGCTAACCAAAAAAACAAACAAGATAGCACCTTAGTAATTGCTGATTTGAAGAAAATTCAAGCAGAAATTAATCGTTTTAAAAACGACTATATCAAAGCAAATCCAGGCAATACTATGGCGCTACTTTTTAGTATGAGCCAACCTATTGATACTTTTTTAAATAAGCCAGAAGACGAAAAATTGGCCACCAAAACCGATTCTATAGCGTACTTAAAAAAGCACTTTTTTGACGGCATCAATTTTAAAGACGCGCGACTATTGCGCAATCCATTTTTAGAAAACCGAATTACTACCTATTTCAACACCTTTGTCCCTGTAACTCCTGAAGCAGTCACTACGGAGATTGTACAAATTTTAAATCAAACCGACCAACCCAATGGTGAGGTATTCAAATACCTAAGCCTCTATTTTGTTGATTTATATTCAGAACCAAAAATTATGGGAATGGACCGAGTATTTATCAATATTTATACTACTTATTTCAAAAACAAGGAATATGCTTGGTTACAACTTAAACAAAAAGAATTCTTTAAATTCAAGGTGTCTAGCATCAAAGATAATTTAGTAGGCGACAAAGGCCGTAATCTTTTCATGCTCACCCAAGATCAAAAACGAATTGATTTGTATGATATCAAAGCTAAATATACTGTTGTTACCTTTTGGGATCCAACTTGTGGGCATTGTACCACCGAAATTCCAAAAACGCATCAATTATATGAAACCGAATGGAAACAAAAAGGTGTAGTCGTTTTTGCAATAAACAACAATACCGATGAAATGGTAAAATGGAAGGAGTTTATTGAAAAAGAAAAGCTGTCCGATTGGATTAATGTGTATCCTGCTCCAACAGTAACGGGTAACTATACCAAAGAAGACGTCGATTTCCAGACATTATATAATGTAAGACAGACTCCCGTTATGTACCTACTAGACCAAGACAAAAAAATAATTGCTAAAAAAGTGGGTGTGGAAAACTACACTAAAATTATCGAGCAATTAGAAAAGAAAAACTACTAGCAACGTTCTTTTCATTTCCAAGTCAAAATTTATTTGCCTCTAAATCTATTAGTAACCGCTTTAAATCGTTCTGAGAAAAAGGAGCTTCGTAAGGAAGTTCGCGCTATAAAATCAGAATTAAAGGAAAAAAGACATGGTATTTTTCTATCTATAGGTGCTTTTATCATTATAATTTTACTGTTAGTTATACTATTGTAAAAGAAAAAAACAAATTACTATTGGTACATCCAATAGAAGTAAAATTCAGATGGGTAATTCAAAGAATAGTTAATAACTATTTTATGCGAATTACTACCATCTGAATTTTCTGTTTATTAAATTTGCTACAATGAAATTAAAATCCCTATATACAACCGCTATTCTTGAGTTTTACACTCCTGATTTTTCAACTGATGCATCACTACCCTATGTAGATGGAGGCTTGCGAGCTGGTTTTCCATCACCCGCTGACGATTTTATTGAATTGTCTATCGATATCAACAAAGAATACATCAAAAACAGGGATTGTACTTTTTTTGCCAAGGTAAAAGGACATTCCATGAAAAATGCAGGAATTTATGACGGTGACTTACTGATAATCGACAAAAGTTTAGAACCCAAAAACGACAAAATTGCGGTCTGCCAAATCGACGGTAACTTCACCGTGAAACGCATCAAAATTGAACAAGATGTAGTTTGGCTCATTGCCGAAAATGAAGATTTTGATCCTATCAAAGTCACTCCAGAAAACGAATTAATTATTTGGGGAATTGTAACCGCATCAATCAAAAAATTCTAATGTTTGCACTCGTAGATTGTAATAACTTCTATGCCTCTTGTCAAAGGGTATTTGAGCCTCATTTAATTGGGAAACCAGTCGTTATACTTTCTAATAATGATGGCTGTGTGATTGCGCGGTCTAATGAGGCTAAAGCACTGGGCATCCCCATGGGAGCACCCGCTTTTCAATTTGAAGCCCTATTTAAAAAAAATCAAGTACAGGTTTACTCATCTAATTATGCCTTGTACGGCGACATGAGTAGCCGTGTAATGAATATTCTTACCACATTCAGTCCTGAAATTGAAGTGTATAGCATTGACGAAGCCTTTTTGAAATTTAAAGGATTTGAATTATTTGACTTGGAAGAGTACGGAATCAAAATGCAACGCACCGTAACTAAAGGTACCGGAATTCCAGTGAGTATTGGTTTTGCACCAACGAAAGCACTTGCAAAAGTAGCCAATAAAATAGCAAAAAAATTTCCAGAACGTACCAAAAGCGTCTATGTAATCGATTCGGAAGAAAAGAGAATCAAAGCTTTGAAATGGACTAAAATTGGCGATGTTTGGGGAATTGGAAGACGCTATGCTAAGCGGTTAGAATCACTACACATCAAAACGGCCTATGCTTTTACCCAATTATCAGATGAATGGGTACGCAAAGAAATGTCCGTTGTAGGCCTACGTCTAAAACATGAATTAGAGGGAAAACCCACGCTCGATTTGGAAGAACCTTCCAATAAAAAAGCAATTGCCACGACACGTTCTTTCGAAAAAACCTATACTACTATTGATCAAGTCTCAGAACGAGTAGCTACGTTTACCGCACATTGTGCCGAAAAAATGCGAAAGCAACAAAGTCAATGCAATCTCGTGATGGTATTTGTAAAAACCAACCGATTCAGTCCAGATGCGCCACAATATTCGAGAAGTATTGCCATTAAAACTGACTATCCTACTGACTCCACCATCGATTTGAACCACTATGCCCAAATAGGTTTGAAAGCTATTTTCAAAGAGGGCTACCATTACAAAAAAGCGGGCGTTATTTGTATGGGATTAACCCCCAATTCAGCAGTCCAACTTTCCTTATTTACAACTGCCAATCCAAAACACCAACCGCTAATGCGCATTGTAGACCAACTAAACCGTTCTATAGGAAAAACTGCAGTTCGTTTTGCTACTCAGTCTATTGGCCGACAATGGAAAATGAAACAGGAGAAACTATCCCAACGCTACACCACAAAAATTAAAGAAGTAGTCGAAATTGAATTGTAATGTGACCATCGAATCACAGCAAAAAAACTCCACCAAAGCATTCTTAAATTGATAGCACAAAAAAAGGACAGTTATTTTCATAACTATCCTTAGTATAAGTTTTAATTAAAATTTGTTAAAGTGGCTGAAGAGCACAATTAACAAAGCAAGCTATTGTAAAGTCTACTTGATTTACAAGCAAATAAATTATTTGCTAGCTAAAACGATTGTAGTTTCAATTGATTTATTTTCAGTATTAATTGCTACTTTAGTAATAGTACCATTACCTTTTTCCATATAATCTATGTAAGCTTGTTTTTTTGAACCTTTTTCAAGATCAACCTTGACATATTTTGTATTTACTCTTTGTAAAGAACCAGTCAAAGCGTCAATTCCCCAACCAATAATACTAAATCCATTTAAAATTGCAACCAAATTGAAGTCTGCATCCATAACAACAACTCTTTCGTTGTAACCTTCTAATCTGAAGTCAACACGGTCATTGTTTTTTACTTTAATATTACATGGTGCTATACATTGCTCCATACCATTAACATAAACTTTAGCACCTGCAGGATTTGATTCAAACAAAACGCTTCTTTTTGATCCAGTAAAAACTGAGGCACAGCTGGTTAAAAGTAAAACTCCTGCCAACATGAACGAAAATAATTTTAATTTCATAATAAATATTTTTTTTGTTGCCTACTCTACTCAGTTTTCGACTACCCTGTTAATTCTGTAAACCTAGTCTTACTAGCTTATATTAGCTATACCCACATTTAGTGATATTTCAAAAACTTTCTTGTGGGGGTGGTATCAGTTTGAAATTAGTTCTAGGGGATATTGACTGGGGGTAATCTAATCTTTCGTACTTATATAAATATTGCAAAGCAAACGATTGTAGTGAGACCGCTTGATTACTCTTTATTTAAAAGTATAATTACATATTTGAAAAATACAGCAAATGTTATTTTAACATTTCTAAATCAAATTCAGCTTTTAAATCCTTTGCACTTAAATCTTTCTTTGACAAGTACACTTGTTTAGTCTGCTTCGAATATTTACTTAAACCTTTATTAGTATCTAAATAAGCAAAGTTTTGTATTCTCATTTTAAAACTATCTAACTTTATATTAAGTTTTTTTGCTGCTATTTCAATTTCGTTATTAGTACCGTATTTGTATAAATAATATGCAGCAACATCATCTGATAATTTCCATTTGTGATTTTCTTTCATGTTTCTTTTATTTACTATTTATCTTTTACGCAACGCACTGAGAATACGGCAGACTTAGAAATAGGTGATCCATTTGAGGCACCAGCGCTGTTATATGTTAAAGAAGATGTCTTAGCAAATGTAGTATTAATCTCTGAAGAACTCCACCAATTACCATCGATTTTTAATTGTACGAAGAAATCTCCACCAATAAAATAGCCACCTGGAAGCCCTGAAAATCCTGATTCGTTTGTAGCACCCGTATTAGGGCTCATCCAATTGGTTGTTGACTTCATTTTTCCTCCTGCGACATCTCTTCCTCCTAAAAAAGTAATTAAATCAGTCCATTCACCATCGGTTGAGACGTGCCATCCTGTTGGTGCTAATATCTTGTTTGGAGTATTTGGATCATTATCATGTATCCCAGCAACAGCATACCAATTATATAGTTTGCCATAAGTGGCTCCATTGGTCGAATCATTATTAAAATAACACCATGCTCCTGTTTTTAAATTTGCCCAAGTTTTTATATCTGTTACATTCGGTATTGGAGTGCCATCTCTGTAAGTGGTAACATCAAGGTTTTTAGTTGACCATATATTCGAGCCAGTTGGTGAAAATGTACTAAAAGTTAGTTCAAGCCCATAATTAGTTCCAGCGCTATTTGTAGCATAAGCTCTTGCGTAATAATTAGTTGCTGGAGTTAAATTAACTATAGTGCTAGTGAAGCTACCTATTCCAGTTCCATCATTAGTTTTTGTCGATAAACTAATAGTTGGACTTGTACTTGTACTCCATACAACACCACGTGCTGAAATACTTCCTCCTCCATCTGCTGAAATACTTCCTCCAGAAATTGCTGAATTAGTTGTAATACTATTTATAGCAGTAGTAGTAAGTGTTGGCAATACAACAGCTCCTGTTGTGAAAGTAATTTCATTACCATAAGCTGTACCAACACCATTTGATGCATAAGCTCTTGCATGATAATTAGTCGACGGATTTAAATTAGCTATAGTGCTAATAAAATTTCCCGTACCTGTTCCTTCTGTAGTTTTAGTATTTAATAAAACAGTTGGGTTTGTGCCAGTATTCCATACAACACCCCGTGCAGTAATACTTCCTCCTCCATCTGCTGAAATAGTTCCTCCTGATATGGCAGAGTTGGTAGTTAAACCACTAACTGTAGTAGTCGTCAGCGTGGGTAATACAACTGCTCCCGTAGTAAAAGTAATTTCATTTCCATACCCAGTTCCAACACTATTGGTAGCATAAGCTCTAACATAATAATTAGTAGATGGGTTTAAATTAGTAATAGCACTAGTGAAACTACCTGTACCTGTTCCATCAGTAGTTTTTGTAGCTAAGCTAATCGTGGGTGCAGAAGCTGTGCTCCAAACCACACCCCTTGAAGTAACTGGAGCCCCACCATCTGCTGATACATTTCCACCAGTAGAAGCTGCTGTTAATGTTACACTGGTTGCTGTTGTTGTAGTTAATTGAGGTAATGTTTTTGCAGGTTCTTTTTCGCTAGAACAACCAAACATTAGTATCATTAATAATACTGATAAAGCCTTAATTGAGGTGGATTTCATAATGTAATATTTTTTGTAATTTAAGGATAATCATTTGATTGCACAATACCTACTTTAGGTGATATTTGATAAATAAAGTAAGCGGGGTACTATCGGTTTGAAAACAGCTTTAGGGAGTTGTTGCTGGGAGGTACCAACTCTCTTGTTTACACAACAAAATAACTTAGATAGTTAGAAATTTTAGAAAATAATTTTTTTTTGAAATTACAAAAACCCTACTGGCGCGAGCATCTTGCTAGTGATTATTAAATAAATACCACTAACGTAAAGTTATTTGACTTTGAGATCTATCTAATATACTGAAAATGCTATCTAATTAATACCTACAAAAAAACCCACTGTTTCCAGTAGGTTTATGATGTGAGCACTATCAATTTAAAATCAAACCAACTCATTGATTTTCTGAAGGTTATCGGTTCGATATAAAACAACAAATGACCTTAAAAATGAATTT
>CANHKZ010000011.1 GCA_947461425.1 Flavobacteriaceae bacterium | reverse complement strand
TTCAATTCAGCAGAATTATCAATTCGTAAAATACTTTTATCTGCATCTCCTTCAATAATGGCAGCAGCTTTTTGGTACAAATCACATTTAAAATCTACACTATTCACTAAGGCTTTCAGTGATGTGTTTTTACTTAGTTCAACAAAGCAGTTTTCTCCTTTTAGATTGAGTTCAACTTTAGATTTATCGTCTGCTAGAAGACTAAAGTTATTGGCATTAATATTCAAAAACAGTTTTGATTTGTGTAACGCTTTAAAAGTGATATTTTCCAAAACAACTTGTTGAATTGCATTAACAATACTTTCATCTTTGGTAATAACCAAATTTAAATCATCAGTGTAAGTTACTTTTATCGAAAATTTTTTGAAACTTTGTACTTCTTTTTTAGTAGAAACAATTAGTATTTGGTCTTGAACTTCTAAATTGATAACATCGTGCAAATTGTCGTCTGCTTCAATTTTGATTTCGCTTTTTTCTCCTTTTTCTAAATAGATTTCGATATTGTCTTCTACTTCAATAGTATTAAATGGCTTGACCTCTTTTATAGATGAGGTTACTATTTTAGATCCTTTTATTTTCTCAGCTTTTTGAGCAATTAGTATAGAAGATGAAAAAATTAAGGCAATTACAGAAAGAAAAATTTTTAGTTTCATAGCAAACCATTTTTTACAAATATAAAAAAATCATTCATGATAATTGAATGATTTTTCTTGTTATATCCATAAATAATTACTCTTGATTTATACTTCCTCCCGAACTTGATTTTTGATCAATAGTTTTCGGAACAATATCATAATTGATAGACGAACCGCTTGAAGCTTCAGCTCTCAAACTAACTATGGGGTGGACTTGTATGTTGGATCCGCTTGAAGCATCTGCAATTACAGCATTAGCTAACAATCGGAAACAATTAATTGAACTTCCACTGGATGCCGTTGCCTCAAATTTCATGGATAATCCTTTTAATTTGATAGTACTTCCACTACTCGAATTGGAATTAATTGCATCCATCTCTATGCCGTCTAAATTAATTGTTGCTGCACTCGAAGATTTGATATACACTTGATTCCCCTTTAAGGTATTTTTATTTGTAATTCTTGCGGCACTTGATGCCTCTAAGTTTTCGATAAGAGGCATTGTTACAATCACTTTGCGAGTCCCGTTTCGAATGTTGATATAGGACTCATTTGAAATGACTAACTTTCCGTTTTGGACTTCTGTTTTAATGGTATTTTGCAAATTATCATCTGCTTCCACAATCACTTCGAATTTGTCTGCTTGCTCAATTGTTACTTCTATAGCACTGCTTGCATCTATACCCGTAAATTTTTCTGAAATACTTCTTTTTTCAGTCGTTATTGTTCCACTTCCTTTCAAGGAATTGTAATCAAAATGACACGAACTAAATAATAATGCAGTGATTACAACAATGATGATTTTGGTAATCCAAGTAATAATTTTTATCATAACTTTATTTTTTTACAATTACACCTTCTTTATTTATGGTCAATCCTTTTTTTGCCGATTGATTTATGGTTACTACTTCACCATTTACCTTAACAGTTGTGGTTACAATTGTATCGTTTCCCTCAATTTCTTCTATAGATCCTGTTGTAACAGTTGTAATACCATCTTCGTTTTCATTATCTGGACAATTCAAGCATTTAACTTGTGTACTTTTTACTTTATAAATGTAATCATCAGAACTGAAATGCATATCAAAAAAATCATTGTCGGATTCGTCATAATGCTGCGTTGATTCATCCATTTTAAATAGAGTTCCTTCAGGCAAATACAAATAAATAGCCACTTCTTGATCACGGAATTTATCCGCTAAGTTAGTCAATAAATAATTGTCTAAAATCAATTGGTTTCCTTCTAATTTGTATCCAAATTGAATTTTTTCAGCTCGTTTTTTAGCCTCTTGAAACGACCTTCCTCTTGCTTCTCTTTCTATTTGAATGTAAGGAACTTTTTCCTCTGTTTTAACAATTTCTAAATGGATATTGTTGGAATATAGTAAGTCATTTTTTGAATTGTCTTGAACAAATCGGAAATTATTATTGTCATCAATATCGTTAGTGAAATTTTCATTGTATCGGAACTTGATTTGCAAGGTGTCAGTAGGAAGAATGTTCAATGTTTCTTTTTGAACCGTCTTACCTTCGTAAGCTACTTCAGAGGCTTGTTGAATTCCTATCGAAATCAGAATAGCAATGGCAATAATCCATAATGCTAGCAGCGTATATTTAGCAATACTTCCAATCGATTTCATGTTTGGAGACAACAATCTAAATCCTAATAATGTCAAGAAAAAGAATGGAATTCCTACTGCAAAAAACATTAATAATCCAAACGCCCAAATAGGATATTCTGTAAAATTACCTGCGTTGACAAATTCTTGCCAAGGGAATTCAATAAAATAACCGGTACCTAAAGTAAAAATTCCAACAAACAAAAAGAACAAAACAGTAAATCCTGAAATAATGAGAATGACCCCTAAGAATTTAGCAAATACTTTAAAAATATTCATGATAATGTCTCCTAACGAATTGCCCAATTTTTCTGCACCCGACTTAATTTGGTTCCCATATTTATCGTAATCTACATTTTTTATTTTTTCTGAAACCGAATCAAATTCTTCACGAACTTTCTTTTCAATATTTGAAATAGTTACTGGTTCGCCAGTCATTTCTAGTTTTTCAGAAGTAGTTACCGCTTCAGGGGTAGCAATCCACAAAATGATGTAAGCTAAAATTCCTGTTCCAAAACCAGCAAAAAACAACAGTAAAAGTACCCGAATCCAAACCACATCAATGCCTAGATAATGACTTAATCCAGCGGCAACGCCACCTATCATTCCTTTGTCTTTATCGCGGTATAATTTTTTGGACTTTTTGTATGCATGATAACCCGCTTCATTTTTATTTTCGTCTTCAATGATGTAGTCTTCAGGTTGTCCCATAACGGCAATGACTTCGTCGATTTCTCTCAAACCAATCACATGCTTGTCTGAACCTAATTTTTCGCTAAGTAGTTCTGAAATGCGCATTTCAATGTCTTTAATAATTTCGTCTTGACCAGATGAATTATTCAAAGAGCGTTTGATGGCGTCAAAATAGCGCGATAATTTTTGGTACGCATCTTCGTCTATATGGAATACAATTCCGCCTAAATTTATGGTTATAGTTTTATTCATGACTATTTGTTTTGATTGGTGATTAAGTTTACGGCATTCGATAATTCCATCCAGGTGCCATTCAATTCATTTAAAAATGTTTGTCCGCCCTCGGTCAAACCATAATATTTTCTTGGCGGTCCAGAAGTCGATTCTTCCCATCGATAGTCTAACAAACCATCGTTTTTCAAACGAGTTAATAACGGATAAATCGTTCCCTCTACTACCAATAATTTTGCGTTTTTTAGGGTATCTAGTATCTCGGATGTATACGCATACTTCTCTTTTAAAACCGAGAGTATGCAAAACTCGAGTACGCCTTTTCGCATTTGGGCTTTTGTGTTTTCTATATTCATTTTTTTTATTTTTTGTTAAGAGCTATTTCCCGCTTTCCATTACAATCTTTTTATTGCGCTACGCTACATAAAAAGGATTTTTATTGCAATCGGGGCTAGGGGAGTCCGTTATTTCATGAATTTTATGGTGAAAGGATAACTATAATTTTCTCCATTTGCAGTTTTAACTGCTGCTTGAATAATTAAGAAAAATTCAGCTATTTTTAAACTTGCCAAAATGAAAATGGCAATTGCTCCAGTTGTAATTAGACCAATATTATCATCAAAATTAAAATTCCGTATAATAAAATTTCTATCGTGAATCAACTCATCAAAGGTGACATGGCTCAAAAAAGTAATAATAAAGGTTGGTATAAAAACAGCACCCAAAATTAAAGAATATAAAAAAACACTCAATTGAAAATTAATGCATTGCTTGCCGTTGGTGTCAATAAACTCCGATTCATTTTTTTTGGAACTCCATATGATTATAGGAATTACAAAATTTCCTAACGGGAAAAGATATTGGCCAAAAGCACTTACGTGTGTTAATGCCGCCCAGTTTTTTTCTGTATTTGTTATCATAGTAAATTTGTATATAGTAATTTCTTATGCAAATATATATCTAAAAGAAGGTATCTTGTTTTACATAGTAGTAAATATTAACACAATATTAACATATTAAAATTGCTGAATGTATGGTAAATAATTAAAAATCAGTCAAATAGTATATTTTATTAAGTATCGTTTTTTTTAAATTCAATTTGTTATTTTTACTAAAAATTTACTATCCATGAATATCACAGCTTCAAAACTGAATCAATTTTTACTATTTAAATTACCCTCTGCGTTTATTTGTGGTGTACGTGTTCAAACTATCAATGCTACTGAATGTGTTGTTTCGGTAAAACACCGTTGGATCAATCAAAATCCATTTCAGTCCATGTATTTTGCTGTTCAAGCTATGGGAGCTGAGCTGAGTACTGGGGCATTAGTAATGTTTCATATTCAAAAAAGTGGCCGAAAAATATCGATGCTGGTGGCTAATAATAAAGGTAATTTTACCAAAAAGGCAACTGGGCGTATTACGTTTAGTTGTTTGGACGGATATTTAATTGAAGAAGCAATTCAAAAAACAATAGCTACTGGCGAGGGCCAAACTTTTTGGATGAAATCTATTGGAATGAATGAACAAGGCGTTCAAGTATCAGAAATGGATTTTGAATGGAGTGTACGTGTTAAATAAAAAAGCCTCTTCAAAGAGGCTTTCTAAATTAAATAAAAAAATGTAAACCTAAGCTTAGCATTTTTTTCCTGACGCTTTTTCCATTTTAGCATCACATTTTTTTCCTTCTGCCTTGCATTTTGCTTTGCATTTCGCCACTTCGTCAGCAGACATTTTTGCATGTTTTGAACAACAAGACATTTCTTTTTTCGGTTGCTTAGTTTCTTGAGCAGACATACTTGCAGTAAACAAAGCCAGGGCTAAAATGACAACTACTTTTTTCATAATCTTATTTTTTAACTATTTGATTTTTATTGTTTTCAATTTCATACAAATATAAAAAAAATTTCAATATTGATTTTAAAAAATAAAGTTAATGTTTGTTTAAATAATTGATTACCTAAAATACTTCCTCTTCCACCAAAACGCCACATTTACTAACGCTATCAAAGCAGGAACCTCTACCAAAGGTCCAATCACAGCTGCAAAGGCTTGCCCGCTATTGATTCCAAAAACACCTATAGAAACCGCAATGGCTAGTTCAAAATTATTTCCGGAAGCGGTAAATGAAAGGGCTACCGCATCTTTGTAATTAGCGCCAATTTTTTTACTCACAATAAACATCAAAGTAAACATAATAGCAAAGAAAATAACCAAGGGTAAAGCAATACGAAGTACATCTAAGGGTAAATCGACAATCATTTCACCTTTCAAACTGAACATGACTACAATGGTAAATAATAAAGCTATTAAAGTTATTGGCGAAACAAAAGGAATAAATTTTTGATTAAACCATTTATCTCCAAGGATTTTTTTAATAGTATAACGGCTCACCACAGCTAAGGCAAAAGGAATACCCAAATAGATGCCAACCGTTTGAGCAATTTCAGAAATGGTAATATTCAATGCTAAGCCTTTGATGCCAAACAATGGTAACATCACTTCAAGATAAAAATAAGCATACAAACTAAAAAAGAAAACCTGTATCAAACTGTTTATGCCTATTAATCCAGCGGTGAGTACCCGGTTGCCTTCAGCGAGTTCATTCCAAACAATAACCATTGCAATGCATGGTGCAATACCAATAATGATTAAACCCGTCATGTATTCTGGAAAGTCCCGTAAAAATAAAACTGCTAGAGAAAACATTAAAAAGGGTCCAACAATCCAAGTGATAAAAAAAGAAGCGGTAAGCAACTTCGGCTTTTCAAACATTTGAGGCATTTTTGAAAAATCAATTTTAGTTAATGGGGGATACATCATTAATATCAAGCCAATGGCTAACGGAATATTAGTTGTTCCAGAGGTAAAGGAATTGATAAAATCAGATGTATTGGGAATAAAATACCCAATAGAAACACCAACTAACATAGCAATAAAAATCCAAAGGGTTAAAAATCGGTCTAAAAATCCTAGTCTTTTTTTCATTGTTGAATCATTAAGGAATTAAGTTGCATTAGGTTTTGAAATTTCTATTTCCAATAATTATTTGATTTTAATATTTGAAAAAACATAACTCATTTCTGAAGCAATTTCCAAACTTCGCTCTGTATATTTGGCATCCATGACATTCGTTCCATCAAATGCTTTTGGATCGTCGTAGCGAATAGGGAATCGTTTTTCAGCTCCCGAAATGAAGGGACAAGCTTCATCGGCAGAAGAGCAGGTCATGATGGCTGCAAATTCACTATTGGGATTGAAAGCGTCATCAAATGTTTTGGAGAAACAAATAATAGCCGCTTCATTTTCGTCGTATTTTACAGCATAAACCGGGTTAGTATTATTACTTAATTGCTGAATTTGAAATCCTTGTTTGGTTAAAATTTCGCCTACTTTTGGAAACATAGCAGTAGCCTCTGTTCCGCCCGAATAGCAAAATACATTTTTAATTCCAAAATGAAATGCCATGGTTTGCGCCCAAATTTGAGACAAATGACTGCGTCGCGAATTGTGTGTACAAATGAAGTTCAAACGAATCGGTTGATGGCTGGCAATTTTAGTTTGGATGTATGCAATTAAAGGTTGTAAAACGTCTTTACGTTCCTTGGAAACTGAAGTCTTCGAAATATTTTTGATAGTAGTAGTTAAGTTTTGAAACATTTTCTCTATAATGTAATTTAACAACAATTAGAATCTGGTGCGCAACAAGAGGTGGCTTTTGCTTTCCATTGTCCAACACTTGGCATTTTATTTTCTGGAATGCTACAATGATCAGGTGCTAAACAGTTGGTTATTTTGGAAGTCAATTGAAAATTAGTACCGTCAAATTCCAAACCAAACTTTCCAATGCTGTCTTTCATTTGGTATTCCACTTCAATTTCTAAATCAGTGATACCTAATTTTTGTTCTGACAATTCGATAATATTCAATAGTTTTTCTGGGTGCAAACGATGGTCGTAATCTTGCGCCTCCCACAATTGAAAATTAACTACTTCTTCATTTCTTGATGTACCGCCACAGTCGATAAAACGCTTGGTTATTATGCCTACTTCGGTCACATGAAAATGAGGGGCCACAAGTTCGCCATTCGGTAGTTGAAAGGCGATGTTAGTAGCTTTTTTCAACTCAGATTTAATTGCTGATAGTGTCATAATTTTTATTTTTAATTAACAACATTCTTTACTAGTAAGGTACGAATTAATATGCTCAAAAAAGTCTTTTAGTTTTTTAAAACCATCTATGTTGAGACAATAACATATGGAAGTTCCTTCTATATTTCCTATAATTAAACCCGCATTTTTTAATTCTTTTAGGTGTTGTGAAACGGTAGGTTGTGCTAATGGTAATTCGTTTACTATATCTCCACAAATGCAGGAATCCGTTTTTAATAAATATTCGATTATTGCTATTCGAGCAGGATGTCCTATGGCTTTAGCAAGAATTGCTAATTCATTTTGCTTTACTGTAAATTCCTCTGTTTTAGTTATTCCCATGATGAATATTTATATATTGCAATATTACGATATAAAATTAAATTAAAGATTGTTTATTTAAAAAAAAACCTTCATTGTTTCATTTGATTGTATTAACTAAAATAATAGAAAGATCGTGCTTAACTTTTATTTTATGTTTTCTGTTGAATATTCTACTAAAAACAACAATGACTATGAAAACTAATTTTATTTCAGCTTAATCATTTTAAATTGTTCTGAAACATTCTTTTTTGCTTGTTTGCCAGTAATAAATATCGTTAGGGTTGAATTAGAATTACGTAAGTATTTGACTTTTTGAGGGTAATCGTTGTTCAGATTTTCAAAAACCAACTCATTTTCTGTTTCCGAAATTAATGGAAAAGAAATGGGTTTGTCGTTATTTTGTCCTTTAATCGTAGTTTCATAAACTAGCTCCCCGTCTTTTTCAAATAAGCGAATAGTTTCAATATGCAGAGTGTCTTTTTCTTTAACAAAAAAAGATCCAGCAACTAAAGTACTGTCGTTTGGTTTAGACCAAGTTTCAATAATTATTCCTTCTTCAGATTCGTTTTTCCATTCTCCAATCAACCATTCGGAAGCTTTTATTTTTTCGTTTTTAGAAGTAGTAGTACATGAAAACAGTAACAAACTTATTGATGTAAAGAGAAAGAATTGACGCATTTTGTTGAATTTAAAAGTGTTGTTGAAACGAATACAATATTATGAAAAAGAATTGAATTAGCCCAGATGGTAGCAGCATCCTGTAGCGGCGGGGTTTGCCGATACAGATATAGCGGACAGCTGGAACGAGCTCCTAAAAAATCTGAACTTCGGAAATTAAATCTGCAATCTTTTTTGTATTTTTGCCTTCCAAATAAAGGAATTAATAAGATGTTAGATAGACTTCAAATAGTAAAACAACGTTTTGATGAGATTTCGGATTTGATTATTCAACCCGATGTAATTTCAGATCAAAAGCGTTATGTGCAATTGAATCAAGAATATAAAAGCTTGAAAGCTTTGGCTGAAAAACGCGATGAGTATGTTTTGTTGATGGCTAATATTGATGAGGCCAACGAAATTATTGCAGATGGATCAGATGCCGAAATGGTGGAAATGGCTAAAATGCAACAAGATGAAGCAAAAGAGCGTTTACCAGAATTAGAGGAAGAAATCAAATTCATGTTGATTCCCAAAGACCCAGAAGATGCTAAAAATGTGATGGTGGAAGTTCGTGCGGGAACTGGTGGAGATGAAGCGAGTATTTTTGCTGGCGATTTGTTCCGAATGTACACCAAGTATTGCGAGGGTAGAGGTTGGAGAACATCGGTTGTGGATATGAACGAAGGATCTTCGGGAGGATTTAAAGAAGTAATTTTTGAAGTAACTGGCGAAGATGTTTATGGTACTTTGAAGTTTGAAGCTGGAGTACACCGTGTACAACGTGTGCCACAAACAGAAACTCAAGGACGTGTTCATACGTCAGCAGCGACTGTTATGGTGCTGCCAGAAGCAGAAGAATTTGATGTGCAAATTGATATGAATGACGTTCGTGTGGATTTCTTCTGTTCGTCAGGACCTGGAGGACAATCTGTAAACACAACTAAATCAGCAGTTCGTTTAACACACATTCCAACAGGTTTGGTGGCGCAGTGTCAAGATCAAAAGTCGCAGCATAAAAATAAAGACAAAGCTTTTGGCGTATTGCGTTCTCGTTTGTACGAACAAGAATTGGCCAAAAAGCAAGCAGAGGATGCTACAAAACGTACCTCCCAAGTAAGTTCTGGTGACCGTTCAGCAAAAATCCGAACCTACAATTATGCACAGGGTCGAGTTACTGATCATCGAGTTGGTATGGATGTTTTTGACATGGATGGCGTTATGAATGGTAAAATTCAAAAATTGATTGATGAGCTTCAATTGGTTAATAATATGGAAAAATTAAAAGAAGCTAGCGAAGTTTTTTAATTCAATAGTTAATGAAAGTATACAAATACAATGCCCTCCTAAAATTATAGCGTGTGGCATTTTTTTTTGAAACAAACAACAACGATGACAACACAACAATTAATTGATCAAATCCAAAGTAAGAAATCATTCCTATGTGTAGGTTTGGATGTGGACTTGAATAAGATTCCGAAACATCTTTTGGAAATGGAAGATCCCATTTTTGAGTTTAATAAAGCAATCATTGATGCAACACACGACTTGGCGGTTGCTTACAAACCCAATACCGCTTTTTATGAAGCATACGGAATTAAAGGTTGGTTGTCATTAGAAAAAACAATTCAGTACATCAACGAAAATTATCCTAATATTTTTACTATTGCGGATGCCAAAAGAGGCGATATTGGCAATACATCTTCTATGTATGCGAAAGCTTTCTTTGAGGATTTGAATTTTGATTCGGTAACTGTGGCGCCGTATATGGGTAAAGATTCGGTAGAACCGTTTTTGGCTTTTGAAGACAAATATACCATTATGCTGGCTTTGACCTCTAATGAAGGAGCCTTTGATTTTCAAACGTTGAACGTGAATGGAACAGAATTGTACAAGCAAGTTTTGGAAATATCTAAAACTTGGAAAAATAGTCAGAACTTAATGTATGTTGTGGGCGCAACTAAAGCAGAATATTTTACAGAAATTCGGAAAATAGTACCGGATAGTTTTTTGTTAGTCCCTGGAGTAGGTGCACAGGGAGGAAGTTTGTCGGAAGTTTGTAAATACGGTATGAATGCTAATGTTGGTTTACTAGTCAACTCTTCAAGAGCGATTATTTACGCTTCAAACGGAATTGATTTTGCTGAAAAAGCTAGGGCTGAAGCTTTACAAATACAACAAGAAATGCAAGCTATTTTGGTATAACGTATTTTTATTTTCTATATTTACTAAAAAAGAACAACTTGATTAATTATACCATATACGAAAACAAAGACAGCAACCAATGGGTGACTTTTGTCCATGGGGCCGGAGGTAGTTCTTCTATTTGGTTCAAACAAATTCGTGATTTTCAAAAAGAATATAACGTATTGTTGTTGGATTTACGAGGGCATGGTGAATCCAAAACCAACTTAAAAAAAGCATTCAAACAAAAATATACTTTTTCGGCTTTAGCCAATGATATTTTAGAAGTATTGAATCACTTAAAAATTAAAAAATCACATTTTGTTGGAATTTCTTTAGGTACAATTTTGATTCGCCAGTTGGCTGAAATGTACCCAGAACGCGTGCAAAGTATGATTATGGGAGGTGCTATTTTAAAAATGAACTTTCGCTCTCAGATTTTAATGTTTGTTGGTAATATTTTCAAATATATATTGCCTTATTTGGTGTTGTATCGTTTTTTTGCCTTTGTCATTATGCCTAATAAAAATCACAAGCAATCTCGTATTTTATTTATCAACGAGGCTAAAAAATTATACCAAAAAGAATTTATTAAATGGTTTAAATTAACAGCTGAAATCAATCCTGTATTACGATGGTTTCGTCAGGTTGAATTGAGTATTCCTACTTTATATGTAATGGGAGAGGAAGATTATATGTTTTTACCTTCAGTTCGTAAGGTGGTTGAAAGCCATTATAGAAGTTCGTCGTTGTGTGTTATTCAAAATTCGGGACATGTTGTTAATTTGGAGCAACCTATAATTTTTAATACCGAGGTGCTATCCTTTATCAAAATAATAAAATAAAAAAAATGCCGAGGGCAATAAAGCTATCGACATTCCATTTACTAACCAAAACCAAATAGTAATAAGTAACCAGCTCATTACCAATACAAAATTAGGCGTAACATCGTCTAATATAGTTAAGGTTTTGTTATTTATTTGTTGGTGTTTCGTTAAGTTTTTTAATTTCTTAATCGGATGTCACTTTCTTATTTAGAATTAGTAATCAATGGTACTTTCTATTTTAAAAATAGTGTAAATTGCAGTTCAAAATTTTCATATTGCTATATTGCTTTTTGGATTTTTTGGAAAGGCCTAATCTAAAACCTTAATTAAATAAGATGAAAAAAATCTATTTATTCCTTTTATTCTGTTTACTTAATGTGATTGTATCCCATGCCGCTGTGGTCGATACGCTTCAAGTACCAAGTTTAGCAATGAATAAAACCTATAAAGCAGCAGTAGTTTTACCTAATTTGTATGCTAAATCTAAAACCAATTTTCCAGTTCTCTATTTATTGCATGGAGCGTATGGGCATTTTTCTGATTGGTTGTCTAAAACCCCAAATAAGTCGCTGATTCAAAATTTATCAGATCAATACAATATTATTATAGTAATGCCCGAAGGTGAAACCTTTAGTTTTTATTTGGATAGTCCAATCAATAAAGGGAGTCAGTTTGAAACCTATATCACTCAAGAGGTAATTCAAAAAATTGATGCAACCTACAAGACCATTAAAGACAAAAAAGGGCGTGTAATTACTGGGCTTTCTATGGGAGGACACGGTGCTTTATCCCTTGCGACGAAACATCCTGATTTATTTTGTGCCGCAGGAAGTATGAGTGGAGTTGCCGATATGAGTACGATGTTAAATAGAGAGCCTAAAGACGGTATTTTAAAATTGATTGAACCTGTTTTTGGAATCAATCCTTCTCCTGATCTATTTAGTTCCAACGCTGTCTTAGGAATGGTAGATAAAATTAAAAACAACCAACTCCCTTTAATTTTAGATTGTGGTGTGGATGATTTTTTAATTGAAACCAACCGTGAATTACATCGCCGATTAGTGTATCAAAGAGTACCTCACGATTATACGGAACGCCCAGGGGCACATACATGGGATTATTGGGAAAATGCGTTACCCTATCATGTTTTGTTTTTTGATAAAATTCTTAAAGGCAATCAACAATCTATTGTAAAATAAAAAAAAGACCTTTCAGTGGAAGGTCTTTTTGATTTTATACAATCTTGTCTATTTTTAAGTAGCCAATATGTTGTAAATCTTCTGTTAAAGGAACTTCTGATTTAGTTATTTTTAAAGAATAATGGTCTTTAAAAACAGGAGATAAAATATCCGCTATATTATGAATATCGTCCACATCAATACCGTATTTATCATCGATATGTGAGGTGGCTCCATCAAAACTAAAGTGCTTGTAAAAAATAGTTGTTTTTGCTTTTTTGACTGCTAAACCCATAGTTTTAGCTACTGCTAATGTTTTATAGTGGTATTCTTCAAATTCATTTTCTTTATAGCCACCTAAATTAATAAAGAATAGTTTTTCGTTTGTGGTGTTTTCATTTTTTGGTTCTATACTAATCTGAAAATTGCTAACAACGGTTACTTCTCGCCAAGCATCAATATGAATTTTTCCTTTGGCTTCCGGCCAAAAGGCTTTCATTTCTGGGATTAATTCTTTTAAAGAACTTCCAATTCCAAAAAAAATATCGTGCTGTTCTGTTAATCTTCCTTTTGGGGTACACCCAATTAGAACCATATATAATTTTTGTGTAGTTATCATAAAAACAAAAATAAGTTTTTTATACGGTTTGAATTCCAATAAGATTCAAAAAAAGTGCCTTCTTTTGAAAGGCACTTTTATAATATAATTGAAAGTAAATTACAAAGCTGATTTAACAGTTTTGATAATTCTGGCCGCAATTTTATAAGGATCGCCGTTTGAAGCTGGTCTTCTATCTTCTAACCATCCTTTCCAACCTTTTTGAACAGTGATTAATGGAATACGGATTGACGCACCTCTATCAGAAATTCCATATGAAAAATCATCTATTGAAGCAGTTTCGTGTTTACCTGTTAAACGTAAGTCATTGTATGCTCCGTATACAGCAATATGTTCCTTAGTTACTGGACGGAATGCCTCACAAATTTTTTCATAAGTAGCCTGATCTCCACAAGTTCTTAAAACTTCATTAGAGAAGTTAGCATGCATACCTGAACCATTCCAGTCAGTATCGCCCAATGGTTTTGGGTGGTATTCAATATAATAACCATATTTCTCAGTCAAACGGTCTAGTAAATATCTAGCAACCCAGATTTCATCGCCCGCTTTTTTAGCTCCTTTAGCAAACAATTGGAACTCCCATTGTCCACATGCAACCTCTTGATTAATTCCTTCAAAGTTAATTCCGGCAGCAATACATAAATCAGCGTGCTCCTCAACTAATTTTCTTCCATGAGTATTTTTTCCACCTACTGAACAGTAGTACATACCTTGTGGCGCAGGGTAACCTCCAACAGGAAATCCTAAAGGCAATAAAGTTTTAGTATCCATGATAAAATATTCTTGCTCAAAACCAAACCAGAAATCCTCATCTTCATCATCAATTGTTGCTCTGCCATTTGAAGGATGTGGTGTTCCGTCAGCATACATAACTTCAGACATAACTATATAACCGTTTGCTCTAGTTGGATCTGGATAAATAGCTACTGGAACTAAAAGACAATCTGAAGATCCCCCTTCAGCTTGTTTAGTCGACGATCCGTCAAAAGACCAATTCCCAAGTTCAGCAAGTGTTCCTTGAAAATTTTCATGCTCTTCAACTTTAGTTTTACTTCTAATGTTTTGTGTTGGTTCGTATCCGTCTAACCAAAGGTATTCTAATTTAATTTTAGCCATGATAGTATGATTTAAGCAGTTTGATTTAATTATTGATGCAAATTTAATTATTTTTTTTGGGTCGGAAAAAAATAGGGGGTATTTTTTATATAATTATTAATTACTTTTACCAGAACCTCATTTTAGAGGGGGTATTATTAAAAAAATACAATTTTTAACAGCAATAAAAAATAATTCCGCAATTGTACCACATGATTTTATATTCTTATATTTGCTTAGTAAGTGAGAATGAATCTTTAATAATCTAAAATTATCATAATGTCAACACTACGTTTTCAAGCTTTGATAGAAGCTTCAACAAGAAAGCCAATTCAATTTGAAGAAACCGAAAAAAAATCAGTCATTTTTGGCGCTAATGTATTCAATGGTAAAACCATGAAGCATTAT
The DNA here is from genome assembly GCA_947461425.1 of Flavobacteriaceae bacterium. Lineage (GTDB taxonomy): Bacteria > Bacteroidota > Bacteroidia > Flavobacteriales > Flavobacteriaceae > Flavobacterium. The sequence goes on along the minus strand of CANHKZ010000011.1, from coordinate 18,443 downwards.
TTGACTTCTGAAGCATATAAAGCGGTTCAAGGAGCAATTCAACACGGAACTAAAATCGACAGAAAGATAGCTGATTATGTAGCAATGGGTATGAAAGAATGGGCGCTTTCTAAAGGAGTCACCCATTATACTCACTGGTTTCAACCTTTAACCGGAACCACTGCAGAAAAACACGATGCTTTTTTTGAAACTTCCTATGATGGAAGTGATCCTGTAGAAAAATTTGGAGGTTCGCAGTTGGTACAACAAGAGCCAGACGCATCTAGTTTTCCAAATGGTGGAATTAGAAACACCTTTGAGGCTAGGGGATATACTGCTTGGGACCCAACATCACCTGCTTTTATTTTTGGAACTACTTTATGTATTCCAACTGTTTTTATTTCTTATACTGGAGAAGCTTTAGATTATAAAACACCATTGTTGCGTGCTTTGACAGTTATGGATGATGCGGCAACAGAAGTATGTAAGTATTTTGATAAAAACGTAAAGAAAGTAACGGCAACTCTAGGATGGGAGCAAGAATATTTTTTAATTGATCGTTCGTTAGCCAAATCTCGTCCTGATTTGATGATGACTGGTAGAACATTATTAGGTCATACATCGGCTAAAGGCCAACAACTTGATGATCACTATTTTGGTTCAATACCTACTCGCGCATTAACTTATATGCGGGAATTGGAACATGAATGTATGCTTTTAGGAATTCCTGTTAAAACACGTCATAACGAAGTAGCACCAAATCAATTTGAGTTGGCACCTATTTTCGAAGAAACCAACTTAGCAGTTGATCACAACTGTTTGTTAATGGATGTGATGGAAAAAGTAGCCGAGCGTCATGATTTTAAAGTATTATTCCACGAAAAACCATTCAAAGGGGTAAACGGTTCTGGAAAACACAATAACTGGTCATTGGCTACAGATACAGGAGTCAACTTATTGAGTCCAAGTAAAACTCCAATGAGTAATTTACAGTTTTTGACTTTCTTCATCAATACCATCAAGGCGGTTAATGATAGCGAATCGCTATTAAGAGCCTCCATTGCAACCGCTAGTAACGATCATCGATTAGGAGCTAATGAAGCGCCACCCGCAATTATTTCAGTATTTATTGGTGATTCATTGACTAAAGTTTTAGCGGAATTAGAAGGAGTTACTACAGGAAAATTATCTCCTGAAGAGAAAACCGACTTAAAATTGAATGTGGTAGGTAAAATTCCAGATTTAATGTTGGATAATACCGATAGAAATAGAACATCGCCATTTGCCTTTACTGGAAATAAATTTGAGTTTAGAGCCGTTGGTTCTTCTGCCAATTGTTCGAATGCTATGACTACTTTAAATGCAATTGTAGCCAAGCAATTACGCCAATTTAAAATTGAAGTAGATACTTTGATTGATGAAAAAGGCATGAAAAAAGACGATGCCATATTTAATGTTTTAAGAGAATACATCAAGCAATCAAAAAAAATCTTGTTTGAAGGGGACGGATACAGCGATGCTTGGGAAAAAGAAGCGGCTAAAAGAGGTTTAAGTAATTACAAAACTACTCCAGAAGCCTTAAAAGCAAGAGCATCTAAACAAGCCTTGGATTTGTTTTCTGAATTAGGAATTATGAATCATATTGAGGTAGAAGCGCGATACGAAATTGAGTTAGAAGAATATACTAAAAAAATCCAAATAGAAGGACGTGTTTTAGGAGATATTGCACGTAATCATGTCATTCCTACTGCGATTCGTTACCAAAATACCTTGATTGAAAACGTTCGTGGATTGAAAGAAATTTTCGGAAAAGATTTTGAAAGTGTTTCGAAAGAACAAATTGCAATAATCAAACAAATTTCGGGTCATATTGAAGGCATTAATACCAAGGTGGAGGAAATGACTCAAGAAAGAAAAAAAGCCAATAGTTTAAACGATGCGCAAGTGATGGCTGAAGCCTATTGCAATAAGGTAAAACCGTATTTTGATATCATTAGAAACCATTGTGATAAACTAGAATTGTTAGTAGATAACGAACTTTGGACCTTAACTAAATACAGAGAGTTATTGTTTACCAAATAATGGATCAATATATTTTTAAAAGCCTTTCTAAATTTAGAGAGGCTTTTTTGATTTGGTTTAAAGAGATACAATTTGTTGCTAATGCTGCTTAGGCAAAAGCCAAAAAAATAATTATCTTTGCACAAAACACAATTAGCCGAAAGGTCGACTACACTTCAAACTTCATGAGTTCAGATACTTCAAAAAGATACGCACAACGCGGTGTTTCGGCATCCAAAGAAGATGTGCATAACGCCATAAAAAATATTGACAAAGGTTTGTTTCCGCAAGCTTTTTGTAAAATCGTACCCGATTACTTGACCCAAGACGACGATTACTGTTTGATCATGCATGCTGATGGTGCAGGTACTAAATCCTCTTTGGCCTATATGTATTGGAAAGAAACAGGCGATATTTCGGTTTGGAAAGGGATTGCACAAGATGCGTTGATTATGAATATTGACGATTTATTGTGTGTAGGCGCTACGGATAATATTTTGCTTTCTTCTACTATTGGAAGAAACAAAAATCTAATAACTGCAGATGTAATTTCAGCGATTATCAACGGAACTGAGGAATTAATTAAAGAACTTGGCTCTTATGGGGTAACCATTCATTCTACGGGTGGTGAAACCGCTGATGTAGGTGATTTAGTTCGAACTATAATTGTAGATTCAACTGTTACAGCAAGAATGCCACGTGCTAAAGTAATTGACAATGCCAATATACAAGCGGGTGACGTAATTGTAGGTTTGGCATCTTTTGGTCAAGCTACTTACGAGAAAAGTTACAACGGTGGTATTGGAAGTAATGGTTTAACTTCGGCGCGTCATGATGTGTTTGGCAAGTATTTGGCAGAAAAATACCCTGAGAGTTTTGATGCTGCCGTTCCTGATGAATTGATTTATTCTGGTCAGGTTAAATTGACTGATGCTGTTGAAAATTCGCCAATCGATGCCGGACAATTAGTGCTTTCGCCAACCAGAACCTATGCTCCAATTATCAAGAAAATTTTAGATGCCTATTCTTCAAAAGAAATTCACGGAATGGTCCATTGCAGTGGAGGAGCGCAAACTAAAATTTTACATTTTATAAATAATCTTCATATTATAAAAGACAATTTGTTTCCAATTCCGCCTTTGTTTCAATTGATTCAAGAGCAATCCAAAACCGACTGGAAAGAAATGTACCAAGTGTTCAACTGCGGTCACCGAATGGAATTGTATGTTCCTGAGGCGGTAGCACAAGATATCATTGCCATTTCAAAATCATTCAACGTTGATGCCCAAATTGTAGGTAGAGTGGAAGCAGCTGAAGCAAAAAAATTAACGATTTCAAGTGAATACGGTACTTTTAAGTACTAGTTAATTAGTTTTTTAATCTTTCAATCTTTTAAAATGTACGAATTAGTTTTTTGGCAGTATCAGGAAGGGATTTACTTGAATCATCAATTGGTTTACGAATCATTAGTAGATCAAGAAATGGTCGAAGGTTTGGAAGAATTGCCTGTAGTTCTAATTTTAAATCGTATTGGCAGTGTTTTTTCAACTTGGGAAAAAGTAGACGAAAACAGCTGGAAAAATCCGAATGGAAAAGGCGCTTTTCAAGTTAAAACAACTCCCCAAAGTATTCAGATTGACTGCTATGGAACTGATGGAAAAACAATGGAATTGTTAGCTGCTACTTTGGAAGAATTCAAATGTTCGTGTTATGATCCTCAAGTGCCGGTTCGCTTTGATGAAATGAATGAATACTAAAAAATAAAAGTCCAAATGAAAATCAATCTAAAAAACGGAATCGACAAACTACTTTTTGGCATGAAGCAAAAAGATGTAGAGGCAATTTACGGCAAACCAGACCGTAATTACAAAGACGAAGACGACAACCAAATTTTAGTGTACAACAAACTAAAAGCGCGTTTAACATTCTACCAAGAAGAAGAATTTAAATTGGGCTATATTGTAGCGTCTAGTGCAGCATTGGAATTATTTGGAAACACGATTATCGGTAAAAAGATAAGTGAAGTCAAAAAAGATTTGGAAACCAAAACCATTACGAAATTCACTCAAGAAGAATTTGATACGTTTGAAAACTATTTTAACGAAGAGCATTGGATCATTTTTCAAACCGAATTTGAAGAAGTTGTCAAGTTCGAAATTGGAGCCATCATCAATTCTAAAGATGAATTTGATTGGAAATTTGGAAAATAAATTATTAGCCAACATATAAAAAAATCCTCAACAGTTATAGTTGAGGATTTTTTTTTTATTGTTTTGGAGTGGGAGCTTTATCAGTAATTTCCAATTCAAAAATTAAATTGGTATTGGGTTGTATTGGGCCATTACCTCTTTCGCCATATCCCAATTTAGATGGTATGTATAAAAGAAATTTATCTCCTAAATTCATTAAACTCATTCCTTCAATAATTCCCTGAATCATTCCTGTTTTTTTTCCTGCTTCAAAAGGAAAAGCTTGGTAACCATTTTGATCCGCACGAGTTTGATTGAATTGACCACAAGCTTTGGCTACTTCTTCGTAGTTGCTATCAAATACATTTCCATCTTCAAAATAACCAGCATATTTAAAATAAATAGTACTTCCGTTAACAGGTTTAACATCGGTTCCTTTTTGTAAAAGAACATATTGTAATCCAGAAGCAGTGGTTGTTGTGGTTGCTTTAGTAGCGGCTAAGTATAGCGCTTTTTCTTTAATGAAATCTCCATATTTTTCAAGATAAATACGTTTGTTTTCAGCTTGTATTGCGGCTTGTTTAGCTTTATTTTCTGCATCAATTGTGGCTTGTTTTTTAGCTTCTTCTGCTTTGTTAGCGTAGTAATCAGAAAAAACTTTAACAGCATTAAATTTAGATGCTAAAGCACCTTTTCGACTAATAGTTATTTTAAGAATTACATCATTTTGCTCTATTTTATTCACCACATCCATTCCTTGTGTGACCTGACCAAAAACAGTATGTTTTCCGTCTAACCAAGGGGTGTCTTTGTGTGTGATAAAAAATTGACTTCCGTTAGAGGCAGGACCTGAATTTGCCATAGAGAGAATTCCTCCTTTGCTATGTTTTAAATCGGTAAATTCATCTTTAAATGAATATCCTGGGCCACCTGATCCGTTACCTATAGGATCGCCACCTTGTATCATGAAATCTTTAATAACTCGATGAAATTTCAAACCATTGTAAAACGGTTTTCCTTTTAATTTTTCATCGGTCACAAAAGTATTTGTACCTTCTGCTAAACTGATATAGTTAGCAACTGTTACTGGTGTTTTTTGGTATTCCAATTGAACGACAATAGTTCCTTTGTTGGTTTCAATATTGGCAAAAATTCCGTCTGTAATTTTTAAGTTGGCTACTTGAGAAATAGCAGGTTTTTTTGAAGGAAGCCCTTTTTTTAATTTTTGTGCTTGTGCACTTAGGATTCCTAATAATAAGAATGCTAGCAATTTTAATTTCATAAGTTCAATTTTTAATAATTTTCTATTTATTGTGCTTTTAGTAATTCAATTTCAAAAATTAGATTCGCATTGGGTGGGATTACATCTCCAGCGCCGGCTTCAGCAAATCCTATTCTAGATGGGATAAATAAAACGGCTTTATCACCAAAAGATAATTGTTCAATTCCTTCTATAAATCCGGGAATCAGTCCGTCTTTTTTACCCGCTTGAAAAGGAATGGGTTGGTAGCCATTTTGTGCTGCTCTATTGGGATCAAACGTTCCAAACATTTTGCATGCACTTTCTACACTACTATCAAACAAAGTTCCGTTTTCTAAAAAGCCAGCATAATGAATAAAGACTCCAGTTCCATTCTTAGGTTTTTTTCCGCCACTTTTTTTAGTAATTACAAATTGTAATCCTGATTTAGTTGTTGTAGCTTTAGTTTTTAATACTGCAAAATATTTTAGTTTAGCCTCAATTACAGCTTTATATTTTTCATTAAAAATACGTTTATTGTTTGCATCAATTGCGGCTTGTTTCTTTTGGTTTTCAGCTTCGGAAATGAAATAGTCATGAAAAACCTTAACCGCATCAAATTTTTTAGCAGCATCTCCATTTCTGATAATAGTGACTTTACTCATATAATCGTCTTGCAAAATTTTGTTAACAGCTTCCATTCCCTTCCCTACAACATGACCAAAAATAGTGTGTTTTCCATCCAACCAGGGAGTTTCAAGATGGGTAATAAAAAATTGGCTACTATTAGTTGCAGGACCACCATTGGCCATAGCCAAAACACCGCCTTTGTCAAAATGGGCATCGGTAATTTCATCTTTGAATTTATAACCTGCATCTCCTGATCCAGTTCCAAGGGGATCTCCTCCTTGAATCATAAAATTTTCTATGACTCTGTGAAATTTCAATCCGTCGTAAAAAGGTCTGTTTTTGATTTTTTCATTGGTTACAAATTCATTTGTACCTTCAGCTAGAGTAATAAAGTTAGCCACTGTGAGTGGGGCTTTATCATAATCTAATTGAACGATAATTTCACCTTTGTTAGTTTCAATTTTGGCATATAAACCATCAGGTAAATTGTTGTTTTCTTCTTTACACGAGTAAAAAGTAGCAATAATGACTATGGCTAATAGAAAGGTTTTTTTCATTTTAAAAAGTATTTAGTTTAGAGAATCATTATCAGTTTTAGTAACAGGATTAGCTTCTGCTTTCATTTTTTGATCGTAATTCGCTTCCGACATAAAGTCACGAAGTGTAACAACACATAATAGTGGTTTGTTGGTGCCAATTTTATTATTGTCGCCATGGTAGCCGTAACCTGTGTGGGAGGTGAAAAGGAAGTTGACTTTTTCTTTACGATGCATTATTTTAATTCCTTCGCGCAAACCGGTCATTATATTTTGCTTGTCAACAAAATAGGTTTGTGGACCCAATTGACTTTTAGAATAAATTACGCGTCCTTTTAAGTCTTTTACTTCGTAATCAAATAAAGCGACATCTCCTTTTTTAGGGGTTACAGTATCTTTTAAGTTAACAGTTGCATACGAATACCAAAATCCTTTTGAAGAAGCAATAAATTTATTTTTTTTGTTTTGTCTAATCACACGAGCAATTTCAGCTTCTTCTCCTGCAATCAATTTTTTATTACGATCAACAGATTGCCTCATGAACGTTCCAGAAGCATGCGAAATTGGTTTTCGGGTTTCCTGGTTACTTTGGCAATTACTAAAAACAGTTAGTAATAGAATAACCGCAATAATTGTATTTTTTAATTGTTTCATGATTTAGATGGGTAATTTGTTAACTAAATCTTCAAATTTCCGAATGGTATCTCCCATTGAATTTTCTGATTTTCCTCCTGCAGCATTAATGTGTCCTCCACCATTAAAATGATCTCTAGCAAATTGATTGACATCAAAATCACCTTGTGAACGGAACGAAATTTTAATGATTTTTTCGTCTTTATTTTCGATAAAAATTGCGGTAAAGATAATTCCTTTTATACTCAATCCATAGTTGACGATTCCTTCGGTATCACCTTTAACGTGATCAAAAGAATCTAGTTCGTCTTGTGTCAAATAGGTATAAGCCGTTTTATGTTCGGTTACAATCTTCATGTTTTGCAAAGCACGACCCAAAATTTGCAAACGGCCAAACGAACTGTTGTCAAAAAGTAAAGTTGGGATAACAGTGTTTTGAACTCCTAAATCAATTAGTTCGGCAATGATGCGGTGTGTAGTTCCAGTGGTTTTTGGGAAGCGAAACGATCCGGAGTCGGTTAAAATTCCGGTATAAAGGCAAGTTCCAATTTTCTCATCTATGTCGGCTTTTTTACCTAAAAAAGAAATGAAGTTATAAACCATTTCGCAGGTAGAACCAAAATTCGTATCAGAGTAGGTAAAGGTAGCATAATTATCCGGGAATTGATGATGATCAATCATGATCAAAGGAACTTTGAGTGTACTTAAAACAGTTTCCATTTCTCCGGTACGGTGCAAAGCATTAAAATCTAAGGTGAAGATTACTTCCGCTTCTTCCAATATTTTAGTACAAGCGGCTTTTTCTTTTTCGTAAGTTTTTACTGTATTTGCTCCTGGAAGCCATTCTAAAAAATGAGGCATTTCGTTTGGAGAAATAACTGTAGGTTGATGGTGATTTTTAAGTAAAAAATGATACATAGCTAGCGTAGAACCCATGGCATCTCCATCAGGTCCACGGTGAGGAATTATTGCAATCTTTTTAGGAGTAGATAATAGCTCCTGAATCGCTTGAATTTCTTGTGTTTTCATAGATTGCGAAATTACATTTTTTTAATTTAAACGAAAAATCAATTAAAAAATTAACCTAATTTTTACATGTTTATAAAAAATCCTGTTTGTATGGATTTATTTTTTGGTACAAAAAGTACTTAGGTCCTTTTACAATTTGTGAACGGTAAATCCCAATAGAACCTGAAGCAAAATAGGATACCAAACAAGCTAAACCAATAAAAACACCTCCTTCAATTCCGAACAATTCCAATCCCATAACGGTGCATGCTATAGGAGTATGAGTAGCTCCCGAAAAAACGGCCACAAATCCCATGCCCGCTAACAGTGCTATTGGTAATGGAACTACAATAGACAAAGCACTTCCCAAAGTAGCACCCACAAAGAAAAGCGGTGTCACTTCTCCTCCCTTAAAACCAGCGCCTAATGTAAAACCTGTAAAGAGAATTTTCAATAGAAAGTCATAGGATTCGTTAGGGGTTGAAAAGGCTTTTTCGATTTCAGGTATACCTAATCCAATGTATTTGGTTGTGCCGATAAAAAAAATAATCACTGCTAAAACAGTTCCTCCAATTACAGGACGAAGTGGACCATAACTAATGTATTTCGAAAATAAATCATTCCAACAATGGGTTGTTCTAGAAAATAAAAGCGCTGCCAATCCAAAAATAATTCCAGTTCCAATAGTCCAAAGCAAGTTGTTCCAATTCATTTCAGGAATACTTGGAATACTATAATGAGTGTGTTGGACTTGCCAAAACGCAACTGTATAATAGGCCGCATAAGCCACAATAAAAGATAAAACAACACTTTTAAGATTGATTTTACTGAAATAAACTATCTCTAAAGCAAACAAAGCACCCGCTAATGGTGTCCCGAAAATGGAAGCAAATCCGGCACTAATTCCTATGATAATTATGGTTTTTCGGTCTTTTTTGTCCAATTGAAATAGCTTTGAAAATTGGTCGGCAATAGCGCCACCCATTTGAACTGCTGTTCCTTCGCGACCCGCTGAACCACCAATCAAATGTGTAATTAAGGTGCCAATAAGAACTAAGGGCGCCATTTTGAACGGAATGGGTTGCTGCGGATTTTCGTATTCTTCTAGAAGTAAATTATTGCCTTTGATTACTGAAGCGCCATAATAATGATATAATAAACCAATGAGTAAACCTCCAACCGGCAATAACCAAATGATCCAGCTGTTATGCTCTCTAATTTGGGTAACCCATTTTAAAGTGACTAAAAAGAAAGCGGATGCCGAACCAGAAAAAAGTCCTATCAAAGCACAAATGACCAACCATTGTAGTGAAAGGCGAAGTGTTTTTAGTTGGTTCATTTTTAAATTGGTTTTAATAGTACTTCAAAAATAGTTTAAAATAGGGGATCAATTAGTATTGCTTTTTAAAAATACTGCAATCAATTTATGTTATAATGTTTTAATTTTTTTATTTTTAGAAATACGGTATGGCAATAGCTATTCATTTACTAAAGTAGATTGAATTTTGTTAAGAAATATCTAATACGGTATAGACAAAAAGTATTTATGCTATTTTTGTGGACACAAGTTTATCTGTTAAGGTTGTAATGAAACAAATACTGCTATTTTTTGCGATTATTGTATTGGCATGGAAAGGACACGCTCAGAGCGAGTTTAGTTCCAAGTTCAAAGCAATTCCTGCAGGAAAGTTTCCGATTGCTCCAAAAAAAGTCGCAGAAACAAAAAAAGTCACACCTCCTAATTCGGATATTCCATCTATAAAAGCGCCTAATGTTTTCAACAGTCCGGATGCCATATTCACCAAACCTCCTCCTTCAAAATCGTTCCAATTAGGACAATCTGAGGGAATTTCTATGGTTCAAAAAAATGAATTTGTTAAACCAGGTGGTGAAGTCGAAGCACGATTAAATAAAAAAGACAAAGATCCTGAGGCAATTGTGTACCGCAGAAATCAAAATTTGGGAGATTTTAAAACTAAGTCAGGTAAAGCTCGCATAATGTATCGTGATGCGGCTTTTGTAGACGGAGATATTATTAGAGTGTATTTAAATGATAAAATCATTGAAAATCAAGTTACACTTGATGGATTTTTTAAAGGTTTTGAAATTATATTGGAAAAAGGATTTAATAAAATAGATTTTGAAGCATTAAATCAAGGAACTTCAGGTCCTAATACCGCTGAGTTTAAAGTTTTTGATGACAAAGGAAGTTTGATTTCGGCAAGTCAATGGAACCTTGGTACAGGCTTCAAAGCAACAATTTTATTAGTCAAAGAGTAAATAACTTTTTTTTTTAAAATCCATTTTTCAATTCCGAATTTTAAAAGTATTTTTGCGCATGCAACACAACGTACTTATTTTAGATTTCGGTTCGCAATACACACAGCTTATTGCGCGCAGAGTTCGCGAATTAAATATATTCTGCGAAATTTTTCCTTATAACAATTTTCCAACTGATTTATCACCATACAAAGCCGTAATTTTAGGTGGAAGTCCATTTTCTGTTCGTTCAGAAGATGCGCCACATCCTGATTTATCTCAAATCAGAGGCAAATTACCTTTATTGGCTGTTTGTTACGGAGCACAATATTTAGCCCACTTTAGTGGTGGAGAGGTAGCCTCTTCTAATACAAGAGAATATGGAAGAGCTAATTTATCTTATATCAAAGAAGAGGAAGTTTTCTTTAAAGGAATTTCTCCTAATAGCCAAGTATGGATGAGTCACAGTGATAGTATTAAATCCTTGCCAACTGGTGGAGTTAAATTAGCTAGTACAAACGATGTGGAATTTGCTGCCTATCGAATAGAAGGAGAAACCACCTATGCAATTCAATACCATCCAGAAGTGTTCCATTCCTCAGAAGGGACTAAAATGTTAGAAAATTTTTTGGTTACGATTGCTGAGGTTCCTCAAAACTTTACTCCCAATGCGTTTGTTACGGATATGGTAGCAGAGCTAAAAGAAAAATTACAAGACGACAAAGTAGTTTTAGGTCTTTCTGGTGGAGTAGATTCGACAGTAGCGGCGGTTTTATTGCACCAAGCAATTGGTAAAAACTTATATTGTATTTTTGTAAATAATGGTTTGCTTCGAAAAAATGAATTCCAAAGTGTTTTAGATCAATACAAAGGAATGGGTTTGAACGTAAAAGGAGTAGATGCGGGAGATCGTTTCTTGTCAGAATTGGCAGGAGTGAGTGATCCAGAAACCAAACGTAAAATCATCGGACGAGTATTTATAGAGGTTTTTGATGATGAATCGCATTTGATAGAAGATGTAAAATGGTTGGCGCAAGGAACTATATATCCTGATGTAATTGAATCTGTTTCTGTTAAAGGACCATCAGCTACAATTAAGTCCCACCACAATGTAGGAGGTTTACCTGATTATATGAAATTAAAAATTGTAGAACCATTGCGCATGCTTTTCAAAGATGAGGTGCGAAGAGTGGGAGCTACTTTAGGAATTGATCCAGAGTTATTAGGAAGACATCCTTTTCCGGGGCCAGGATTATCCATTCGAATTTTAGGAGATATTACTCCAGAAAAAGTACAAATTTTACAAGATGTAGATTCGGTTTTTATCGAAGGATTGAAATCTTGGGGATTGTACGATAAAGTATGGCAAGCAGGAGCTATTTTGTTGCCAATAAATAGTGTTGGCGTAATGGGAGACGAGCGTACTTACGAAAAAGTAGTGGCACTTCGTGCAGTAGAATCTACTGATGGAATGACAGCGGATTGGGTACATTTGCCGTATGATTTCTTAATGAAAATTTCAAACGAAATTATTAATAAAGTAAAAGGTGTAAATCGTGTGGTGTATGATATTAGTTCAAAGCCACCTGCTACGATTGAGTGGGAATAGTCACTACTTAAATTGAAAGTTTTTAATTGAAACGGTATCAGATTTTGTCATAAATTTGATACCGTTCAATTGTTATAAAGGAATTGTTTTAATACAAAATAAAATGAACTATTTTTTCAAAATACTGCTAGTTAGTCTTTTGTTTGCCAATGTAATTGGCGCGCAAGAAAGCACTTCTAATCAGGCCCCAACTAACGGATTGCAGATAGCAAAACCTCCGGTTAATCAAACTAAAAAATTAGCTTTACTACTACCATTTAATTTAGCAAAAGTGCAAAACGATACGGTTAATTCTATAGTAGATCGTTTAAATAAAGACAAGTTTTTAAACATGACTTTGGATTTTTATTCTGGTGCATTAATGGCTATTGACTCGGCCAAACAATTAGGAATTTCAATAGATGTTAGTGTATTTGATTCAGAGGAAACCAAGAGTAATTCCAATATTGAAAGCCTGATTAAATGGAATAATTTAGATGCTTTTTCGGCGGTGATTGGGCCTTTTTATCAAACCAATGTGGAGAAAACAGCTGAATTACTTGCAGCTAATCAAGTCGCAGTAATTTCGCCTTTATCAAAAGAAATCGGAAAATCATATCCTAATTTGTTTCAAACGATTACTTCATCAGCCCTACTTCGTTCCGCTATTTTTGATTTTATGCGTTCTAAAAACGGGAATATCATTGCTGTAGTTGACAAGAAAAAAGTATCAATTAAAAAATACATTCAAGACAATCAAAAAGACGTTCGGTTTGCCGCATTAGATGCATCAGGAGCTTTAAATGTACTTAGTTTAAAAGGCTTGTTGGTAAAAAATAAAATCAATTATGTGGTAATGGAAACCACCAATACCAGCATGATTAAGGCTACCATGACCGCTTTGTTAAGTGTTCAACAATGGTTCAATGTGCAACTGGTAATTTTGGAACCCAATGAAACTTTAAATACCGATGAGATAGAATTTGCGGATTTAGTGAAATTGAAATTGATGTATCCTTCTATGACTCGTGAGAATACAAATCCACAAGCAATACTTTTCGAAAAGAATTTCAAATTAATAAATAAAGTAACTCCCAATGCGTTTGCTATACGTGGTTTTGATGTGACTTTTGATGCATTAATGCGTTTGTCACAACCGATTGGATTTTTTGAAAGTACTAATCAAGTAACCGAACAAGTCGAAAGTAAGTTTGATTATTTTAAAAATGAAACGGGCGGTTTTGCTAATAAAGGATTGTATATTTTGTATTACGATGCCGATTTGACTGTCAAAGAAGCAAAGTAAAATCCATATGGAAAGCGACCAAAAACAACTCATCAAACTAGCGCATACCAAAATGCCTTTTGGAAAATACGAAGGTTGGTATTTGATTGATTTACCTGAGTATTATATAGTTTGGTACAATAATAAAGGGTTTCCAAAAGGCGAATTAGGGCAACAATTGCAATTGGTTTATGAACTAAAATTAAACGGATTGGAAGACTTAATTCGAAATATTAAAAAGCAATACCCTAAAACGACTTAACTATATATTTCTCATAGAACATAAATTTTCAAAATCTCAAAACGGTATTTTCTCAATTTATAATTGTATTTTTGCTCCGTTTTTTACACAATTACAATACAAACTGATACACAATGAATCAAATAAAATATATTTTTGTTACTGGCGGTGTAACTTCTTCTTTAGGGAAGGGGATTATTGCGGCATCTTTGGCGAAATTATTACAAGCAAGAGGGTATAGAACTACGATTCAAAAGTTCGATCCTTATATCAATGTGGACCCAGGCACCTTAAATCCTTATGAACATGGAGAATGTTATGTAACAGATGATGGAGCAGAAACGGATTTGGATTTAGGTCATTACGAGCGTTTTTTGAATGTACCCACTTCTCAAGCAAATAATGTCACCACAGGTAGAATCTATCTTTCAGTAATTGAAAAAGAACGTCGTGGAGAATTTTTAGGAAAAACGGTTCAAGTGGTTCCTCATATTACCAACGAAATTAAGGACAGAATGCAATTGCTTGGTAAGTCAGGGGATTACGATATTGTCATTACTGAAATTGGTGGTACTGTGGGAGATATTGAATCTTTGCCTTATATCGAATCAGTGCGTCAATTGGTTTGGGAATTAGGAGAAAATAACGGAATTGTAATTCATTTGACCTTAGTGCCGTTTTTGGCTGCAGCCGGAGAATTGAAAACAAAACCAACGCAACACTCGGTAAAAACCTTGATGGAAAGTGGAATCAAAGCGGACATTTTAGTGTGTAGAACTGAGCATGAAATTTCAGATGAGATTCGCAATAAATTAGCTTTGTTTTGTAATGTAAAAAGAGAAGCGGTTATTCAATCTATTGATGCTTCAACAATTTATGAAGTGCCTAACTTGATGTTAGAAGAAGGATTGGATGTTGTGGCGTTGAAAAAATTAGATTTACCTAAGAAAGCCGCTCCCGATTTAAAAAACTGGAATACGTTTTTGAAGCGATTAAAAAATCCAAAACATACTGTAAATATTGGTTTGGTTGGAAAATATGTAGAAATGCAGGATTGTTATAAATCTATTTTGGAAGCATTTATACATGCTGGTGCAGCGAACGAAACTAAAGTAAACGTGATTTCAATTCATTCAGAACATATTGACAAATCAAATGTGAATGAAAAATTAGCAGGATTAGATGCGGTTTTAGTAGCACCTGGTTTTGGAGGAAGAGGAATTGAAGGAAAAATAGAAACAGTTCGCTATGTGCGTGAAAATAAAATTCCGTTTTTCGGAATTTGTTTGGGAATGCAGATGGCGGTAATCGAATATTCAAGAAATATTTTAGGACTTTTAGATGCCAATTCAACTGAAATGAATGAGAAAACTCTAAATCCTGTAGTGAATTTAATGGAAGAACAAAAAACAATTACCGATAAAGGCGGTACCATGCGTTTAGGAGCTTGGAATTGTGATATAAAATCAGGTACTTTAGCTCACAAAATTTACGGAAAAACTTCTATTTCAGAACGTCACCGTCACCGTTATGAGTTCAATAGTGCCTATTTAGACCAATTGGAAAAGGCCGGATTAAAAGCTTCTGGAACAAACCCACAAACTGGTTTGGTTGAAATTGTTGAACTTGAGGATCATCCTTTTTTTATTGGAGTACAATACCACCCTGAATATAAAAGTACAGTTGCCAATCCGCACCCAATTTTTGTGAATTTTGTGGCAGCTGCTGTGCAAGCAAAGAAAAAATAATACAAGAACCCCGTTTCTTAAAACATTAACTATTTTAAAAATATAATGGAAAAAAGTAAATTAGACCTGAATTCAATTATTGGTTTTGTATTAATTTTTGGAATCTTGATTTGGATAATGTATCAAAATCAACCGGATCCTAAAGTAGTCGCTGCAGAAAAAGCAAAAAAAGAATTGGTAGCCAAAGCTACTAAAGCAAAAGAATTGGAACAAAAATCAATTGAAAAAGCTTCCGTTGCTATTATAACTTCAGGTGATTCTACCCAATTAGTTCAATTACAAAAATCATTAGGTAACTTTGCTTATTCAGCCACTTTGTCTACTTCCAAAGCGGATTTTACCACAATAGAAAATAATGTTTTAAAATTAAAAATCGCCAACAAAGGAGGTTTTATTGTAGAAGCAGTTTTAAAGCAACATGAAAAATTCAAAAAAGGCTCAGGTCAGTTAGTTGAGTTGATTAAAGACAATAACACGAATTTAAATATTGTTCTTCAAACTTCTGATAATAGAACCCTACAAACAAAAGACTTGTATTTTGAACCTACTGTATCAAAAGTAGGATCGGATCAAATTATTTCCATGAAATTGAAAGCAGGTGCTAATGAGTATTTGGAATACAAGTACATTTTGAAACCAAACGATTATATGATTGGTTTTGATGTTCGTTCCCAAGGATTAAATAAAGTTCTTAATACTTCGAAACCATTGGATTTACAATGGAATATGAAAACGTATAGAAATGAGAAAAGTATTTCTTATGAAAATAGGTATACTGAAGTGTATTTCGAACACAAAGATGGTAAAATTGACTATGTTAGCCAAGGTGAAAACTCCGAAGAGAATGCAGAAAATGCTACTTTCGTTGCATTTAAACAACATTTCTTCTCTACAATTTTATTGACCGACAAACCTTTTGCTACTTCAAAATTAGTATCCAATGATTTAGTTAATGATGAAGCTGTTGATACCGTATTCACGAAACAATTTACAGCGGATATTCCTTTGGCTTTTTCAAACGGAGAGATTGATTACAAGATGAATTGGTATTTAGGACCAACAGATTACAAAACATTATACAATTACGACAAGAATTTAGAAAAAATTATTTCGTTAGGTTGGGGTGTTTTTGGTTGGATAAACAAGTTTATTTTTATTCCGTTGTTTGGATTCTTGAGTTCTTATATTGCGTATGGTATTGCGATTATTATTTTCACTATTTTGATTAAAATAGCCATGTCGCCAATAACTTTTAAATCCTTTTTATCTCAAGCTAAGATGAAGGTATTGCGTCCAGAAATTGCTGAGTTGGGTGAAAAATTTAAAAAAGACCCGATGAAAAAGCAGCAAGAAACGATGAAGTTATACAACAAAGCGGGTGTAAACCCAATGGCGGGTTGTATTCCAGCTTTAATTCAGTTGCCATTTATGTATGCTTCATTCCAGTTTTTCCCATCAGCATTTGAATTAAGACAAAAAAGTTTCCTTTGGGCTGACGATTTATCTTCGTTTGATGAGGTGGTTAAATTACCTTTTCATATTCCGTTGTATGGAGATCATATTAGTTTGTTCCCTGTATTGGCAGCCATTGCTATTTTCTTTTACATGAAAATGACATCGGGAGACCAACAAATGGCAGCGCCTCAACAAGAAGGAATGCCAGATATGGCTCAAATGATGAAAATTATGATCTACGTTTCACCATTGATGATGTTATTTTTCTTCAATAGTTATGGTGCTGGCTTGAGTTTATATAACTTTATTTCGAATTTAATTACAATTGGAATTATGATTGTAATTAAAAAGTATTTTATTGATAGTGATAAAATTCATGCTCAAATACAAGAAAATAAATTGAAAGAGCCAAAAAAACCAGGTAAGTTCCAACAAAAATTACAAGAGGCTATGCAACAAGCCGAGGCTCAAAAAGCCAAACAAAATAAAAAATAAGTTTAAAAAAAATCTCGATACATTTCGGGATTTTTTTTCAGCAATAATTTTTTGTAAAACAATTCGTTACTATATAAATACCAAATATGAGAAATGTAATATTGTTTTTGGTTAGCATGTTGTTTAGTGTTCTGCACGCACAAACGGAAACCAATAAACTAGACGCTAAAGGCCTTAAACATGGTCTTTGGAAAGGAATTTATGAAGAGTCAAAAAGACCCCGTTACCAGGGGACTTTTGAACA
Organism: Flavobacteriaceae bacterium; assembly: GCA_947461425.1. Lineage (GTDB taxonomy): Bacteria > Bacteroidota > Bacteroidia > Flavobacteriales > Flavobacteriaceae > Flavobacterium. Next base: position 852 of record CANHKZ010000011.1, on the reverse strand, counting down.
TGGTAAAGAAGTAGGTCTATTCCAATTTTTTGACGATACTCAAAAAGGTGATTTAATTGCTTCACGGGAATTTAATACAAAAGATAATTCAGCTTACACGATATTTTATGACCAAAACAAAAATAAAGTAAGCGAAGGAAAAGTTGTTAATAAACTATTTGAAGGAAATTGGAAATACTATCATTATGCTTCCTCTTCTATAATGACTGAAGAGACGTATAAAAATGGCAAATTAGAAGGAGTTAGAACTGTCTATTTCCCAAATGGAAAGATAGCAGAACAAATTAATTATGTTAACAATCTAAAGCAAGGTGTCTATAAAAAATTTAGTGAAAATGGTATCGTTTTGGAAGAAGCTATTTTTAAAAATGGTGAATATGATGGATTGGCTATTTATAGAGATATAAATGGGAATTTGGTTTCAAAAGGCATTTTTGTACAAGGAAAAAAATCAGGTATTTGGGAAGTTTTAGAAAACGGAATGTTAATTAAAAAATCTAGTTCTGATTTGTCGCAAAAAAGCAAAAGCCCACAACAGAAATAAAATCAATTCAAGCAAATGTTTTGTAACTTTGCAACCCATTACATCCTAATAAATTGGAAATGAAACGAGTAGTTGTTGGTCTTTCGGGAGGTGTTGATTCGAGTGTTGCAGCTTATTTATTGAAGCAGCAAGGCTATGAAGTGATAGGTCTCTTCATGAAAAACTGGCATGATGATTCTGTAACAATTTCTAATGATTGTCCTTGGTTAGAGGACAGTAATGATGCGTTATTGGTAGCTGAAAAATTAGGAATTCCATTTCAAACGGTCGATTTAAGTGAACAATACAAAGAAAAAATCGTTGACTAT
>CANHKZ010000010.1 GCA_947461425.1 Flavobacteriaceae bacterium | reverse complement strand
TCTACTGTTGCAGGAATTGCAAAAATGTTAGAAGAAAAAGGAGCTATGGCGTATACGATTATCGTAGCGGCTAATGCTTCTGATCCAGCTCCAATGCAAGTATATGCTCCAATGGCAGGTGCTGCAATTGGAGAATTTTTCAGAGACTCTGGACGTCCAGCTTTGATTGTTTATGATGATTTGTCTAAACAAGCCGTGGCATATCGTGAGGTATCTCTTTTGTTAAGAAGACCACCAGGGCGTGAAGCATATCCTGGAGACGTTTTCTACTTACACTCTCGTTTATTAGAGCGTGCTTGTAAAGTGATTGCGGATGATGATATTGCAAAAAACATGAACGACTTACCAGATTCTTTAAAAGGAATTGTAAAAGGAGGAGGTTCATTGACTGCTTTGCCAATTATCGAAACACAAGCGGGTGACGTTTCTGCATATATCCCAACGAACGTAATTTCGATTACAGATGGTCAAATTTTCTTGGATGGAGATTTGTTCAACTCTGGAGTTCGTCCTGCAATTAACGTAGGTATTTCGGTATCTCGTGTTGGAGGAAATGCACAAATTAAATCAATGAAAAAAGTAGCAGGTACTTTAAAATTAGACCAAGCGCAATACCGTGAATTGGAAGCGTTTGCTAAATTTGGTTCTGACTTAGATGCCGTTACTTTAAACGTAATTGAAAAAGGAAAAAGAAACGTTGAAATCTTGAAACAAGGATTAAACGATCCTTTTACTGTTGAGGATCAAGTAGCAATTATTTATGCTGGATCTAAAAACTTGTTGAGAAATGTTCCTGTAAATAAAGTAAAAGAATTTGAGAAAGACTTCTTAGAATTCTTAAATGCAAAACATAGAGACATTCTTGATGCTTTGAAAGCGGGTAAATTAGATGACAACATTACGTCTGTTATTGAAAATGTAGCAAAAGAAGTTTCAGCTAAGTACAATTAATCAATATAACAATATGTCAATGTGTAAATGACGTCATTTGCACATTGATAAATTTTCACATTTAGAATGGCAAATTTAAAGGAAATCCGTAATAGAATTACTTCCATTTCATCTACGATGCAAATCACATCAGCAATGAAAATGGTATCTGCTGCAAAGCTAAAGAAAGCACAAGATGCGATTACAGCGATGCGCCCTTATGCCGAAAAATTAACGGAGTTATTACAAAATCTTTCTGCCACCTTAGATGGTGATGTAGGCGGAGATTACACGACACAACGTGAAATTAAAAAAGTATTAGTCGTGGCTATTACCTCAAACAGAGGTTTGTGTGGCGCTTTCAATACAAACGTAATTAAAGAAGTTAAAAACCGCTCTGATTTCTATGTAGGAAAACAAGTTGATGTTTTTGCTATTGGAAAAAAAGGAAATGATATTTTGAGTAAAACACTACAAGTTGTTGATAATCAAAGCGCTGTTTTTGATAATTTGACTTTTGACAATGTAGCTCAAATTGCAGAGTTGTTAACTCAAAAATTTGTGTCTGGCGAATACGACCGAATCGAATTGGTGTATAACCAATTTAAAAATGCGGCGACACAAATTATTCAAACTGAACAATTTTTGCCTTTGGCACCAATTCAATCAGATCAACCAGCTTCGACAGGAGATTACATTTTTGAACCTTCTAAAGAAGAAATTGTATTGACATTGATTCCGAAATCATTGAAAACACAATTGTACAAAGGAATTAGAGATTCATTTGCCTCTGAACACGGAGCGCGCATGACTGCCATGCACAAAGCAACTGACAATGCCACTGAATTAAGAGACCAATTGAAATTAACCTACAACAAAGCGCGTCAAGCAGCCATTACTAACGAAATCTTAGAGATTGTTGGTGGTGCAGAAGCGTTGAATGGATAATATTTTAAAATTAAATATAGGAAGAGCCTCGCATTGCGGGGCTCTTTTTTTTGATTATTTTTATAAAAAAATTCAGACCTTGGAAATTAGAGAATTAACAACATTACGAGATATGCTAACTCATTTTGAGTTGATGCAACATTTGTACAGCAATAATTTTACTATAGAAAAATACGAAGCCTATCTTACTGAAATGTTACCGCATAATTACATTCAAATCGCTGTATTTGAAGGCAATGTTTGCATAGGACTTTCTGGACTGTGGTCGGGAATAAAATTATGGTCGGGAAGGTATTTTGAAATTGATAATTTTATTGTGCACCCTGATCACCGTTCCAAAGGAGCAGGTAAATTAATGACTGATTATATCAATGGTAAGGCTGAAGAAGCCGGTTGTACGATGATTGTATTGGACGCTTTTACAGGCAACTTTACAGCACATCGCTTTTATTATAACCAAGGGTATTATCCAAGAGGTTTTCACTTTATTAAAACCCTGAATGAAGCCGGATTATCGTAAAAAAGCTGTTAACAAATTTCGGGTTATTCCATTTTCAAAATCAGAATTAAACCAAAGAATTCGTTATTTTTGTTTTTACCAAAACCTAAATCAAACCACTTGGGATTATATAAAAGCCTTTTCAAACAAACCGCAATTTATGGACTAGCAACGGTTTTGCCTCGAATGTTGAGTTTTTTACTCGTGCGTTTGTATACTGGAATTTTACCTACAGGCGAGTATGGCGAGGTTTCTATTGTGCTTTCGTGGATGGTTTTTTTTAATGTGATCTTGTCTTACGGAATGGAAACGGCTTTTTTCCGATTTTATAATTCAGAGACCGATAAAGAAAATGTCATTGCTACTTCCACCATTTCTATTTTTTGGTCGTCTATTATTTTTCTTTTTGGTGCTTTAATTTTCAGAGGAACTTTGGCTTCCTTAGCCAATGTAGAAGTGCAGTACGTTACTTATGCGATTTGGATTTTGGTGTTGGATGCCTTAGTGATTGTGCCTTTTTCTAAATTGCGTGCCAATCAAAGACCGATGCAGTATGCCATAATCAAAATTAGCAATGTCGCTGTAAACTTGTTATTGAATCTATTCTTTTTATTGTGGCTACCCAAAATTGCCGCTTCAAATCCGAATTCGTTTATAGGGAATTTATATGTTGAAAATTATGAGATAGGCTATATTTTTGTTTCTTTTTTAGCATCGAATTTACTGACCTTGCTTGTGCTTTCTCCCAACTATCTTTCTTTAACCCGGAAATTTGACAAGGCTCTTTGGAAGAAAATGATGCAATACGGATTGCCTATTTTGGTTGCCGGAATTGCATTTGCCGTAAACGAGCATTTTGATAAAATTTTATTGGGTTATTGGCTGCCTGAAAACGTTGCCAAGTCCGAAGTAGGAGCCTATTCTGCTTGTTATAAATTAGGATTGTTTATGGTGTTGTTTGCCACTGCTTTTCGTTTAGGAATCGAACCCTTCTTTTTTAGTCATTCGAATAAAGAAAATGCCCCACAAACCTATGCCATGATTACTAAATATTTTGTGATTTTTGGTTCACTCATTTTGTTGGGAGTTATTGTTTTTGCTGATGTATTGAAATTCCTGCTTTTGGATGACAAATCCTATTGGGAAGCGATGAAAGTGGTGCCGTTGATTATTCTGGCTAATTTCTTTTTAGGTATTTATAACAATCTTTCGGTTTGGTATAAACTAACTGACAGAACTAAAATGGGCGCGTATATTTCGATTGTAGGCGCTATTTTGACCTTGGTGCTAAATTACCTTTTGATTCCAAAATTCAGTTATTACGGATCGGCTATTGCTACTATTGTGGCTTATGGAAGCATGATGTTTATTTCTTATGTTTTAGGAAATCGGTATTATCCTATTCCGTATGATATGGAAAAAATAGGCGGCTATTTGGTCTTGTCTATTCTATTTTCTGCTATTTCTTTTTACGGCTTCCGCGAAAATTATTTTGTTGGAATTCCGTTATTGTTGCTATTTATGTATTTTGTGTACCACAACGAAAAAGCAACGATCCTTTCCATCATAAAACGAAAAAAATAAAATGACAATTCAAATCATTAACAAGTCGCAACATCCGTTGCCTAACTACGAGACGATAGCTTCAGCAGGAATGGATTTAAGAGCTGATTTAAGTGCTCCAATAACTTTGGCTCCTTTAGAACGCGTAATTGTAAAAACAGGATTGTTTATTGAGTTGCCCATTGGATATGAAGCACAGGTTCGTCCAAGAAGTGGCTTAGCTTTCAAAAAAGGAATTACAGTACTCAATTCGCCAGGAACTGTTGATGCTGATTATAGAGGAGAAATTGGAGTGATTTTAGTAAATCTGTCCAATGAAGATTTCGTAATTGAAAACGGCGAACGCATTGCTCAATTAATCATTGCCAAACACGAACGTGCTGAATGGATTCAAGTTCAGGAATTATCTGAAACATCCAGAGGTCAAGGTGGATTTGGGAGTACGGGGGTGAAGTAAGTGTTCAAAGAAAAGACCAATTAAACCATTTGTGATCTTTGCGGTTAAAAATAAAAATAAATAAACAGGAGGATGAGATTGCTTCGTTCCTCGCAATGACAATAACATGAAAATAATAGTACCTATGGCAGGACGTGGATCACGTCTTCGCCCACACACATTGACCATTCCTAAACCATTAATTCCCGTTGCGGGAAAACCTATTGTTCACCGTTTAGTAGAAGATATTGCAGGAGTGTTGAACCAAGACATTGAAGAAATAGCTTTTATTATCCACGAAAGTTTTGGTAAACAAGTGGAAGCCGATTTGATTGCTATTGCAGAAAAATTAGGGTCTAAAGGAACAATTTATTATCAAAATGAAGCCCTAGGAACAGGTCACGCTATTATGTGTGCCAAAGATTCTTTGAGTGGCCCAGCAGTGATTGCGTATGCAGATACCTTAATTCGTGCCGACTTTGATTTGGATCAAACTGCCGATAGCGTGATTTGGGTCAAACAAGTAGATCAACCGGAAGCGTTTGGTGTAATTAACTTGAACGAAGCCAACGAAATTGTGGAATTGGTAGAAAAACCAAAAGAATTTGTTTCGGATTTGGCCGTGATTGGAATTTATTATTTCAAAGACGTAGCGGTATTAAAAAACGAATTGCAATTGGTGTTAGACAATAATATCATTCACGGAGGCGAATACCAAATCAACGACGGAATCAAGCAAATGATGGCCAAAGGCATGAAGTTTGTTCCAGGAGAAGTGGCTGAATGGATGGATTGTGGCAATAAAGATGTGACTGTAGAGACCAATTCTAGAATGTTAGGATTTTTGCACAATGATGGAGAACACTTAGTGGATTATGGAGTGAAATCAGAGAATTCCACCATTATTCCGCCATGTTACATAGGTGAAGATGTGGTTTTAATTAACGCAACTGTTGGACCTAATGTTTCTTTAGGGAAAGGATGTCATGTTACTAATAGCTCGATTAAAAATAGTTTGATACAAACGCATTCGCATATTAAAAATGCCAATTTAGACAATGCGATGATTGGAAATCACGCTAATTTTGACGGAAATTTTACTAGTATAAGCATCGGAGATTATTCGGTTTTAGAATAAAGAAACATGAACACAAAAACCATAGCGCTATTCCTTTTTAGTCTGTTTGTATTGCCGTTTTCGGGAAGGGCACAAACAGAACCGGAGGACATTGCCATGGTTTCGGATGCATTTCAGGATTCTTTTTACGAATCGTTGTTGCAAAAAGGCATTGAGAACTATGACAAAGCAATTGTGGCTTTGGAAAATTGTTTGGTGAGCCAACCCAATAATGCGTCGGTTCATTTTGAATTAGGTAAAAATTATTTGGCTTTAAAGCAGTATGAAAACGCGTATCAGTCGTTTCAAAAAGCAACCAAAATTGACCCCAAAAACAAATGGTTTTGGGTTGGAATCTATGACTTGAGTTTTCAAACGAAAAATTACGAACGTGCGATGACTGCGGTACAACAACTGATTTTGTTTGACGAGCGTAATAAAGACGATTTAATTCCGTTATATCTGGCAACAAATCAGCAGGAAAAGGCATTAGCTTTGATCAATGAGATGAATGCTAAATTTGGCAAGTCGCAAGAAAGAACGCAGTTTAAAAATCAAATTCTTTTGGCGACCAAAAATGAAGCTGCAGACTGGAAAGAGCTGGGAGATTTTAAAAATTATTTGGATACAAAAAATGGCAATCAAGCGGCCCAAGCCTTGTATAGTATTTTGGCAAATCCACAAATCCCCAATACAGTTAAACACCGAGTGGTGAATGAATTCTTGCTTTTTACCTATCAAAATCCGCAATATGAAGCCGTTTTAGAACAAGCTATTTTGCTTTTTGATTCGGATAAAGAAGTGAATGTGGCTCAAGTCATCGGGAAGTTTTATCAAAATAAAAAACAAACAAAGACAGCCATTCATTTTTATGAATTGGCCCTTCAAAAAGAAGTTGGAGCGGTGGAAACGAATTTGCTTTTACTTCAAGCGTATACTACAACTCAGCAGTTTCAAGAACTTGCACAAAAAGCAGCTGAAGGAATGGAATTGTATCCAGCTCAGGGGTATTTTTATTATTATTTTGGCTTAGCTAACAATCAGTTAGGCCAATTCTATAAAGCGAAAGAAGCGCTAGAAACAGGTCTTGATTTTGTTGTAGACGAGTTGGATTTAGAAATTAATTTTAATTTGCAATTGGCGGAAGCTTATAATGGTTTAGGCGATTTTAAAAAGAAAGACAGCTATTTTGCGAAAGCGAATCAATTAACACAAATGAAGAAAAAATGAGAAAAATAATTGCGTTGCTGTTTATATTGGTTTTGGTGTCTTGTAAGACTAAGCAGGCAGCTGTAACAACAACTCCAGAAATTCCTATTTCTAAAGGGCTAGCAGTTGACGAAATTATTGCGAAGCATTATCAAGCACAACTGGTTTTTTCTACTATTTATATCAAATCCAATGTGCGGTTTTCTAACGAAAAACAAACTCAGAATGTCACAGCAGAAATCAAAATTAAGAAAGACGAACAAATATTAGTGAGCGTTCGTTTCCTTGGCATTACAATGGCCAAAGCTTTAATTACGCCAACTTCAGTGAGTTATTATGAGAAGATAAACGGAACGTATTTTGAAGGAGATTTCAGCGGGCTAACACAATGGCTTGGTGCCGATTTGGATTTTTCAAAGATTCAGAATATGTTACTAGGCGAGGCGTTTGATAATTTACAAAAAGGAAAATATGCTTTTGCAAAGATTGACGAAGGATTTGAACTGAATGATTTAAATGCAGGTAAGATGTTGAAATCTTTCGTTTTAGACAATAAGAACTTCTTAATCCAAGAACAAGCCATTGCCCAACCAGAGCAAGATCGAATGATGGATGTGAGTTATGCAGATCGCAAGTTATTCAATGAAGGAAGCATTCCTACACAGATATTGATTCACGCCTTACAAGCAAAGGACAAAACCGAAATTAGTTTTAATTACACAACAATTACTTTTAACGAATCACTTTCTTTTCCGTATAGCATTCCAAATGGGTATAAAAGAATAATAATTAAGTAAATTTGCAAAAACAGTTCACCATGCCAAAATTTCTCCTTAGTCTACTTTTTGTTTGCACCACCTCATTGGTTTGGAGTCAAGACTCGCAACAAGAAAAGTTAGAACAACGAAAAGCTCAAATTCAGCAAGAAATAAAAGAGAATGAAAGACTCTTACAATCGGTTAAGAAAAAAGAAAAATCGGCGGTTAGTGTGATGGCTATTCAAGAGAAAAAAATAGCTTTGAAAGAGAATTTGATTAAAACAACAGAGAAACAAGCTAAGTTGTTGAGCAATGACATGTACATCAATCAGGTTGAAATTAACAAGCTCAAAAAAGAATTGGTCACCTTAAAAGAGGATTATGCTACGATGATCACAAAGTCGTATAAAAGTCGGTCAGAAGAAAGTCGCGCGATGTTTTTACTCTCGTCTGAAAACTTTCAACAAGCCTACAAACGGTTGCAGTATATGAAACAGTATACTAGTTTTCGAAAAATTCAAGGAGAGGAAATCAAAGTGAAATCGAAAGAATTAGTCGTGTACAACCAAAAGTTAGATGTTCAAAAATCAGCCAAACAAAAATTGATTGAGGAAAAAGAAAAAGAGCGTTTGTCATTAGAAAAAGAGAAACAAGAGCAAGAAAAATTAGTCAATGCGATTAAGAAAGACAAGAATAAAATCGCCAATGACATTAAGAAAAAACAACAAGAAAGTAGAGCTATTGACAAGCAAATAGATCGATTAATACGTCAAGCTATTGCGGAGGCTAATAAAAAAGCCGCTGCAGAACGTGCTAAACAGAAAGCGGCCGCCATTGCTTCTGCAAAAGAAAAGAAAGCTATTTCTAAAGAATTGGTTGGTGCTAATAAAACTAGTAAAACAACCAAAACAGTCGAGGAAGAAGCACCAGAGGAGGAATCAAAAAAACCAATCTCATCCACTAAAATTGACTTAACACCTGAAGCCAAAATTTTGGCAGATAATTTTAGAGCCAATAAAGGAAGGTTGCCGTATCCTGTAGAAAAAGGATCAATATCATTAGGTTTTGGAAATCAACCTCATCCTGTTTACAAATCATTGATGGTACATAATAGTGGGGTTGAAATCACAACAGAACAAGGAGCAACGGCTCGTGCAGTTTTTGATGGTGTAGTAACTAATGTTTTTAGTCCAACCAAAGTTACTAAGGCAGTAATGATTCAACACGGAGATTATTTTACTATTTATCAAAACTTAAGCTCAGTGAATGTGAGTATGGGCGATAAAGTAAGCCGTAAACAAGCAATAGGACGAGTACGTTCCAGTGGAGAAACTGGTAAAACGGTAATTAAGTTCTTAATCCTCCAAAATACTTCCTATATTAATCCTGCGGGTTGGTTATCTAACTAAGATTTTATTAAATTTCATAACCATTTCATACATTTGGGCTTATGAGAGGAATAAAAATGCTATTTTGGTTGTTGTGGCGGGTGTGGTTTTATATCATGATCGCTTTGCCTATTTTGGTTATGTTTCCGTTTTTAGTGTTGTCGATTCTGTCAGAGCGCGGTTATACTTATTTTTTTGCTATGGCAAGAATCTGGGCCAAGTTCATTTTGTTTAGTATGGGTTTCTATTATAAGGTAGAAACTATTCAAGGTTTAGAACCAAACAAAAGTTATATGATAGTCGCTAACCATACTTCTATGACAGATATCATGTTAATGTTAGCAGTGGTCAAGAGTCCTTTTGTATTTGTTGGAAAGAAAGAATTGGTTTCGATTCCGTTGTTTGGCTTTTTCTATAAGCGAACCTGTATTTTGGTGGATCGAAATGATGCCCATAGCCGAAGAGCTGTATTTGAAAGCGCTCAAAATAGATTAAGTCGAGGACTGAGTGTTTGTATTTTTCCAGAAGGAGGAGTTCCTTATGATGAGTCCATTATTTTAGACACGTTCAAGGATGGTGCTTTTCGTTTGGCCATTGAACATCAAATTCCCATTGTGCCGATTTCTTTTGGCGATAATAAAAAACGATTGTCTTACACTTTTTTTAGTGGAAGCCCTGGTTTGATGCGCGTCAAAATCCATGAACATTTAGAGACAAAGGGAAAAACCTTGGACGACCGAAAAGCGATTAAAGAAGAAGTACATCAAATTATATACAAGCAACTAGTTGCTTTTGATGCATAAAAAAACCGCAACTACTTTTTAGTAATTGCGGTTTTTTTAGTATACAATCAAAGATTTATTCAGCTGCTAATTCTTTGATTCGCGATTTAATTTTTCCTTCTAATTCTTCGGCTAATTCTGGGTTGTCTTTTATTAATACTTTTACCGCATCTCGACCTTGTCCTAATTTAGTATCCCCATAACTGAACCATGAACCTGCCTTTTTAATAATTTCAAATTCAACCGCTAAATCTAAGATTTCTCCTGTTTTTGAAACACCTTCTCCGTACATAATATCAAATTCTGCGACTTTGAATGGTGGAGCTACTTTATTTTTAACCACTTTAACTTTAGTTCGGTTTCCAATTACGTTATCGCCATCTTTAATTTGAGACGAACGACGAATATCCAATCGAACAGAAGCATAAAACTTCAAGGCATTTCCACCTGTTGTAGTTTCAGGATTTCCAAACATCACCCCAATTTTTTCTCTCAATTGGTTGATAAAAAATACCGTACAATGTGTTTTGCTGATTGTTCCAGTTAATTTACGCAGGGCTTGTGACATCAAACGCGCATGAAGACCCATTTTAGAATCACCCATTTCGCCTTCAATTTCACTTTTTGGAGTTAAAGCTGCCACTGAGTCAATAACTACAATGTCAATAGCCCCTGAACGAATTAAGTTTTCGGTAATTTCTAGAGCTTGTTCTCCATTATCGGGTTGTGATATGATTAAGTTCTCAATATCCACACCTAGTTTTTCTGCATAATTTCTGTCGAAAGCGTGTTCGGCATCTATAAAAGCAGCAATACCACCTGCTTTTTGAGCTTCAGCAATAGCGTGTAATGTTAAAGTTGTTTTACCAGACGATTCAGGACCATAGATCTCAATGATTCTTCCTTTTGGATAACCACCTACTCCTAACGCTAAATCTATTCCTAGCGAACCAGAAGAAATTACTTCTACTTCTTCAACGGCTTTGTCGCCCATTTTCATTACGGTTCCTTTTCCGTAGGTTTTGTCTAGTTTGTCAAGTGTAAGTTGTAGCGCTTTTAACTTGGCTTCTTTCTCTGAACTCATCGTATATCTATCTTATTAGTTGTCAATATTAAGTAATAATGGGGTTTTAGTTTCCCTTTAATGTTTCGTAAAAATAGTTTTTTTTTCTGAAGAAACAAGCGTTCTTTTTAGCCAATTTTTGTAGTATAACGATACTTTTTTTAACCAACTGTTTGATCTTTTAGTTAATCGTATTAGAAGACACAAAATGTTCAACTTAGTCATTAAATCAATCTATTTTTACTTTACCTGCGTACTCTTGTAGCGTATTTTTTAGGACTTTCTCCTAAATGGGATGTAAACACATTGTAAAAATTAGAACGGGTATTAAAACCTGATTTTTCTCCAATGGCCTCAATAGTTAAAAAATTATTACTTTCGGTTTCTAATAAATGGATTGCATGTTGTACCCGTAGCTCTGCTCTTAGTTTGTAAAACGTGGTTTTGAATAGGTGTTGGATGTAAAAAGAGACTTGGGTTTCTGATATAGACATGGCTAAGGCTATGTCAGAAATTGAAAAGTCGGGATTCAAATAGGGCTTTTCATTGTCTAAAAACCATTTTATTTTTTCTCCCCATTCTAACGCAATTGCATCAGGCACGAATTCAGTTACTGAATTTTCTACTACTTGAATTTTCTTTTTTCTTTTCTTCTTCTTTTTAATAGGCTCAAATCCTAATCCTAATATGACGGTTTCTCCATACAACAACTTCGGGAATAGCAATAGTGAAAGTGTCATTAGTCCGTAAACTATTCCGGCAAAAACATAGAAGGGGTAACCGTTATTTAGTGTGTCACTAGCTGTAGCTTGTACGGCATACAACGCCAGAATAATAAATACTAATGTAATACTCAACACGCTGCCTAAAAGGGTTCCTATCCATTTTGTAATAATCTGATTGTGTTTGTTTTTTAAGTCATGAGAGGCACAAAATTGAGAAAGCAAATAGACGCAATACATAATATAGCCTAAGCACAATAAGAACCGTAGTACAAAACTTTCTCCAGAATCATAAAAAAGATTTACATTAATACTTCGAATAGCATCAATATCACGGATTAAAATTCCGGCTAATTTCTGTTTTTCGATAAAAGGGAGACTATAATAAGGAATGGTTCCAACGGTACTAAAAAGGGCAGGTATAAAGTGAAAGAAGTCTTTTTGTATGCTAAAAACAGTATCAAAAATCATTCCCCTTACATAGAAAAACAAGAACGGACCCATTAAAAACATAAGGGGCACAAAATGATTGAATGTCACTGCTATCCAAAACACATCTTGACTATAAAAAACCAAATAATGTGCAATCCCAAACAATGCCGTCAAAATAAAGAATAGCCCTAAAAACAGCGCATTAGTATTTGTTTTCCTATTGAATACAATAAGAACCAAAGACAGCATTATGGTGATTAATGAAATAAAGACTAACATGGTTGAGACTAAGAATTAGGATTGTTTTTCCATTGCAAGACATATTCCGAAGGGGTACTCCCTATAATTTCTTTAAAGACCGAATAAAAATTAGACCGCGTTGAAAAACCCGAAGCTTCTCCAATTGCCTCAATTGTAAGTTTGTTGCTGTCGTTTCCTTGTAATAAAAAACTAGCATGGGCTACACGCAATTCGTTTCTTATTTTATAAAAACTAGTTCCCATTATAGTATTAAAACAATAGGACACTTCGTTTTTAGGGATCTGTAGTGCAATTGCAACTGTGGTAATAGAGAAATTCATGGCTAAAAACGGCTTTTCCAAATCTAGATAGCATCTAATTTTTTGAGAAAGTTCAAAAAAGGGTTCATTGACAACTTGGCTGTCAATTGTAGCAGTTTCAAAAACATTTGAGTAAGAGGTTCCGCTCGATTTGTTTTTCTTTTTTTGTATTCCATATAAAACCCCAGGAAACAGTAATAGTGAAAAAGTCATTGTAAAATAGGCAACGCCCGAAACCAAGTCAAAAACATAGGTTTTTGTAAAAGTTTCTTCAGGAGTTGATTGAATGGATTGAATAGTGATACTTAAAAAATATAGCGCTATAATAAAGGAAGTACCTAGTAAAACAGCAATCCATCGTAAGGATGTCTGTAGCTTTTTTTTAGAAATTGCGGGGTTATTTTTTAAAGCTGGGTATTTTAAGAAAATAAAAATAGCGGCTGCTAGAATGTATAGGATCAAAAATCCTTCTCGTAATAAGAAACAGCTTTTTGCATCAAAAAACTGGTTGAGCTCCAAAAGCAACATATTGTTTTTATTCTCATGAACTGCTCGGGCATTCTTTAATTTCTCGGAAAAAGAAACTAAAAAGTAGGGAGCAATTCCAATTGTTTGAACAATAGCCGGAATAAAATGGAAAAAATCTTTTTTAGTTAGTTGATAAGAATCAGTTAGCACACCTCTTATATAAAACAATAACAAAGGTCCAATTAAAAGATAAAGCGGTGTGAAATGATTATATAAAAAAGCTGTCCAAAACAAATTTGTACTAAATACTACAAAATAATGGGTAATACCATAAAGCGACACTACCATCATGAACAAGGCAAGGTGGCGGGTGTTTTTGTTTTTTCGGAAATTATTACTCCATAAAAACAAGGCTAGTACGAATGTAGATACAGTGATGTAGAGCAACATGGTTGATTCGTTTTAACTTAAAAAAAAGCAAAAGCGGGGGCGATTACAAATTCATAAGACAAAACAAATTTGTCCAGATAAAATTTTATAAGGACAAATATACCAATTCAATTTTAATCACTAATGCAACAATAATAAAAATCCCCTTTTAATCTAAAAGGGGGTTTTTTTATTCTGTGAACAAAGCTTTTAATTCAGTTGCTTCACTGGGTTTCATTTTGCCAGCTAACACCAAGCTTAATTGTTTGCGTCGCAGTGCAGCATCAAAACGTTGTTGTTCAAGTTCAGTTTGAGGAATTATTTGAGGGACCTTAACGGGTTTGCCTGAAGGATCAACGGCTACAAAAGTATATATGGCTTCCATTGTTTTAGTCTTGTCTCCTGAAGTTCGATCTTCAATCCAAACGTCAATATAAATTTCCATAGAACTGTTGAAAGAACGCGATACCTTGGCTTCAACGGTTACAACACTTCCTAAAGGAATAGATTTTGTAAATGCCACATGGTTAACCGATGCGGTTACACACACATGACGAGAGTGTCTTTGTGCGGCTATACTGGCCGCTCGATCCATTCTAGCAAGCAATTCGCCACCAAAAAGATTATTCAAATGGTTGGTTTCACTTGGCAAAACCAAGTCGGTTAAAATTGCTAATGATTCAGAGGGAGTTTTTGGTGTCATTTTCATTTTTTTAGTTAAGCCAATAAACAGCCATTACAGCAGGAATAAAGTAAATTACAATAGTTCTAGCGCCATCGTAATCTTTTGCTAAACGTTGCCCCACCAAAAGCATTAATAGGGTAATGCAAGAAAAAACAGCACCATAATAACCAAACATTCTTCCGCTGTTGAGCAACAATTCAATAGCTCCTAAACAACACAAAATAGTTGAAAGTAGTTCCATAATCAAAACATGAGCTAGCGCTAGGGGAACATGATTTTTTAGTGGGGTTTTGGAAAAATGACCTTTTAACCAATCTAGGTTATCTTTCCAATAAAAGAGTTTGTCATAACCGGATTGCAAAAAAGTAATGGCTAAAAAAATTAAAATCAAGATGGATGCAACATTATTCATCGTATTATTTTTTATGGATTAAACGGGTTAATTTTATGGATAAATCAGTAAGTATGATCTTGGCATTACCGTTACGCTCAATATGATACATAGCGTCAGATAGTTCTTTGAAGATCTCTTGAATATTATTTCCAGTAACAAAAGGAGCAAAATTAGCTAATTGAAATTTTTCCACTTTTGGTTCAAAATACACCAAACTAGGACTTTCATAGTTGAGTAATAAAGCTTGGCGAAACATTTCGACACAAAACAATAAAAATTTCTTCTGTGTTTCCCTACCCAAACTAGCTATTTGGTCACTCCACTGAACTAAATCTTGAATTGCAGTGGCATTTCCTTTGGCTTTAAATGCCGCTCGAACCCAGGTCACAAACCACTCATCAAAAGGATAATCGCTTTCGTCATTTTGTAATAAATGCAAAGCTTTGTTGTAATTTCCTTGTGCTTGATGTGCAATAGATGCAGCAACTGAAGGAGCCATTTTTTTATGCGTAATTAAGGCTTCGGCAATTGTTTTTTCAGGCAGCCCCCCAAAATGCAATACTTGACAACGAGAACGAATCGTTTGAATTAAATCTTCTTCTTGTTCTGCAATGAGAATAAAAACGGTTTTTTCAGGCGGCTCTTCGAGTAATTTTAGTAATTTATTGGAAGCAGCGATATTTATTTTATCTGCCATCCAAATAATCATAATTTTATAACCTCCCTCGTAGGATTTCAGTGCTAAAGATTTTAGAATTTCTTGCGCATCATCTACACGAATTTCTCCTTGTTTATTGTTTACACCTAAAACAGAATACCAGTCAAATAAACTTCCGTAAGGATTATGAGTAACAAAGGCTCTCCAATCACCAATAAAATCAATGCTTTTTGGTTTGGTTTTTACCTCATCGGTGCTAACTGTTGGATATACAAAATGTAAGTCGGGATGCGATAATTTATCAAATTTAATATTACAAGATTCGTTTTCACCTCTATTCTCTCCATTAGTATTGCCGCATAAAATGTATTGAGCATAGGCAATTGCCATAGGGAGCGTTCCGCTTCCTTCAGGCCCTACAAATAATTGAGCATGCGGAATACGACCTAAACCAGCGCTTTTAGTCAAATGACTTTTGAGGAATTCTTGGCCTAAAATTTCTGAAAATTGCATAAAGCAAAGATAACAGAAAATGATGTAGTCAAAAATTTTAGTTTCTAAACTTTTTATATTTACCAAGGCTTGACTCTTATTGGTAGTTTTTGTTTTGAACCAAAAGGCACATACGAAGCTTCAAAAACGCATTTTTTTTAAAATAGGGTTTCTCCTTTTCAAAAAAAAGTATACTTTTATTTACTTGAAATGAGTTCCCTGCCCGTTTTAAGATGGTATCATAACATAAAATTTTAATAATGAAAGCACAAGTATCCCTTATCTGTCCGCTTTTTTTGTTCCTTTTTGCAATCGCTTTTTGGCCCAAAAAAGAAATTCCTAAAAGTAGTATTCTGCTAATCCCATTACATCCCCTCTCCTTTTTTTAAAAAGTTCAATTAAAATAGAATTTTTAAATGCCCCCATTCCATGATTCAATCTGTAACAAGGTGTTTTTGTGTTTTTTTGTTTTTGGCTTGGCCATTAACAATAACGCTCTATGCGCAAAAAGAAATACGTTTTGATGTTCTTTCACCCAACACGAATTCCTCTTCGTCTCCTGTTCCAAAAAGTACGGTTTATGAATTGAGTATAACCACTCAAGTGGTACAAAATGCCAATTGCAACCAAAACGGAATCATCTCAGCACAAGCTAAGGATGGCTTGCCTCCGTATGAATATCAAATTCTAAAAGCAATCCCGCCCGGAAGCTCACCTATTCCGCCCCCTCCACCAACTCCTTCGGGAACTTGGGTAACCTCGAATATATTTAATGTTGAGGAAGGAACCTATCTAATTATAGTCAGAGACCAGTTGGGAATGGAAGCTTCAACGACGCAAACACTAATTAAAGATTCGGTTCCAAAAGTGCAATTTGCCTTAGAAAATAGCTGTGTTCCTGAAGGAACTTTTGAAATAGTAATAGAGGCAACAAACCCGGGCATCTCTCCTTATTTTTTAAGTAGTAATGGCAGTGTTTTTGAACCAATAAGTTTGCCGCTCACACTTTATAATCAAAACTCAGGAGATTATAATATGATTATAAAAGATAGTAATGGATGTGAAAATCGGCAAACAATTTTAATTTACGCTCCCCTCGTGCTTTCAATAAAAGCTAGTATACCCCCAAGTTGTTTGTCAAATAACGGAATTATAGAACTAGTAGCAAACGGGGGTTCTTCTAATTTAGAATACTCATTAAATGGGGGATTACCGACCGCAAATCCTATTTTTTCCAACCTGTCTTCTGGACGGTATACAGCTAGAGTTGAGGACAAAACAACTGGGTGTTTTGATGAAATTGAAATTGACGTAGCCTCTGCCACAGCAGTAACTGGATTGAAATTAATACCCACAGCTGTAAAGTGTAATGGAGGAAATGACGGCACTATAGAAGCAATACTAGACCCTTCAACCCTTGGCACAAATGACAACCCAGTGTATACCTACAGTATTGATAACATACATTTTCAAGAATCAAATGTTTTTTCTGGATTGGCAGCAGGAAGTTATACTGTAAAGGTGATTTCAGGGAGAGGTTGTGTAGCAACCGATACAATTATAATTACTGAACCAGAGCCCTTGGTTGCTACTTTAATTCTAAAAACACCCTTATATTGTGACGTTCAACCTTTAGCAGAATTAGCCGTTTCAGGGGGCGCCGCCCAATATACTTATAGTAAAGATGGCAGTGTATATTCCAACACTTTGTTTGACACATCCCAACAACTTGCTGTAGGAATTGGCGCCTATAGTTTTTTTGTAAAAGATGCTAATGGCTGTGTTAGTAAATCCAATACTGTTGTTATTGACTCAATACCGGGGTTAAAAATTGAGGTTGATGAAACCCTAGCTAAAATTAATTGTAAAGGGGACGCAACAGCAACGCTTACAGCTACCGCTTATGGAGGTTTAGGAACCTATCGATATAGTTTGTTAGACGAAGTAGGGACTACAATTAGACCAGTTCAATCTTCAGGAATATTTACTCTTCTTGCAGCTGGAAAATATAAAATTAAGGTAGAAAGTGGCGATTGTACCCCTGAAGTATCTAGATTGATAACTATTACTGAACCTGCTGAGAAACTTTCAGCTACCTTTTCAGTAATTGATGTTTTATGTGCAGGAGCTACTAATGGGAAAATACAAATTAGTATAGTTGGAGGTACAGCTGATAAGATGGTGGCAATTTCGCCTAATTTGAGTCAATTTGTTACGACCACTCTCTTTGATAATTTAGCTAGTGGAAGTTATGATGTACTAGTAAAAGATGCATTAGGATGTTTCGAAAAAAAAACGGTAACTATACAAGAACCTCTTGCTTTAGCTATACATACTATTAGTTCGTCGATTGTTCAAGAACGTTGCTTTGACGATAAAAACGCCCAGTTTAGTATAGCAATTTCGGGCGGAATAAAACCTTATGCGGTGTCCTTAGATCGTCCTACAGGTCCATTTGAAAAAGGAATTGCAACTCAAACTCAATTTGATTTTACTAATTTAAGCGGAGGATCACATATAGTATATATCAAAGACGCAAATAACTGCTACCTTGAATGGAATGTAATTCTGAATGAATCAGTAAAAATAAATCCAACAACCACAGTAAATTATGATTGTGTAAATAATGCACAACATAATTTAGTTACAGTTAATTTAGATACTAGTAGTACTGATTTTAATTTAGTACAATTTGCCTTGGATGGAGGAATTTTTCAATCAAGTAATCTGTTTTCAAATTTAAGTCCTGGGGATCATTTTATTAGAGTGAAACACAATAATGGCTGTAGTAAAGACAGTCCAATTTTTACTATTGAAAATATAGAACCATTAACATTGACTTTAAAAGAAGGTGGCTTGAACGAAATAATTGCAGTAGCTAATGGCGGTGGCGGCAATTACAAATACGCTTTTAATGGTGAAATTAATGGAACTAATCCGAGTTATGGATATTCCAAAACGCAAGATGTTTTAGCAACAGTGGAAGATGCTAACGGATGTACCACTTCGGTTACTCAAAAATTGAATTTCATTGACGTTTGCACCCCTAATTATTTTACCCCTAATGGAGATGGAATAAACGATACTTGGGCGCCAGGCTGTACTCAATATTTCAAAAACTTAACTTTTTTACTATTTGATCGGTATGGACGAGAATTAGGAAACTTTCAATTTGGAGAATCTTGGAATGGTAAATACCAAGGAATTGAATTGCCTTCGGGAGATTATTGGTATGTGTTGAAACTAAATGCCGCAACAGATGACAGGGAATTTGTAGGTCACTTTACACTTTACAGATAATTTTTTTAAAGGAATCGATGAAAAAAGCACTGATATATACTGCATTAGGAACTTGTTTTTTTAGTTTTAGTCAAGAATTACAAATGCCCGTATTTACACAATATCTTGCAGACAATAATTTTGTTTTGTCCCCGACTTTTGCCGGGATTGGAGATAATTTAAGAATACGAGCTAATGGCTTAACCCAGTGGGTTGGCATTAAAGACGCCCCTCAAAACCAATCGCTTTATGCCGATTTTCGAATTGGCAACCGTTCCGGAATAGGAATATCAGTGTATAATGATAGCAATGGAAACACATTTCAAACGGGAGTAAAGTTTTCTTTTGCCCATCACCTTATTTTAGATTATTACACTAAACAATACCTCTCTTTCGGGCTTTCGTATAACCTCAATAGTTTTAACCTCGATATTAGTAAATTTAATTCGACTTATGAAATTCCTATTTTGGACCCCAGTATTACTGACAACAGATCTATCTCCAACAACAATTTTGATGCAGGACTTTTGTATCGCAAAAAGGGATTTTATGTGAGTTTAAATGCGTCTAATATACTGCCAAAAGCCAAAGACAATTATTTAGGCATCGAACCTAGTTTAGTATTGAATTACCAATTATATTCTGGTTATGTAATAAAAAATAGTCACAATAAAAATGTTGAAATTGAACCCTCTATTTTTTATCAATATTTTGCTGGAGATAAACGTTCAACAACAGATATTAATATAAAATACCGCCGTTACGATAGTAATGATAACTACTATTGGGCTGGAGTTTCATACCGAGCTATCAACGATCAAGTTTTTAAACCATTACATATTGCACCAATGGCAGGTTTTAAAAAAGCCAACTTTTATTTTGGGTATTCGTATCAGATTATTTTAAACCAAATTGCAGCCTATGGCTCAGGAACACATATGGTTACTTTAGGATTTGATTTTCTACAAGGCATTAGTGATTGTCCTTGTACCCAGAGCCCAATTCAATAGTAAAGCCTAGTTTTTAAAAAAAACACATTCAAAAACAGTTGATAAATTAAATTACAACGATTTCGTTAAGAAATATTTGTTTTTTATAGCTTACAAGAATTTGTCACTACACGAAATGCTTTATATTTGTTCACCCACATGCAAAAACTAAACAATAATAATCCTATGATAACAGTAAACGATTTTAATTTTAAAAATAAAAAAGCAATCATTCGTGTTGATTTTAATGTCCCTTTGGATGAAAATTTTAATGTAACAGACGCTACGCGTATTGAAGCTGCAAAACCAACAATTGATAAAATCTTAGCCGATGGCGGAAGTGTCATTTTACTATCGCATTTAGGCCGTCCGAAAGGAGTTGAAGAGAAATATTCATTGAAACACATTTTAAAAACAACCTCCACTATTTTAGGAGTGCCTGTTCATTTTGCTGCAAATTGTGTTGGAATTGAAGCCAAAACAGCCTCAGACAATTTACAAGCTGGCGAGGTTTTATTATTAGAAAATTTACGTTTTCACGCCGAAGAAGAGGCTGGAGATATTGCTTTCGCAAAAGAATTAGCTTCGTTAGGAGATATTTATGTAAACGATGCTTTTGGCACAGCTCACAGAGCGCACGCATCTACTACAATTATTGCGCAGTTTTTTCCAAATGAAAAATGTTTTGGAACTTTGTTAGCCAAAGAAATTGAAAGCTTGAATAAAGTATTGAATAACAGTGTAAAACCGGTAACTGCTGTTCTTGGAGGTTCTAAAGTATCTTCAAAAATTACGGTGATTGAAAACATTTTAGACAAAGTAGACCACATGATTATTGGTGGCGGAATGACTTTTACTTTTGTAAAAGCGTTGGGCGGGAAAATCGGCGACTCTATTTGTGAAGATGACAAACAAGAATTAGCTTTAGAAATTTTGCGCTTAGCCAAAGAAAAAGGAGTTCAAATTCATATTCCAGTTGATGTACTAGCTGGGGATAATTTTTCCAATGATGCTAACACACAAGTGGTTGACGTAACTAAAATTCCGGATGGATGGCAAGGATTGGATGCAGGACCAAAATCATTGGAGCAATTTAAAAAAGTAATTTTAGAGTCTAAAACAATCCTTTGGAATGGTCCTTTAGGTGTTTTTGAAATGCCCACTTTTTCAACAGGGACAATTGCTTTAGGAGAATTTATTGCGGAGTCTACTGCAAACGGAGCCTTCTCACTTGTAGGTGGCGGAGATTCAGTTGCAGCAGTAAAGCAATTTGGTTTTGAAGATAAAGTAAGTTATGTTTCAACAGGTGGTGGCGCAATGTTAGAAATGTTAGAAGGTAGAGTTTTACCAGGAATTGCTGCCATTTTAGAATAATTGACGGTTAAAACAAAACAAGTTGTTACAACAATTTGATACCAATATAATTGAAAACCTTAGCTACGTATTGCGCTAAGGTTTTCCTTTTTTAAATTATTTCTAAAACATCTTTGATTATTTAAAAATGTAATTTTAAGTTCTTTTTTCGGCACAATTCAGCCATAAATTCTAAGAAAAGCCTTAAAAATTGATTTTTTAACACTATTTATGGATTTTTTTAGTTTGAACCTAGTAAGTTTGTAAAAATGATTGTTTAATCATTTGGAATTTAGCCCCCTAAATACTATAATTATGACAATAAAAAACCTTATATATTCAGCAGTAACACTAATTTCATGTACTCTTTTTTCGCAAGAAAGTACCATTAATAAAACAAAAAGTGTTTCTGAAATTAAAATTACTGTTCTAGACTCTATCAAAAAAACCTTTGTTAAAGATGACTTAGCTGCATGTGTAGATAGTTTGTGGCTGAAAGAATTGACTAACGTAGATATTTACAATAACCTTAGCGCCGATATTCAAAATATTAATTTTGACGAAAAAGTAGAATACGAATTAC
This sequence comes from Flavobacteriaceae bacterium, assembly GCA_947461425.1. Classification (GTDB taxonomy): domain Bacteria; phylum Bacteroidota; class Bacteroidia; order Flavobacteriales; family Flavobacteriaceae; genus Flavobacterium. The sequence continues at coordinate 17,423 of CANHKZ010000010.1, read as the reverse complement.
CTACTGAATTGTTAAAAGCGCGGCTGAAAGAAATGGATGATAAATCGCCTTTTCATATCGAATACAATCAAGGTTTAGAAAACATCATCAAATCCTTTCTAAAAAACAGAAAGCGTTCTTTTGAGCGTTTGATGGCTATTTCAGAATATTATTTTCCTTTATTTGAAGAGGCATTCGACAGGCTAAACGTTCCTCTTGAAATCAAATATTTAGCTGTTGTGGAGTCGGCATTAAATCCAAAAGCCGTCTCAAGAGTTGGCGCAACAGGACTTTGGCAGTTCATGTACCAAACAGGAAAACAATACGGACTAAAAATTGATTCCTATGTTGATGAACGAAGCGATCCGTTAAAAGCTAGTGAGGCTGCCGCTCAGTACATGAAAAACATGTATGGTATTTTTGGCGATTGGGATTTGGTTTTGGCTTCGTATAATTCTGGCCCAGGAAATGTTGCTAAAGCGATTAGACGCTCTGGTGGGCAACAAAATTACTGGAACATTCGAAAAAATTTACCAAAAGAAACGCAAGGATATGTTCCGGCATTTTTAGCGACTATGTATATTTATGAATACCATAAAGAACATGGAATAGTTCCTGAAAAAGCGCCTATAAAGCATTTTGCTACAGATACCGTAATGATAAAAAGACAAATGTCTTTCAAACAAATTTCGGATTTAATAGACATTCCTGAAGCGCAACTTCAAATATTGAATCCGTCATACAAGTTAAACGTAGTTCCTACTTATAAAGATCAAAATCATTTTTTAAGATTACCTCAAGACAAAATTGCTGTTTTTACTTCTAATGAAGCTAAAATATATGCCTATGTGGATAGGGAAGCCGATTTACGTGAAAAACCATTTCAAATTGTAAAACCAATTTTTGCTCAAGATTCCGTGAATACATCTCAGCGATTGGCGCAAGCCAAAGTGCGATATTATCGTGTCAAACGAGGAGATAATCTGACTACTATTGCCAAGAAATATGACGTAGCTGTTGATGATCTAAAAAAATGGAATAACATCAATGGGAATAGGGTGGCCTATGGCAAGAACTTAAAAATCAACGGAACTGAAGTAGATCAAAAGACTATAACTATAGCCAAAGCTAACCCAATCAAAGACACAATTAGCGCTTCAACAGCGTCATATTATGAGGTACAAAAAGGAGATAATTTAACTGCAATTGCTAAGAAATTTAATATTACAGTTGCGGATATACAAGAATGGAATAAGCTTGATAATGCGAATGTTGCCATAGGTGTTTCACTTCAAGTGGTGAAAAATCTGATAAACAAAGACGAAGTGATCGAAGCAGTTGAAAGAAAAGATATTGCTTACAGTGTTCAAAAAGGAGATAATTTAGGAAGTATTGCGAAGAAATTTGGAACAACTGTTGCCGATTTAAAAGACTGGAATAAGTTAACTTCCAATGCAATTGCTATTGGAAATAACTTAATTGTTGCAAAAAATGAAATTGTTATTGATACTAATAAAGCAACTGTCTCTAGCTTTAAGAAGAAAGATTATTTTTCTAATCCACCCAAAAAAGCGACCGAATATTATGTAAAAAAAGGGGATTCTTTATACACTATCTCTAAAAAGTATCCTGGCGTCACTATTTCTGATTTAAAAAAATGGAACAATATTAAAGACGATGAATTGAAACCAGGTATGAAGTTAAAAATAAACGGATAATTGAATGAATCGATTATTAAATTCAAATGGGGCTGGATTTCATACCTTTATCAGTATGAATAAGGCCTTTTTTTTATGCTTTCTATTATCAATTTTGGCCTTTTCATGCACTAAGAAAGAAGCTAATTTAACTCGCAAAACTTCAGGAGAAATCAACACAATTGCAGTAATAATTGATGACCCATTGTGGAATGGAGAAATTGGCGACAGTATCCGAAATAAATTTGCATCACCAGTAATAGGATTGCCTGAAGAAGAACCGATGTTTACTATCAATCAATATCCTGTTAAATTATTAGAGGGTTTTGCAATGGATAACCGAGCGATACTTGTAATCAAAAAGGAAAGTAAAAAATCCTTTACTATTAGAAAAAATCAATTTGCTACCCCACAAAATAGTTTCCATATTTCCGGAAAAACAGTCGCTGAAATAGTAGAATTAATAGAGAAATATTCCCCTAAAATTATTCAATCTATTCAACAAGGTGAAATTTTAGAAAGTCAACGAATACAGACTAAATCGGCACTTTTATTCTCAATGATAAAAAAACAGTTTCATGTATCCTTACAAGTTCCCTCAGAATTTGAATTGGTCATGCAAAAATCTAATTTTATTTGGTTAAAAAAAAACAGTAGTAGCGGAAGTAGTAATTTGTTAGTATACCAATTACCACTGACAATAATAAAACATAATGCCGTATCTAGCTCAATTCAAATAATGAGAGATTCCATTGGGAAGTACATTGAAGGCACAGAGCCATCGACTCACATGATAAATGACAAAGGATACACCCCCTATTTTTTTAAAACCAAGCTGGACAATCAATTAACTTACGAAACCAGAGGGACTTGGCAACTTCAAAATGATTATATGTCTGGACCCTATATCAATTATACTATTATCGATTTTCCAAACAAACGCGTACTTGTTTTGGAGGGATTTTGCTATTCTCCTTCTAAAGAAAAAAGAAATAGTATGCACGAATTGGATGCGATTATGCAATCGGTACATCTATTTAAAAACAATACCTTCACCCCACATAAACATTAAATTCATGGCATTAGAATGGAAGATTAAATCATTTGAAACACTTTCTGTACACGAACTGTATGACATTCTTCGTTTGCGAAGTGAAATTTTCGTAGTGGAACAAAACTGTGTTTATCTTGATTTGGATGGAAAAGATCAAAAAGCATTACATCTTTTTGGCACATTTGAAGATAAAATTGTAGCCCATGCCCGACTTTTTAAACCTGGAATTTCTTTTATCCACTCCTCGATTGGGCGAGTAACGGTAGATCCAAAATACAGAGACCGTAAATGGGGTCATGAATTAATGCGAGAATCCATTGCTGGAATTTTGAATCATTTTGGAGAGACAAAAATTACGATTGGCGCCCAATTGTATTTGAAAAAATTCTATGAATCTCATGGATTTGTGCAAACAAGCAACATGTATTTAGAAGATGATATTCCGCATATTCAAATGGATAAAAGCGTTTAGCATTTTGTAATGACTAACTCTACCCTTCGATCCAACTCCACAGCTTTACCCAAGGGAGACTTGTTGCCATGTCCACTGAAGGTCATCCTGGACGGATTAATTTTTCGCATAACTAGATAGCGATACACAGCTTTAGCTCTGTTGTAGGATAATTTTCTTTCTTTGGTATCTTTGTCAATAGCATCCGAAAAATAGTATGGCGTACAACAAACATGTCCTTGGATTTCAAATTCAATATATGGATTAGCCTTCAAAAAAACGATAATCTTCTCTAATATGGCTCTTGACTTCAAGTCTAAATAACTACTTCCTGTAGAAAACTGAACATTTTCTAAATAAATACGATCTCCTTTTTTGTGAGGCAAATTAAAACCAGAATACAATCGCGGAATTCCCATGAAAAATAAGGGTTTAGCTAATAATGCTACCGCAATTTCTACCCGGCGATTTAGAGATCGGGCTTTGTCTAAGTCAGGTATTGTATCTTTATTGACTAAAATCCTTCCTTTGCCCTCTAAGGCGATCAGTTTTTTAGGATTCAATCCGATGCTGAGTAATAACTTTTCAATCGTTCGCACTCTTCGGTCAGATAAATTGTAATTGTATGGTGCTGTACCACGGTCATCACAATATCCAAAAACACGAACGGATTGAATCTGGCTGCTGTCTATTTTTTGAAAAAAATCAAAAAGCACGTTTTTTTGATTTTCGTTAAGTTGGTCCATATCAAAGTCAAAATAGGTATTTTGGTTGATTTTCTCTTGAGCAAATCCGCATAAGAATAACAACATAAATACTATTTTGAAAAGAAATCTCATTAAATTTTTAAGATAGTTTTGTATTCAATAGGAGTATTCAATACCTGAACAGCACGTTTGATTTCAACATTGTTTTTGAGGTAATATTGATACAATCCCTCTTGATATTGGTACCGTTTAATAAGTTCTTCTAGTATTAAATTCTTGATTTCTTTTTGATTTTTATCTAATAAAGAATTTTCGCTTTTTTGTAGCACAGTCAATAATTGTTGGTATTCTACCTGTATAGTTTCGTCAATTTTTTCTTTTTTGGCAGCAGCCAAAGTTGCCTTTAATGCCAGTTCAGTTTGAGTGTCAAAAGAGAATTTGGTTGTCTTTAAAAACAGTTTAAAATCTTGAAAATCGGACTCGGAAATATTTGGGATCCTATTTCCAATAGTGGGGTTTTTATAATAGTATTGAGTAGCAAAATTAAAAACGGCATCATTTTTTTCTAAAACCTCTGCAATAGGACTTAAATTAGTTTCTTCTAAAGGCAGATCCGGTTGAATTCCTCCGCCATCATAGACTGTTCTACCTTTTTTGGTTTTGAAAGCGGTATAATTTTTCTCCTCTCGTTTTGTTGCAATTCCATTTTTGTCTTTATTAGTATAATCCAAAGCCTGAATGCATCTTCCCGAAGGCGTGTAATAGCGAGAAATAGTCACTTTTAGTTGTGTTCCATAAGTTAAATCAACGGGTCTTTGGACTAATCCTTTTCCAAAACTACGACTCCCAATAATTACAGCGCGGTCTAAATCTTGTAGAGCACCCGAAACAATTTCAGAAGCCGAGGCACTTCTTCCATTGACAATAATCGCTAATGGGATTTCGGTGTCGACCGGTTCTTTGGTTGTTTTATACGTATTGTTGTGTTTTTCAATTTTTGATTTGGTGGTTACAATAATTTCATTTTTTGGCACAAATAAATTACAAATCGTAACCGCCTCGTTTAACAATCCCCCAGGGTTATTACGCAAGTCCAAAACGATTCGTTCAGCGCCTTCTTTTTTGAGTTGTTCCAAGGCATTTTTGGTTTCCAGACCTGCTTTTTTATTGAAGTGTGCCAAAACAATATAACCCGTTTTCTCGTCTATTTTACCAAAGAAGGGAACTGATTTAATTTCAACTTCATCCAGTATTATTTGGGTTGAATTTGTTTTCCCTTGGCGGATGTATTTAACGTCAATTTTGGTGTTTTTTACTCCTTTTAACAATTGCGAAGCATCGTCTTTGAAATCAGAAATTAGCACATCGCCAATTTGGATAATTTCATCTCCGGCTTTAAGTCCTGCTTTGTCAGCTGGAAAATTTTTATAAGGTTCTTTAATGAGTATTCGGTCTTCTTTTCGAGTAATTAATACTCCAATTCCAGTGTATTCTCCAGTGCTATTAATTTTGAATTTAACCACATCTTGTTCGTTGAAAAAAACAGTGTATGGATCTAAGCTGGCCAACATTCCCTTGATGGCTTTATCCATTAATTCGCCAGGATTGGTGTCGTCTACATAGTTTTTATTTACCTCTTTGAAAAGGGTAGTAAAGATTTCAATTTGTTTGGCCACCTCAAAGAAATCTTCTTTAAAACTGGCGCCTAGATATAGAAAAGCACAAGCAATTATTGGAAAAACATACCGTTTTTTAAATGAAGAAATCATAAGGATACAACTAAGAATGAAACCTCTAAAATAATAATAAATAAGAATACAAAATGATTTGAAAGCGGTTTATTTTACCTCCTCTTGTGTTATAGGATTTACCTGATCTAGAAATTTTTCAAATAGCTGAATCGTTTTGACATTGATTTCTTCAAATGACAATCGGTCTTTACTTTGGTAAAAAAGCATCAAAGCAAAGGGTTGGCTGAGGTGATTCTTTAACAAATGCTGATTCAGACGGTAGGTTTCTCTTAAGACACGTTTGAAATAATTACGATCAACGGCTTTTTTAAAGTATTTTTTCGAAACTGAAACGCCAACTTTTAGTTGTTGCTCGTCTCCTAATGTTCCCGAATGATATACTAATCGCAAGGGGTATTTAGACACAGACTTGCCTTCGGAAAATAATAATCCGATGGTGATTTTGCTTTTTAGCTTTTCGTTTTTTGGATAATTAAAATTCATTTCTGAGAAAAACACCACTAATTATAGAAGTCAAAGGTACAATTAAACCCTAAATTGGCGTTATTCTAAAGTATTTAATTAGCACTGTACATTTATTTTGTACTTTTGTAACTGATAAACAACGCATGCAAAAATTATTTTCGTATCCCCTTTCTATCGTTTACTATTTGTGTTTTGGTCTTTTTTTGGTTATTTTTCATCCAATCCAATGGTTTTGTTTTAATGTTTTTGGTTACCAAGCACACAAAAAAAGCGTTGATTATTTGAATTTTTTTTTAGTGCGATGTACTAATCTTTTAGGGACAACCTATCAATTTGAAAATACCGAAAATATTCCAAAAAATGCACCCATAATTTTTGTTGCTAATCATCAAAGTCTGTATGATATTATAGCTATTATTTGGTATTTTAGAGCTTTTCATTGCAAGTTTGTGAGTAAGAAAGAATTGGGAAAAGGTATTCCAAGTGTTTCTTATAATTTGAATCATGGAGGTTCGGTTTTGATCGATAGAAAAGATACCAAACAGGCGATTCCTTTAATCAAGGGATTGTCAGAATATATAGAAAAAAATACCCGTTCAGCACTTATTTTTCCCGAGGGAACACGAAGTAGAACAGGCGAGCCAAAATCGTTCGCTAAAAGCGGATTAAAAATATTATGTAAGTATGCCCCTTCAGCTTATGTGGTCCCAATTACAATTAACAATTCATGGAAAATGGTTCGATTTGGCGCTTTCCCAATGGGTTTAGGAAATTGCCTTATATTTACCATTCACCAACCTTTGAAGGTAAGTGATTATTCATATGAAGAATTGTTTGAAAAAACAGAATCCAACATAGTTAAAGGGATACAAATTTAATAAAAGATATAATGTCAATTAAAAACATTCGTTTAGAAGTAATGCAGTTTTTGGAAAAAAATGTAGACAGCTTTGTAGAACAGTACTTAATTCCAGTAGAAAAAATATGGCAACCAACTGATTTTTTGCCGAATTCACAAAGTGAAAACTTTTTCGAAGAGGTAAAAGAATTGAGAGAAATTGCTAAAGATTTGCCTTATGATTTTTGGGTTGCAATGGTGGGCGACACCATCACTGAAGAGGCTTTGCCTACTTATGAGTCTTGGTTAATGGAGGTTGATGGAATCGATAATGTAGAAAGAAACGGTTGGTCAAGTTGGATTCGTCAATGGACAGGAGAAGAAAACCGCCACGGAGATATGCTGAATAAATATTTGTATTTATCTGGTCGCGTGAATATGCGTGAAATAGAAATAACAACCCAGCATTTAATCAATGATGGATTTGATATTGGTACAGGAAGAGATCCCTATAAAAACTTTGTATACACTAGTTTCCAAGAGTTAGCGACATATGTTTCGCACAATAGAGTATCTCAAATCGCCAAAAAATATGGGGATAATAAATTGTCTAAAATGTGCAAAATGATTGCTGGCGATGAAATGCGTCACCATCATGCCTATAGTGAATTTGTCCACCAAATTTTCCAAGTGGATCCAAGCGAAATGATGTTGGCGTTTCAATACATGATGAAACAAAAAATCGTTATGCCAGCACACTTTTTAAGAGAATCAGGACAAAAAATAAGTTCTGCTTTTGAAAATTTTTCAGATTCTGCACAACGTTTAGGAGTATATACTGCTAATGATTATGTAGAAATTTTGCAAAAATTAATTGACAGATGGGAAATTGACAAAATAATTGGATTGACAGACGAAGCTGAAAAAGCTCGTGATTATTTGATGAAATTACCTTCTAGAATGGCTAAAATTTCAGAAAGATTAGTAATTCCTCAAGAATCATATATATTTAAATGGGTAGAACCTGCTAGATTATAAAATTGTAGTATTTTTAATAAATTTAAAAGCTGAATTATTCCAATTCAGCTTTTTTTATCACTTTTTTTATCATGAGAATAACTACTCCTTTAATTGAAAAAACACAATATTTTGTGAAAGAAACTTTAGCTCAAGCCGAAGGCGGTCACGACTGGTTTCATATTGAGCGTGTGTATAAAAATGCCTTGTTGATTGCTGCATCTGAAAAATGTGATATAGAAATAGTACAATTAGGCGCTTTGCTTCACGATATTGCGGATAGCAAATTTTATGACGGAGATGAAACGATTGGACCAAAAACAGCACGGGTCTTTTTAGAATCCGAAAATGTAGTTCCAGCAACTATTGATCATGTAATCGCGATTATTGAAAACATTTCGTTTAAGGGCGGTCGTGTAGAAAGAAAATTTTCTTCCATTGAATTGGATATTATTCAAGATGCGGATCGTTTGGATGCTATTGGCGCTATTGGAATTGCCAGAACATTTAATTATGGGGGTTTTAAAAACAGATCGCTTTACAATCCCGAAATCGCCCCGAATTTATCTATGACTAAAGAGGAATATAAAAACAGTACAACTCCCACTATCAATCATTTTTACGAAAAACTATTGTTGTTGAAAGACAAAATGAATACTGTTTCGGGCAAACAACTTGCACAACAACGCCACCATTATATGGAAGATTTTTTGGAACAATTTTATGCCGAATGGGAGGGAAGAAAATAAGATTTAATCAACCTAGAGACCTTTTTCCTGCATTTCCAAAACCACATCCGAAGCACTTTTAAAAGTGGGGGCTTGTTCGACAATACTACCGACTCTTTTTTTGTTCAATTTAAAGGTTAAGTCGTTTTCTGTAGTAAACAATAAAGCGGTCAAAAAGGGATTGTTCATATAGGAAGACAGTACAAAAAAAGCTTCGTCTAGACTGTGAAAACTTTCCACTTCTTCAGTTTTATAACGCGCAATAAGAGAAATACGCACTTGGTTTTCTACTAAAACGGGACGCATATAAATGTTTTTTAATTCAGTATCACCAATGGTTTTTGCCAAGGTTAATTTTGCAAAAGTATAGTGTATCATACTTTCTTTTACACTCTCCCAAAAAAGAGCAAATTCAGTTTGAAAGGACATTTATTTTGTTTAAAAGGTGAATTATTTTCCGCTAAAATTAGCTTTTCTTTTTTCTAAAAAGGCCGCTGTACCTTCCTTGAAATCAGCAGTATCAAACAATCTTCCGAAGGCGTTAATTTCTTCTTCGTACCCATTTTTACTTCTATCATAGCTAGCATTTATTGCTAAAATAGCTTCAGTAACAGCTATTGGAGCATTTTTGGTAATTTTTTCTGCAACCCCGGTACAAAATTCTAACAAGCCTGATTTTGGAACTACATGATTCACCAAGCCATATTCTCTAGCTATATTTGCAGTAATTGTTGATGCAGTTAGGATCATTTCCATAGCGCGTCCTTTTCCAATCAATCTAGGTAAGCGTTGCGTTCCTCCATAACCAGGGATAAGTCCTAATGTTACTTCGGGGAAACCTAATTTTGAATTATCTGATGCAATTCTAAAATGGCAAGCTAATGCTAATTCTAGCCCACCTCCAAGCACATATCCATGAATAGCTGCAATTACGGGTTTCGTTAAATTTTCAATTAAATTAAATACTTTTTCATGTCCTTCGGCTGCTAATTTGGTACCTTCTTCTTTTGAAAAATGGGCAAATTCCGAAATATCAGCGCCAGCAACGAAAGCCTTATCACCGCTTCCCGTTAAGATTATGGCTTGTACTAATTCGTCTTGTTCTAATTCAGAAAAGACAGTATGTAATTCAGCAAGCGTTTTCTTATTAAGGGCATTCAGTTTTTCTGGGCGATTTAAGGTTACAATTGCAATTTTGTTTTCTATGCCAATTAATAGATTTTCGTACTTCATAAATAAGTATTTTTAAGAATTTAGAATAGGCAAACTCACTGAAAAAGTAGTGCCTTGACCGTATTGTGTTTCAAATGTAATGTTTCCTTTGTAATTTTCGATAATATTTTTGATGATACTTAAACCCAATCCCATTCCGCTATTTTTGGTTGTAAATTTAGGTTCAAAAATCCGATTTTTATCTTCTTCTTTAATACCAATCCCATTGTCTTTTACGGTAATTAAAACAACATTTTTAATTTTTTTAACTTGCACCACGATTGATTTAAATTCTTGTTGGTCTGGAATGGCTTGAATGGCATTTTTAACTAAATTAGTAATGATTCGAATGAGTTGAGTACGGTCAATTTCTGCAATAATCTCTTCCGATTCTTTTTTGAAGACCAAATACTCTTCGTTGAAAATATCCAAAGCTAATTCCACGACTTCCACTACATTTAAGGTTTCGTTTTGCTGTGCAGGCATGGACGCAAAATTTGAAAAGGCAGAAGCAACAGCACTCATCGTGTCAATTTGTTGAATTAAGGTGTCTGAGTAATCCTTCATCTTTTGATTAATTTCAGGATCATTCTGCTGAAATTTTTTTTGAAAACTTTGCACCGTTAAACGCATTGGCGTTAGCGGATTTTTAATTTCATGGGCGACTTGTTTTGCCATTTCGCGCCAAGCTTCCTCACGTTCGCTTTGGGCTAATTTCACAGCACTAATTTCCAATTCGTCCACCATTGCATTATAGGAGTTAATCAATAAATTGATTTCTTTACTATTCGCTTCAACTCTAATTTTTTCGTTTTTTTGATACAAACTGGTTTCACTCAATTTATCAGAAATGGTTTTTAATGACTTGGTGATGTAAGTCGAAAGAAAATAAGCTAACCCAAAAGCAACTATAAGCATGAATGAATACACTTGAGCTAGGCGAATTAAAAATCCATTTAACTCTTTATCATAAAATCCGTCGTCTTCTATATACGGAAGATTTAAAATGCCTAAGGGTTTGAATTTATCGTCTTTAATTTGGCTGTAAGAAGAACGATTTTTTTGACCACCAATTGTTTTTATGTCTACAAATCGTTTTTCAATGGAGGAGCGGACTAATTTTAAAATATATTTAGGAATGGGTGGCGCTATTTTATCAACCGAGAAAGATTCTTTGGAGGATTTAAGTAATTTCCCGTCCAAGCTGTAAATATTAATTTCGATAGCATGAATCTGTGCTAATTCGTGAATTTTATCTTTAAAAATCAAAGATAAATTTTGAGTTGTCAAAGGATAGGTTGTGGTAGAAAGTACATAATTAATATGTTCTTTAACCTCGTCTTCCTTGCGCTCTAACCGATCTTGATGGTATTCTCGTGCTTCGTTTTTAAATTGAATGATCGAAATGGAAGCTAAAATTATGGAAGCCATAATAATCAATACGATCATCGACAGGAAAATCCTAGTTCGAAGAGAAAGCATTACTATTTTGACTTTTTTCATTTTATAGTGATTAGTGAATTGTGATTAGTGAATTACTCTTCACTAATTACTTCTTTTCTCTAATTCGTTTGTAAAATTTGAATCCAAGCATAATGAGAATGGAAAACAAAAAGATGCCAATCACCCCATAAATCCAATTCACCGCGTCTTTTAGAATTACTAAAAAAACTACAGCAAATAAAATTATAGTGGCGCCTTCGTTCCAAATGCGCATGAAATTTCCTGTGTATTTTATATCGTTATTTTGCAATTGTTTGAAAATTTGGTGGCATTTCAAATGGTACAAATACAGCAAGAATACAAATCCTAATTTGACATGCATCCAAGGCATTTGAAGCCAAGCAGCACCAATTTCAGTAAAAAACAACATCCAAAACGCAAAAAAACTAGCTAAAATTGCAGAGGGCCAAGTAATAATGTACCACAAACGATAGGTCATTATTTTGTACTGTTTTTGTAAAATTTCCTTTTCAGGAGAAGGTTTTTCACTAGCTTCAATTTGGTATACAAACAATCGTACAATATAAAACAACCCTGCAAACCAAGTGATTACAAAGATTAAGTGTAAGGATTTTAGGTATTCGTACATATATTACTATTTACTATTTTTAAACTCCTCAATCCATTTCGCCACAACGCCACACCACTCATCCTCATCATTCATACACGGAATAGCCATAAACTCTTCACCACCGTGATGTATAAATTCTTCTTTGGCTTCCATGGCAATTTCTTCCAAAGTTTCTAAACAATCTGCCACAAAAGCAGGGGTTACAACCGCTAATTTCTTAATGCCTTTTTCTGGCATTTTATTCACTTCTACGTCTGTGTAAGGTGTAAGCCATTTGTCACCAGCTAATCGTGATTGAAAAGTTTGACTGTATTTTCCTTCCGGAATACCTAGTGCTTTCACTACTTGTTTGGTCGTTTCATAGCATTGATGGCTATAACAAAATTCATGCGCTGGCGAAGGCGTGTCGCAACAAGTTCTGTCCATTTTACAATGCGATTTGGTTACATCTGTTTTGCGAATATGACGTTTTGGAACACCATGATACGAAAACAATAAATGATCGTAGTCAAAACCTTCCAGGTGTTTTTTGATGGAATTAGATAACGCTTCAATATAACCTGGTTTGTTATAAAATGCAGGAACCGTAGTAAATTTCATATCAGGGAAATGCTTGGCGCGAAGTTCTTCTGCTAATACTAAAATAGTAGTGGTAGAGGCCATTGCATGTTGCGGATACAGCGGGAAAAGCATCACTTCGGTTACGCCTTTATTGTGTAATTCTTGCAATCCTTTTAGGATAGTAATTGTGCCATAACGCATTGCTAAAGCCACTGGAATGTCAACCAATCCTTTTACTTTTTCATGCATTTTTTTTGAAATTACAATTAATGGTGATCCTTCGTCAGTCCAAATTCTAGCATAGGCTTCCGCTGATTTTTTTGGTCTAGTTTGTAAAATAATCCCTCTAACTAACAAAGCGCGCAATAAAAATGGAACGTCAATTACGTATTTGTCCATTAAAAATTCATCCAAATAGGGTTTTACATCTTTTGCAGTTGGACTTTCAGGCGAACCCAGATTGACTAATAATACTCCTTTCATTGTATTTATAAATTGGTGTTAATTGACATTAAATATTTTTTTGGGGTGGTGGCAAATTTCTTTTTGAAAGCGGCAATAAAATGACTTCCGGTGCTGTAGCCAATTTTCAAGCCTACTTCGTTGACATTATACGACCCGCTATCGAGTAATTTTCTAGCATAATCCATTTTGTAATCAAAAAGGAAGCCATAAACGGTATCGCCATAAATTTGTTTAAAACCCATTTTTAATTTTTTCAAATTGAGGCCTACTTGGTCAGCTAATTCTTGTAAACCTGGTGGCTCAGACATATTAGCAATGATAATTTCCTTGGCTTTTTTGATTTTTAACACATTGTCTTCGTCAATTAAAAACGGACATTGCTCTGCATTAGGGTCTTCGCTTTTATTGAAATACAAACTCAATAATTCATAGCCTTTGCCTTTGTAGTATAAGTTTTTAATAGAAGGATGCAAACTATAATGAAACAATTGACTCAATACGATCGCCATAGAGGGGCTGATGTTACCTTCATTATAATATTTTTTATCTTTATTATCGGGACTTAAAAAAGTGATGTAATTGGCTTCAGTCGAAAACAACGCGTGAAATTTTTTGATGGAAATAATTACAGAAATGACCCAAGAATTAGGCGCTAGTTCTAAATTCAGCGGCAATTCTTTTTGCGGATTGTACAAAAGTAATGATTTTTCTTCCTTTAATTCCAAAGCATAATTGCCTTGATTGAAAATAAATTTTGCGTTGCCTTTGATTCCAAAATGAAACTGAATCAAGCCACTCCCTACTTCACGTTGTGCATGAAAAGGGGCGACACTGTCATTCTGAAAGCGGATCAGCGTGAAGTCGTCCTCGATTTTTATAATTTCTTGTGAACCCATAGCGATATTTTTTAGCAACTAAAAAGAAAATAAATCAAGTTTACAGTTTAAAATTCTTTTAAATACAAATTCAATCAACTTAATTACGGTACAAAAATAGATTTTTTTACTGTAAAAGTCCGATTTCAATTCAAAAAAACATTCAGCGACACATTTAGCACTTGTAGCGTTACTTTTATCAAAGCCTTAATGATATTTTTGTCCCACTTTTTAGAAAAGTATATTTTATATGGAAAACCATCATACGTCAAAACCACATTCTTTTTATGCCGTGGGTCTTAGCTATAAAAAAGCAGATGCAGCCATAAGAGGAAAATTCAGTTTGGATGCACAGGCTAGAAATCGATTACTGGAGCAGGCTAAATTAGAAGGGATTGAAAGTTTGATAGTAACCTCTACCTGTAATAGAACAGAAATATACGGTTTTGCAGAACACCCTTTTCAATTGATTAAATTGATTTGTGAAAATAGCCAGGGATCGGTGGAAACCTTTCAAAAATTCGGATTTGTTTATAAACACAAAGAAGCAATTGGGCATCTTTTTCGAGTTGGAACAGGTTTAGACAGTCAAATTTTGGGAGATTTTGAGATTATCTCTCAAATTAAAACAAGTTTTTTTCATGCTAAATCATTTGATTTGGTAAATGCTTTCCAAGAGCGTTTAATAAATGCGGTAATTCAAGCCAGCAAAAAAATTAAAACAGATACAGAAATATCTTCAGGAGCGACTTCGGTTTCTTTTGCCTCAGTGCGATACATTTTGAACAATGTAGATGACATTGGAAATAAAAACATTTTGCTTTTTGGCACTGGAAAAATTGGAAGAAATACTTGTGAAAATTTGGTCAAACATTCTAAACACGAACAAATTACCTTAATCAATCGAACAAAAGATAAAGCAGAAAAACTAGCCCAAAAACTAGATGTAGTGGTTAAGGATTATGCTGATTTACAGTTGGAAATTCAAAAAGCCGATGTTTTAGTAGTGGCTACAGGCGCACAGAATCCTACAGTTGACAAAGCTATTTTGAATTTGAAAAAGCCCTTGTTGATTTTGGATTTATCCATCCCAAAAAATGTAAACGAAAATGTATTAGATCTTGAAGGGGTTACCTTGATTCACATGGATTATTTGTCGCAAATTACCGATGAAACTTTAGAAAACAGAAAGAAACATATTCCTGTAGCGGAGGCAATTATTGACGAAATCAAAGAAGAATTTTTGACTTGGTCCAAAGGGAGAAAATTTGCACCCACGATTCATGCTTTAAAGGAGAAACTACATTCGATAAAAGAAGGTGAGTTGAGTTTTCAACGTAAAAAATTAGCCGATTTTAACGAAGAACAAGCTGAAATTATCAGCAATAGAATCATTCAAAAAATAACCAACCATTTTGCCAATCATTTGAAAGATGAAGAAACGATGGTGGATGAAAGTATTGAGTGGATTGAGAAAGTGTTTAATATTGGCGAAATGACAAAATAATGAGTAAGACCATACGCATAGGAACCCGTGATAGCGAATTGGCACTTTGGCAAGCCCATACCGTTCAGAAAAAGCTGAATGATTTAGGTTACACCACTGAAATTGTGGCCGTAAAATCGCAAGGAGATATTATTCTTGACAAACCATTGTACGAACTTGGCATCACAGGTATTTTTACCAAAACCTTGGATATTGCGATGATCAATGGTCAGGTAGATATTGCGGTGCATTCCATGAAAGATGTCCCAACGGCATTGCCGCAAGGGATTGTTCAGGCGGCCGTTTTGGAGCGTGCCAACACCTTGGATATTTTGGTACACAAAGGCAATTTGGATTTTCTAACTACATCAGTAACTATTGCCACAGGAAGTTTACGTCGTCAAGCGCAATGGTGGCACAAATACCCCAATCACCAAGTGGTGGATTTGCGAGGGAATGTAAATACCCGTATGCAAAAATTAGCCGAAAGCGATTGGAACGGAGCTGTTTTTGCTGCTGCAGGTTTGGAACGAATCAATCTTAAACCAGAAAATTATATCGATTTAGACTGGATGATTCCTGCTCCCGCTCAAGGCGCAATGGTAGTTGTGGCAATGGCCAATGACGAATTTACCAAAGATGCCGTTGCACAATTGAACGATATTGAATCGGAGATTTGTACTTATATTGAACGACAATTTTTAAAGACTTTGGAAGGAGGTTGTACGGCACCTATTGGCGCTTTGGCACAATACGACGAAGAAAAGGACACGATTGAATTTAAAGGAGCTTTGTTCTCAATTGATGGGAAACAAAAAATAGCCATCGAAAAATCAGTTGATATTTCAGAATGGAAGAAATTAGGGTTTTATTCCGCACAAGAAATTTTAAACAATGGAGGTGCTGAATTAATGGCTCAAATCAAGAATCAATTGAAAAAATAATGGCAAATCCAACCCGAATTTTATCTACAAAAGTGCTTTTGAGTCATCAAAAAAAAGCGTTAACAGCTATTGGTTTGGAAGTTTTGGAATACAACTTCATAGATGTTGAAACCAAAAAATTTGAATTAAAAGAAATTAAAGACAATTTGATTTTTACGAGTCAGAATGCAGTCCAAAGTTTTTTTAATCATCCTCAATTTGAGGAATTGAAATCTCAACTTCAGAAAAACAAAATCTTTTGCGTAGGCATAAAAAGTAAAAATGCGTTAACTGAAGCGGGTTTTGAGGTAGTGGTTTATACTGATTATGCTTCGGATTTAGCCGAAATAATTTGTTTGATTTATGCCCAGGAAAGCTACACTTTTTTTAGCGGAAATTTGAGAAAAGAGACGCTTCCTTTGGCGCTAAAAGAGGCCAAAATTGATTTCAATGAGGTGGAAGTATATGAAACCCAATTGAATCCACATACGATAAAGGAGACTGTAGATGCGATTTTGTTTTTTAGTCCGTCAGGAGTGGAAAGTTATTTGAAAAAGAATACCATTAAAAAAGAACTGTGCTTTTGTATTGGTGAAACTACTGCCGAGACTTTGGATACAGTTACTAAAAACATCATCGTTGCACCTCAACCTTCTATTGAAGAGTTGCTTGCCGATGTCATCGAAGAATATAATTAATTAGGAATACCGTAATGGTATAAATAGAAATAAAATGATTAAAAACGACCTTTTTTTAAGAGCCCTTAATAACGAAAAAGTAGAACGCCCTCCGGTTTGGATGATGCGCCAAGCGGGACGATATTTACCTGAATTTAGAGCTTTGCGTGACAAATATGATTTTTTTACCCGTTGTGAAACACCAGAATTAGCAGCTGAAATCACTGTTCAGCCGATTCGTATCGTCAAACCAGATGCGGCGATTTTGTTTTCAGACATTTTGGTCGTGCCAAGAGCGATGGGAATTCACGTGGTATTGAAAGACAATTTAGGCCCGATAATCCCAAATCCAATTCGGACTTCGCAAGATGTAGAAAAAGTGTTTGTTCCAGATGTCAACGAAACATTGGGTTACGTTTTTGATGCGATTAAATTGACCAAACAAATGTTGAACGATGAAGTG
>CANHKZ010000009.1 GCA_947461425.1 Flavobacteriaceae bacterium | reverse complement strand
GGTGATACTCCCACCTGTGGTTGTGTATCTATGTCGAGTTTTGGGCATACTGGATTTACAGGAATAATGACTTGGGCAGACCCAGTAACTGAAATAATTTATGTGTTTGTTTCTAATAGAACTTACCCAACCAATCCAATCAACACATTGTCAAAGGAACACATTAGGGAAGACATCCAAAAAATTATAACGGACGCCATAATAAATTAAAATGAAAAAAATTAGATTTGTTATAGGGTTATGCTTCACTTTGGCTATAGGAAATGCTCAAAATATTGATATTGATTTATTAAAGCAGATTAACACCAATAGGAATACTAGTTTAGATCCTACATTTAAATCCATAACCAATTCGGCTGTTCCAATCAGTATAGCGACTCCCATACTTTTATATTCAGTTGGTTTAATTCAGCGTGATTCGCTAACAACACAAAAAGCTATTTTTATTGCAGAAACTTTTATTACATCGGCATTAATAACTACGCTTTTAAAGGATGTTATAAAAAGAGAGAGACCTTATTTAAAGTATTCTGAAATTCAACCTCTTTTAGTCGAAGGAAGTTATTCCATGCCATCTGGTCATACCTCTACAGCTTTTGCCACAGCGACTTCATTAAGCATAGCCTATCCCAAATGGTACGTTATTGCACCATCATTTATATGGGCAGGATCTGTAGGTTATTCTAGAATGCACTTAGGTGTTCATTATCCATCGGATGTTTTTGTAGGAGCACTTGTAGGAAGTGGATCTGCGTTTCTATCCTATAAAGCAAATCAATGGCTAAGTAAAAAACGAAATATAATTAAATAGCCCTTGTTTCATATTTTATGTTTTGTATAAACGTTAATTCAGTCTAAATTTCAGTAAATTCGTATTCTTAAATTAAACCAATGAAAATTGCAATTGTATGTTACCCAACTTTCGGAGGAAGTGGAGTTGTCGCGACTGAATTAGGCCTTGAATTGGCTCGCCGTGGTCACGAAATCCATTTTATCACTTACCGTCAACCGGTTAGATTGGCTCTTTTAAACCCCAATGTACATTACCATGAAGTAAATGTTCCTGAGTATCCATTATTTCATTATCAGCCTTATGAACTGGCCTTGTCTAGTAAATTAGTAGACATGGTTAAGTTATACAAAATTGAAGTATTACATGTACATTATGCTATTCCTCATGCTTATGCGGGTTATATGGCAAAGCAAATGTTACAAGATGAAGGAATTAATATTTCGATGGTTACTACTTTGCACGGAACAGACATCACTTTAGTTGGAAACCATCCATTTTACAAGCCTGCGGTAACCTTTAGTATCAATAAATCAGATTTTGTAACTTCAGTGTCTCAAAATTTAAAAGAGAGTACATTAGCGTTGTTCAAGATTACTAATACAATTGAAGTCATTCCAAATTTTATCGAATTAGATAAAATTAATTTAGAAAGTAATGACCCTCGTCAACGATCTGTTATGGCGAATGAAAATGAGCGAATAATAACTCATATTAGTAATTTTAGGAAGGTAAAACGAATACCAGACATTATAAAAATATTTTATGCCATTCAAAAAGAGATTCCTGCTAAATTAATGATGGTAGGAGATGGACCTGAGAAAACAAAAGCAGAAAATTTATGTAGGGAACTAGGTATTTTTGACAAAGTAATTTTCTTTGGTAATAGCAATGAAGTAGATACAATTTTACATCAGACGGATTTATTTTTACTGCCTTCTAACACCGAAAGTTTTGGTTTGGTTGCACTTGAGGCTATGGCTTGTGGTGTGCCAGTAATATCCAGTAATTCTGGTGGATTACCTGAAGTCAACAGCAATGGCTTTTCAGGTTATTTAAGCGATGTGGGTGATATTGAAGGAATGGCTAAAAATGCTCTTAAAATTTTAAAGGACGACCTAGTTTTATCTCAATTTAAGAAGAATGCATTAATTAATGCCCAAAAGTTTGATATTAAAAAGATTCTCCCACTTTACGAAGATTTGTATCGTCGGGCAATTGCTAAATTCTCATAAAAAAATGCCGCTTGTTTCTGCGGCATTTTTTAAGTTATATAGTAAAAGATTAAAATTTGTAACGTATACCTAAAGCAATATCTGAGCCATAATTAGTATCAAAATAACCATTACCTCCAAACTCTGGTCTATAATCTAGCGAAATTAGCAACGGAACTTCTCTAAAGTTATATTCGATTCCAACATTACCAGCAACATAAACAAAGCTCCCACTATTAGTAGAGGCATTCCAACTACCAAGACCAACACCAGCACCAGCATACCAATTGAATTCATTGTCTATTTCCCATATCCATTGGTATATACCAGTCAGTTTAAACGCACTTACATCATCATTATTTCTCCAACCAAAATCAGCTTCTAATTGATTGTTATTGGATAAACCTTTTTGGTATGATAGCTCAGCACCAAAACCATTGTTGTTACCTATACGCAAACCGATAGCATTTTTTGAAATTTCCTGAGCGTTTGCTACAAATCCTAATCCCATTAGCATTACTGCAGATACAATAATTGTTTTCATAGTATTTCTTTTATGTAAGTTACAGAAAAAACAAACCAAAAGGAAATATATTATTTGTTTTCATTGCTGAATTTTTGTTTTTTTATATAAAAAGATACCCAATTAACTTGTTTTATTCAAAAACTTTAAAACTTATATTTTTAATCTTTAAACTAAAATGGTACTTTTGTTTAAAACTAATTATAATGGCAGGGAATAGCTACGGAACACTATTTAGAATTACTACGTTTGGAGAGTCACATGGAGAAGCTTTAGGCGGTATTATTGATGGTTGTCCTCCAGGAATTACTATTGATTTAGACGCAGTTCAATTAGAAATGTCCAGAAGAAAACCGGGTCAATCGGCTATTGTGACCCAAAGAAAAGAACCAGATGATGTGCAATTTTTGTCTGGAATTTTCGAAGGTAAAACTACTGGGACACCTATTGGTTTTATTATTCCAAATACCAATCAAAAATCAGATGATTATTCTCATATAAAAGACAATTACCGACCTAGTCATGCCGATTATGTTTACGACCAAAAATATGGATTCAGAGATTACCGTGGTGGTGGCAGAAGTTCTGCAAGAGAAACTGCAAGTAGAGTAGTAGCAGGAGCTATTGCAAAACAAATACTACCTGAAATAAAAATAAATGCCTACGTTTCCTCTGTCGGTCATATTCATTTAGATAAAAACTATCAAGAATTAGATTTTTCAAAAACAGAAAGCAATCCTGTTCGATGCCCAGATGCTAATTCTGCAGCAAAAATGGAAGAATACATTCGTGAAATTCGCAAAGCGGGAGATACCGTTGGAGGCGTAGTTTCTTGTGTAATCCAAAATGTACCTGTGGGTTTGGGCGAACCTGTATTTGATAAACTGCATGCAGAGTTAGGAAAAGCCATGTTATCTATCAACGCGGTTAAAGGTTTTGAATTTGGAAGTGGCTTTTGTGGTGCCGAAATGAAAGGTAGTGATCATAATGATTTATACCTAGCTGACGGAACAACTAAAACAAATTTATCGGGCGGAATTCAAGGGGGAATTAGCAACGGAATGGATATTTATTTCCGTGTGGCTTTCAAACCTGTAGCTACAATTATGCAAAAACAAGAGTCGTTGGATAATAAAGGAAATATTACTGAAATGACTGGAAAAGGACGTCACGATCCATGTGTTGTGCCTCGTGCAGTACCTATAGTAGAAGCAATGGCCGCAATAGTTCTTGCCGATTTTCACTTGCTAAACAAAATCTATTAAAACAGTAAGAATCAATTTTCTGCTGAGCTCTATCTTTTTACTGAAAAGGGCCGTTTTACTTAACTCCTTACAATAAATAATATAATATTTTTATAAGAATTAACCAATTAACCAAAAAAAATGAAAGATTCTTCATCAAAACCCTCCTTTTTATCAGGTCTTACAGGACAAATTCTTGTCGCTATGATTATAGGTGCTATTTTAGGAATAGTAATTCACTCTAATTTTTCAGTTGAAATTGCGCAAACGTTCAGTTCAAAGATAAAAATGCTAGCAACAGTTTTTATTAGATTGGTACAAATGATTATTTCACCTCTTGTATTCACTACATTAGTTGTTGGTATTGCAAAGCTTGGAGATATAAAAGCTGTAGGACGTATTGGCGGAAAAGCCTTGGGTTGGTTTTTTACTGCTTCGTTTATTTCATTATTATTAGGAATGTTTTTTGTAAATATCTTACAACCAGGAGTAGGATTGAATCTTTCTAATGTTGATTTAACCACTGCTTCTGAAGTTACTGCAAAAACAACTACTTTATCTTTTGAAAATTTTATTGAACATATAGTTCCAAAAAGTATTTTTGAAGCTTTGGCTACTAACGAAATATTGCAAATTGTAATTTTTTCTATCTTTTTTGGACTAGCTGCAGCAGCCATAGGAGACTCAGTTAAACCAGTTGTTAATGCCTTAGATAAAACATCGCATATCGTTTTAAAAATGGTAAATTATGTAATGAAGTTTGCACCAATTGGCGTATTTGGTGCTATTGCAGGAGTGTTTGCCGTTCGTGATTTTCAAGAATTAGCAATTACTTATTTCAAATACTTTGGTTCTTTTTTAATTGGGATTTCATCTTTATGGGTGGTACTTATTTTCATAGGATATATTTTCCTAAAATCGAGAATGACAGTTTTACTAAAAAGAATTTCTAGTCCGCTAATAGTAGCTTTTGGTACCACAAGTAGTGAAGCTGTATTTCCGAAATTAACAGAAGAATTGGAACGTTTTGGTGTAAAAGATAAAATAGTTTCTTTCATGTTGCCTTTAGGATATTCATTTAATTTAGATGGAAGTATGATGTACATGACATTTGCTAGTATTTTTATTGCTCAAGCCTATGGCATCGACTTGGATTTAGGAACTCAAATGACAATGTTGTTAGTTTTAATGCTAACAAGTAAAGGAATTGCGGGAGTCCCAAGGGCAAGTTTGGTGGTTGTTGCTGCTACATGTGGTATGTTTGACATCCCAATTGAAGGGATAGCATTGATTTTACCTATCGATCATTTCTGTGATATGTTTAGATCCGCTACAAATGTTTTAGGAAATGCTTTAGCCACTTCTGTAGTAGGACAATGGGAGGATAAAATTGAAATTGAAAATTAATCCGTTTTCATTCTATTATATAAAAAAAACGTTGGTATTTAATACCAACGTTTTTTGTTTTGTTTTGATGCGGTTGATTTTCTCGATTTGTGGGCTCCTCCACTTCGGTTGGAGTTATTAGGTAAACTTGCGACAGCTTCGGGTCCACCAGAATGCCATGGATAAGGATGGTCTGTAATGGTTTTAACATCCACTTTAATTAATTTTTGAATGTCTTTCCAGTAAGGCTCTTCGTCTTTACTGCAAAAAGAAATCGCAATTCCGCCATTTCCAGCACGACCAGTTCTACCAATCCGGTGTACATAAGTTTCAGGGATATTAGGTAAGTCAAAATTGATTACAAACGGTAATTGATCAATATCAATACCACGAGCAGCAATATCGGTTGCTACAAGAACACCCACTTCTTTATTTTTAAATGCTTCTAAAACGCGTTGTCTCGCGTTTTGAGATTTGTCTCCGTGAATGGCTTCGGCAGCTATATTATTTTTGCGCAAAGCTTTCACCACATTGTCTGCTCCATGTTTGGTTCTAGAAAAAACCAATACGTCTGACAAATTTTCATTTTTAATCAAATGATACAACAAATTTCTTTTTTCTGTTTTTTCTACAAAATAAATGCGTTGTTCTATTTTTTCTGCTGTTGAAGAAACAGGCGAGACCTCCACTTTTGCTGGATCTTTCAAAAACATTTCTGCTAATTCACGAATTGCAATTGGCATCGTGGCAGAAAATAGTAATGTTTGACGGTTGTTGGGCGTAAGCTTGACAATTTTTTTTACATCATTTATAAATCCCATATCCAACATTTGATCAGCTTCGTCCAATACAAGAGTATGTAAATTATCGAAATTGATAAAACCTTGTTTGTGTAAATCCAATAATCTTCCAGGCGTAGCAATTACAACGTCAACTCCCTTTTTTAAAGTGTCAACTTGTGGTACTTGCGAAACGCCACCAAAAAGGGTAATCTGTGTTAGATTAGTATATTTAGCGTAGGTATCAAAATTTTGACCAATTTGAACCGCTAATTCGCGAGTTGGAGTTACAATTAACGCTCTAATCTCTTTAGCCTTTTTAGACGATCCTACAATTCGGTGTAATTGATGAATAATGGGAATAGCAAATGCTGCTGTTTTTCCGGTACCTGTTTGTGCACATCCAATTAAATCTCTCCCTGATAAAACAATAGGTATAGATTGTTCTTGAATAGGAGTGGGATGGGTATAGCCTTCTTCATAAACGGCTTTTTGGATACTTTTTGAAAGTAATAAATCTTCGAATAACATAATTTTATTATTAAATATGCTACTGTAATTGCAGCAATATCAAACAAAGATAGTGTTATTATTTTTGATGCATCCAATTAGGAACAATCGTTTGGTGCAACAATTCAGTTTCGTTATTTGATTTTATAAAATCGGTAATCAAATGCCCTATAATTTTACCAACAAGATGATCATTCTTTTGTTCACCTAAATCCGGAGCTCCTTCGCAAAGATGTAAATAGGTTGCATTTTTAAATTTCCCAAAATAGGACACAAATTGTCTTAATTCTTCTACCGAAAAACCTGTAAGTGTCATGGTACTACTAGCTATGTTAGGAATAGCGCCCAAGTCAACTTCAAGTCCAAAAGGATCATTATTAATAAAATCCAAAGCATTAGTCATTTCTATCTCAAAATCTTTTTCTCTTCGAATACTTATGCTGTCATAAGTGACATACCGCACCCTGTCTTCAATTTTTTTAAATGTATCTAAAACGCTTTTGGACACATGGTTTTCATGTAAACCAAATACAAAATATTTTTTCAAGAAACCCTCTTCAAAAGCATAAGAAAAAGCATTCCCGCTATGGCGTCCCTCCAAGATTCTAAAATCTGAATGTGCGTCAAAATTAATAGCGTTAACTGGTTTGCCCTTGGCCAAAGCGGTCCCTTTAATATTTCCATAAGCATTATTATGACCTCCACCAATAATAATTGGTGTTTTTCCCAATTTAACAATATTGAAAACAATATTAGAAACTTCTTTGTCAATTTTTTCAACCAGTTGGCTTAACTTAGAACGATCATCTATATCATTAAAGTCTAAGTTTTCTACTTCTGCCATTTCTGTAGCCACATTAAGTGTTCCTAAAATTACAATTTGGTTTCCTTTGCTAAAGCGATTATGCTGAATATTAGCAATACTTTTTATAGCGCTGTTCCAAGCTGAAGCTGCTCCTGGTCTACCATAGTTAGCTCTAATTCCAATATCTTCAGGAATTCCAAATAAAACATATTTAGCATCACAACTTGAAAGGAATTCTATTGGTTCAATTCCTTTTGGTATAGTAATCATTTTTTCACCAAATTTTATCTCACCATTTCTATGATTTGTAATTTTGCCAAGATCGGTTATTGTAAAAGGAATTATTTTATCCATTGTAAAAAAATTTGATCAAAAATACTATAAATGTGTCAAAAAACCTTGTGTAGTATGGATATATTATTATTTTTGTCATAATAAATAAAAAAACTAAAAATGGAAGATCAAAAAAGCAATACAAATTTGAAAGCAATTGTAATTGTATTATTACTATTGCTTTTGGGAAGTTTAGGTTATATTTTCAAAATGTCAACTGATGCTGAAATCGTAAGAACAGAATTAAAAACTACATTAACTGAGAAAGAATCAGTAATGAAAGATTTACTCGCATTGAAAGCAACTTATGACACTGCAATTGCTGAAAATACATCTATGTCAGAAGAATTGATCAAAGAAAGAGATAAAGTAGTTGCATTGATGTCAGATTTAAAAAAATCTAATGGAGATATTTCTAAATTTAAATCCCAATTGACTTCTTTGCAAAGTAATATGAAAGTTTTAATCGCTGAGAATGATAACCTGAAAAAGCAAAATGTTACTCTAACAATCCAACGTGATAGTACAAAAGTTGTTTTAGTTGAGTCTAAAAAAGCAAATGAAGTATTGACTTCTCAAAATTCTGATTTAGCAAAAACTGTTGAAAAAGGATCTATTTTATCTGTTTTGAATACTAATGGAGCTGCATTTATAGTGAGAAGCTCTGGTAAACAAATTGCAACTGAAAAAGCAAATAGAGCAGATATTTTAAAAGTTAGTTTTACGATAGCAGAAAATAAAATTGCTAAATCAGGTACAAAAACATATTTTGTTCAAGTTATTGATAGTGAAAACAATGTAGTAGGAGAAAAGAAAGTGGAAAATTTTGGAACAAAATCTTTAACTTACAGCTTTACAACTAATGTAAAATACGAAAACAAAACAGTAAATGTTTCAGAAGACTTAGCAGGTAGTAAATTTGTAAAAGGTACCTATACAGTTAATGTTTATGATAAATCAGAGCTCGTATCTAAGACGTCTTTTTCTTTAAGATAATTTTTATTAGTTATAAAAAAAGGGAGCTATTAGCTCCCTTTTTTTGTTATTTTAATTCTAGTACTTATAATTCTGAAACTTTGATTTCAAACATTTTGTCCCAATTTTTACCGGTTACGAATATTGTTTTGGTTTTAGGGTTGTATGCAATTCCATTTAGTACTTCTGCGGTTGAATTATTTACTAATTTTCGCAAACCTGATAAGTCTAAAATTCCTTCAACAGCACCACTTAATGGGTTTACAACCGCAATAGCGTCTTTTTGCCATACATTAGAATAAATTAGTCCATTAATCCATTCTAACTCATTGATTGATTTTATTTTTGCATTTCCCGAATACACATTGATGTAATCTATCATTTCTAAAGTAGTAGGATCCATTTTCCAAATTTTTTCGGTTCCGTCTGTTTGATAGATAAATTTTTCGTCATTAGTCATTCCCCATCCTTCAATATCTTTTTTGTAAGTGAAGGTTTTTTCTAACTTTAAGGTTGTTGCATTATAGATAAATCCAGTTTTTTCTTGCCAAGTTAATTGGTATAATTTGTTATTGATAATGGTAATACCTTCTCCGAAATATTTAGAATCTAAATTGGTTTGATTGAAAACTCTACCTGTCTTATAATCGTATTTTCTAAAATAGGAAGCTCCTTTTTGCCCCGTACTTTCAAATAAAGTATCATTATGAAATTCCAGACCTTCTGTGAATGAAGTAGTGTCGTGGGCAAAAGTATTTATAATACTGTATTTTAATAATTTAGGTTCTACATTTGATACTAATTCTACTCTATCATTAATCTCAACGTTTTCTCCTTCAAAGTAAACTAAAGCTTTTAGATTTTGATAGCCAAGTTTTTGGTCTTTGAAGGCAAAAGTGAGTTTACCTAATCCTTTAGTAGTTCCAATTTTAGTTTCGTTTACATAATAAATTACACTATCTACTGTTTTTGAATTTGGATTCAATAGATTCAATTCAATCGACTCTGGAGTTTGGTACTGTTCTTTAAAATTAGTAGTATCAAAACTAAATAGGCTATTGTTTTCTTTTTTGGCTCCTCCACAATTAGCTAAAATCATCCCTAATAAAATGATAAATAAGAAGTTATACTTTTTCATAGTTTAAAATTTGAATAGTCGAATATACAACCTTATTTTATTAGTAGCAATGCACTTGCAAAAATATAAAAAGGTTGTATATTTGCCTTGGCAAGTCCTACACGACCAGCTCCTGCAGACTCCCCCAGGATGGGAACATAGCAAGGGTACGTGGTTGAGCGGTGCGATGTAGGTCGCTTGCCACTTTTTTAATCTTCCTTCGGAAGATTTTTTTGTTTTAGGACTATCAAGGAAAATATTTTTAACTATTTTTAGATCCAAATAAATTTAGATGAGTAAAGTAGTATTAATTACGGGTGGGTCTTCGGGAATAGGAAAATCTATTGGAGAGTTTTTACATAAAAAAGGTTTCATTATTTATGGTACTAGTAGAAATCCTGAATTGGTTCTTGACTCAATTTTTCCTCTAGTCACTTTAGATGTTCGAAATGTAGATTCTATTCATTTGGCTGTTGCCAAAATTATTCAAGAAAAAGGAAAAATTGATATAGTAATAAATAATGCAGGTATAGGAATAACCGGTCCTTTGGAAGAAATTCCAATGAAGGAAATCAAAAATAATTTTGAAACTAATTTCTTTGGTCCAATTGCAGTTATTCAATCTGTTTTACCCCAAATGCGCGCTCAAAATTCAGGTTTAATTATTAACATCACCAGTATTGCTGGTTATATGGGATTGCCTTATCGAAGTGTATATTCAGCTTCTAAAGGTGCTTTAGAATTAATAACTGAGGCATTGCGAATGGAAGTCAAGTCTTTTGGTATCCAAATTACCAATGTTGCGCCTGGCGATTTTGCAACTAATATTGCAGCAGGAAGATTTCATGCACCAGTAGTTCAAGGTTCTGATTATGAACTTACTTATGGAACAGTTTTAAGAACGATGGATGATCATGTAAATAGTGGGAGTAATCCAAATGAAATGGCTGAAGCAGTATTCCAAATTATTCAAGAAAAAAATCCAAAAATTCATTATAAAGTTGGAGCATTTATGCAAAAATTTTCGATTGTACTTAAAAGAATACTTCCAGATAATATCTATGAAAAATTACTTATGAAACATTATAAACTTTAACTTGATTTTATTTGTTTTTATACATATTAAATATTACAATAAAATGAGGGAAAGTTATTGAGGCTAAAAAAGCAAAGAATAAAGCGTCAAATACGAGCATATCTTTGGCAATAAAATACAATGCAAAAATCCCCACTAATGAAATAATCCAGTAAACAAAGGCTGTTTTAAAATACTTTTTAAAATCTGACCATGTGGCTGATCCATATAAAAACCTTAGTTGATCATTTAAAGACGGAATGCTATGCCAAAAAATAAAGTAGATGGTAAATCCCCAAATTAAACCAGAAGCTTTAAACACAATTGCCAAAACAATTAAATAAAACAATTGCTCAATTATCTTGTTTTTAAATCTTCTAGATAAAAAACACATTCTAATTGAAGAAATAGCAAAAAAAAGCAACGCTACCAGGACTGCACTCTCAATATAAATTTCTGATATCGTATATTGAGTAATTTCTTTAATGATTTCGATTACTTCTTTACTATTAAAATAAAATAAAAGAACCAATATAAGCAATCCATAATTGAATTGAAATAGTAATATTAGGAGGTTTTTTTTTAACGTAATAATTTCATTCCAATGTTGTTCGCCAAAATGGTAGCTACTAACAAGAATAAAAAGTGATAAAGCCAGTACAGGAATATTAGTGAATAGGAGTACAGAAATTCCAACTATCAGTATGTAAATTCCGATTAATTTCACAAAATCGAGTTTTTTATCTGATTTTAGGTGACTTATTAGGACTAAATCATTAGCTCCGTGAAGTACTCCGAAAGATAAAATTAAAAAAAAACCTAAAATTGTTTGGTATTTATTTGATAAGTATGAAGTTAGCCAAAGTCCCGCAAAGCTTGTTATTACTGATAATTTTAAGGTTTTTGACATATTTATTTTTTTTTGTTTTACTTTTTTTTTTTTAAAAATAAACGATAAAATGTTTTTTGTATTATAATAAAATGTAAATTTACTTTATTAATTAACCTAATTTTTTAATTTATGTCAAATTTTATGTTTATTTCTGCTAATGTAGCAAAAATGCTACCAAACGACTATGTTGGATTTACATTCTTCATTGGAAGCATGGCCATGATGGCTGCTTCAGCTTTTTTCTTCTTATCGTTAAGTCAATTCGATAAGAAATGGCGTACTTCAGTATTAGTATCAGGATTGATTACTTTTATTGCAGCAGTACACTACTTTTACATGCGTGATTATTGGAATGCTTTCCAAGAATCGCCAACATTCTTTAGATACGTGGATTGGGTACTTACAGTGCCGTTGATGTGTCTTGAGTTTTATTTAATTTTAAAAGTTGCTGGTGCAAAACAAAACTTATTGTGGAAAATGATCTTCCTTTCAATAGTGATGTTAGTAACAGGTTACTTAGGAGAAACTATGTTTAGTGACCAAGCGGCTATGTGGGGATTATTCTCTGGATTAGCTTACTTCGTAATTGTTTACGAAATTTGGTTTGGTGAAGCGTCTAAATTGGCTGCAAAAGCTGGTGGAGATGTATTAGCTTCACACAAAATCTTATGTTGGTTCGTACTTGTAGGATGGGCAATTTACCCGTTAGGATACATGTTAGGAACTGATGGTTGGTACACAAGTTTTGTTGGAAAAGGAAGTGTAGATGTTGCTTACAACATTGCAGATGCTATCAACAAAATCGGATTTGGATTAGTTGTTTACAACTTAGCTATTAAATCTACTTCTAGTTCAAACTAGAAATTTAAGATATTGATTATTAAACCGCCTCTTCAAAGAGGCGGTTTTTTTATGCCATTAATTTATTTTTTGTTCTCATATCATTTCTTACTTTTGTTTTCATAATCACAACTAAATATAATTTAAATGAAATTTTTTATAGACACAGCTAATTTAGCTCAAATTAAAGAGGCACAAGCTTTGGGGGTTTTGGATGGAGTAACAACGAATCCGTCGTTAATGGCTAAAGAGGGCATTACAGGTAAAAATAACATCTTGAAACATTATGTAGACATCTGCAATTTAGTAGATGGTGATGTTAGTGCTGAAGTAAATGCTTTAGATTTTGAAGGCATGGTGAAAGAAGGCGAGGAGTTAGCTGATTTACACGACCAAATTGTTGTAAAACTACCAATGACAAAAGAGGGTGTCATGGCTGCTAAATATTTTTCAGATAAAGGTATTAGAACAAATGTCACTTTAGTTTTTTCTGCTGGACAAGCTTTATTGGCTGCAAAAGCCGGAGCTACCTATGTTTCACCCTTCATTGGTCGTTTAGACGATGTTTCTACTGATGGTTTAGCGCTTATTGAGGAGATTCGTTTGATTTATGATAATTACGGATTTGAAACTCAAATTTTAGCAGCTTCAGTACGTCATACAATGCATATTATGAATTGTGCTAAAATTGGTGCAGATGTAATGACCGGCCCACTTTCTGCTATTTACGGATTGTTAAAGCACCCATTAACAGATATTGGATTAGCACAATTTGTTGCTGATTTTGAAAAAGGAAATAAATAGTTCTTTTCTTTTATAAAATGAAAAATCCCATCAATGATGGGATTTTTTTGGTTTTGGTTAGTTGGCTATTTTTAGTGTCCGCCACCCACTTCGATATCTAGTCCGACACCTTGTTTCTCTAAAATTCCATTTACTTTCCATCCGTAGAATGCAATAAAAGCAAAACATAATACTGGTATAAAATAAGAAGTATGTATTCCGATAACATCGGCTAATTTTCCCTGTAATGGAGGAATAATTCCACCTCCTAAAATCATCATGACTAAGAATGCGGCTCCTTGTGAGGTATATTTTCCTAAACCTGCAATTCCCAATGAGAAAATACAAGGCCACATAATACTTAAAAATAAACCACCACTCATAAAAGCGAAAATAGCAATTGTTCCTGTAGTAGCTAATCCAATTAACATAGCAGTCATTCCTAATAAACCAAAAATTAATAAGGTTCTTGAAGGTTGATCCTTTCCTAAGAAAAATCCAACAATTTGAAAAATAATTACAAAAGCATACGTATATAAAGGTGTTATATCTTGACCAGAAATTGCATTAGCTGACAAAACTATTCCAAAAGCTACATAAGGCACAACGATAAGTAATATTTTTCTTAATTGAGATGATGGATTGAAAACCGAAATGGCTCCGGCCCAGCGTCCAATCATCAAACTTCCCCAGTACATTGACATAAATGGAGCAAGTCCGGGACCATCTATTGAACCAAAATCTTTAGTGTTTAAAAGTTCACCTAAGTTACTTCCAATAGTAACTTCAACTCCTACATAAGAGAATAAAGCTAGCATTCCTAGAACTAATTGAGGATATTTCATAGCGCCCCAACCCTCAGGATTTTTTTGCGCTGTGGCATTAGCAAATAAAAGACCGATTACAACAATTAATAAAGTAGATATTGTAAGTCCTAATCCTAAATAATCTACTTCTTTATTTTCGATAAAACGTTTGATGAATTCAGGATCTTCATATCGAGAAAAAATATACCCAAAAATAACTACTAATAACAAAGTAATAATGATAAGCGTTTTTAAAGCCTTATTCGCGGTTTCAAATGAATCATCACTTTTTCCAGCTGGCAACTTATTTGAAAAATGAAACAAAGCAGCTGCAAGTAAAAATAATCCACCAACGGCAATGTAAAGGGTAATCATAGAATCTAATGAGTCTGCCTTTTGCGCAAATTCTTCAATACTAACCCCTGAAATCACGCCAAAAAGTGCAATCGATACAACAATGGGCCCAATAGTAGTTCCTAAAGAGTTAATTCCTCCAGCCAAGTTCAATCGGCTTGATGCTGAATGAGGTTCTCCTAAAGAAGCTGCAAATGGTTGGGCTGATGTTTGTTGTAAAGAAAAACCTAAAGCCACAATAAATAATGCACCAAGGATGAATAAATAACTACCTTGTACAACTGCCAAAATCATTAGTGCAGCACCCAAAGTACTCAATAATAACCCATAAATAATTCCTTTTTTGAATCCCCAACCGTTTAGAATATCTCTTTTAGCAGTACTACTAAAAATAAATAGGAGTAATGCCCCAATATAATAGGCTCCGTAAAAAGCAAAGTCAATCAACTGACTTTGAAATTGATCTAATCCGAATTTAGCTTTACAAAAAGGGATAAAAACACCATTTGATGCTCCAATAAAACCCCAAAAGAAGAAAACTGTTATTAGAGTTGATAATGCCGAGTTATTTGACTTGGTTTGTTCTGAATTCATTTTTTTTTGGTTTTAAGTTTATTATAATTAATTGCAGTAAAGATGTAAAAGTATTTGATACATAAATTAAAAAAAAATAATTTGATATAAATATTGTTAAAATTATCGAATAATTGATTTTTGATATGAATCAATGTTTTATTATAGATAATTAGGTCTCCTTTTTTTATCATTTTATTTCATGAAGCTTTTCCCTTATAATTTAAACATGATTCTATTTAGTTTTTTGTTATTTTTGCAAAAAATTAAACAACATGTTATCAATTAATAATTTATCAGTTCAGTTTGGCAAGCGAATTTTATTCGACGAAGTTAATACCAATTTTACTCAAGGTAATATTTATGGTGTTATTGGTGCCAACGGTGCTGGGAAATCTACTTTTTTAAAAATTATTTCAGGGGATATGGATCCTACTTCAGGTCATATTCACTTAGAGCCTGGAAAACGCATGTCAGTTTTAAATCAAAATCACAATATGTTTGACGGATTTACTGTTCTTGAAACAGTAATGATGGGCAATAAGGTTTTGTATGCTATTAAAAAAGAAATGGAGGAGTTGTATTTAGATTATAATGATAAAAATGCCGATAGAATAGGTGAATTGCAAGTGCAATTTGAGGAGATGAATGGTTGGAATGCTGATTCAGATGCAGCTTCTATGCTATCTAATTTGGGAATTACCGAGGATAACCATTATACTATAATGGAAGATTTGGAGGGAAAAATTAAAGTTCGTGTGCTTTTAGCGCAAGCTCTTTTTGGAAATCCAGATTTACTAATTATGGATGAGCCTACCAACGATTTAGACTTTGAGACGATCGCATGGTTAGAAAATTTCTTAGCTAATTATGAGAATACTGTTATTGTAGTTTCTCACGATCGTCACTTTTTAGATGCGGTTTGCACTCATATTTCGGATATTGATTTTGGAAAAATAAACCATTACTCAGGAAATTATACGTTTTGGTATGAATCCAGTCAATTAGCTGCAAAACAACGAGCACAACAAAACAAAAAAGCAGAAGAAAAGAAACAAGAATTAGAAGAATTTATTCGTCGTTTTTCTGCGAATGTGGCCAAATCTAAACAAGCAACTTCTCGAAAAAAAATGATTTCAAAATTGAACATTTCTGAAATCAAACCTTCAAGTCGTCGATATCCTGCCATTATATTTGACCAAGATCGGGAAGCGGGTGACCAAATTCTTAATGTAGAAAATTTAAGCGCTTCTATTGATGGCGAAATATTGTTCAAAGGTGTGGATTTGAATATGGCAAAAGGAGATAAAATCGTTCTTTTCTCAAAAGATTCGCGAGCTACAACTGCTTTTTATGAAATTTTGAATGGTAATCAAAAAGCGGATGATGGATCTTATGATTGGGGAATTACTACTAATCAGGCGTATTTGCCGGCTGAAAATCATTCCTTTTTTGAAAATGATTTGACTTTAGTTGATTGGTTGCGTCAATGGGCGAAAACAGAAGAAGAACGAGATGAAGTTTTTATTAGAGGATTCTTAGGAAAAATGATTTTCTCAGGAGAAGAGGCCTTGAAAACAAGCCGAGTTTTATCTGGAGGAGAAAAAGTACGTTGTATGTTATCTCGTATGATGATGGAGCGCGCCAATATTTTAATGCTTGACGAGCCTACAAATCACTTGGACTTAGAGTCAATAACGGCTTTCAACAATTCTTTAAAAAACTTTAAAGGATCCGTTATTTTTACTACTCATGACCACGAATTTGCACAAACTGTAGGTAACAGAGTAGTGGAATTGACTCCAAATGGTGCTATTGATCGTTACATGACATTTGACGATTATTTAGATGATGAAAAAGTTAAAGAATTAAGAACAAAAATGTACTCATAAATAGTTGTTAAGCCTTGAATTTTCAAGGCTTTTTTTGGCTAATTTTTTTCTATTTTTTTTAATTATCAATCATAAAACAGAATTTGTATATTTGCCAAACCAAACATTACACTTTACTATGAGCCAAAAAGTATTACTTACTGCAAAAGAAGTTACTATCATACTGCATCGTTTGGCTTGTCAATTAATTGAAAAACACTTAGATTTTTCGGATTCCATTCTTGTAGGTATACAACCTAGGGGAGTTTTCTTAGCAGAACGTTTGAAAGAAATTTTAGAAAAAGAATACCAAACTCCTGCTATTACTTTGGGTTATCTAGACATCACTTTTTTTAGAGATGATTTCAGAAGAACGGAAAAACCTTTGGAGGCTAATAAAACCAATATTAATTTTATTGTTGAAAACAAAAAAGTCATTTTTATTGATGATGTATTATTTACAGGACGTAGCATACGTTCTGCATTAACAGCGATTCAATCTTTTGGACGACCTTCTGAAATAGAATTGTTGGTATTGATTGACAGACGTTTTAGTCGCAATTTACCAATACAACCTGATTATAGGGGAAGACAGGTAGATGCGATTAATAATGAAAAAGTTAAAGTGTGTTGGAAAGAAAATGATGGAGAAGACGGTGTATATTTAATAACAAATTAAATAGAAAATCATTCGTACTAAATTATAATTGTAAAAAAAATGAAAGAATTAAGCGTAAATCATTTATTAGGAATTAAATACATTAACAAAAATGATATTGACTTAATTTTTGAAACCGCTGATCATTTTAAGGAAGTTATCAATAGACCCATTAAGAAAGTTCCTTCTTTGCGAGACATTACAATCGCTAATATCTTTTTCGAAAACAGTACTCGAACCAAACTTTCTTTTGAATTAGCCCAAAAAAGATTGTCAGCTGACGTGATTAGTTTTTCGGCAGCACAATCTTCTGTAAAGAAAGGCGAAACATTAATTGATACTGTAAACAATATACTTTCAATGAAAGTAGATATGGTAGTGATGCGTCACGCCAATCCTGGAGCAGCCTACTTTTTATCTAAAAACGTAAAAGCAAGTATTGTCAATGCAGGTGATGGAGCGCATGAACATCCTACTCAAGCTTTACTAGATAGTTATTCGATACGCGAAAAATTGGGAGAGGTAGCTGGTAAAAAAGTGGTAATAGTGGGAGATATTTTACACTCACGAGTAGCCTTATCAAACATTTATGCTTTGCAAATGCAAGGGGCGGAAGTGAAGGTTTGCGGTCCAAAAACATTGATCCCTAAATACATCGAATCACTTGGAGTAACAGTAGAGCCAAATCTACGTAAAGCATTAGAATGGTGTGATGTAGCCAATATGTTACGAGTACAAAATGAGCGAATGGACGTAAATTATTTTCCCTCAACAAGAGAATATGCACAACAATATGGAGTTGATAAAAATCTATTGGATTCGCTTAACAAAGAGATTGTAATTATGCATCCTGGACCAATTAATCGTGGAGTTGAAATCACTAGTGATGTTGCCGACTCACAACAATCAGTTATATTAGACCAAGTTGAAAATGGAGTGGCAATTCGAATGGCGGTTATCTATCTTTTGGCTTCAAAAATTCAATAATTTATTGTTAGTTGTTTCAATTAGAATAATATAAATAAACGGTTATCCAGTTTAATTACCTATTTATGAAAGTAGATCAAAAAGGACATACAATAACTATTAAAGATACGCAAGGAGACTTTACTTCATTTTTGGATAAAGTATCTCAACCAAACGCTTCCTTCGCTACTCATAACTTAATTATTGATTTATCTCATAATAAGTTGGTAACACTTTCCGATATAAAATTGTTGCTGCCTTTGGCCAAACAAAACAAAAAAGAAAAAAAATCTTTTGTTGTGGTTGCAGACGGGATCGATTTTAATGCTGTTCCAGCACAGTTAACAGTAGTGCCTTCGGTTTTAGAAGCACATGATATGATCGAGATGGAAGAAATTGAACGTGATTTAGGATTTTAATGAAACTAACCATTCTTGGCTGTTATGCCGCCACACCCCGTACTATTACTAATCCAACTTCTCAGTTATTAGAAATTAAAAATCGAATGTTTTTGATTGATTGTGGCGAGGGTACTCAAGTACAACTTCGAAAAAATAAAATAAAGTTTTCCAAAATCAATCAAGTCTTTATTTCTCATTTGCATGGCGATCATTTTTTTGGTTTGATTGGATTGATTTCCACTTTTAGTTTGTTAGGTAGAACAACGGATTTACATGTTTATGGTCCAAAAGGGATCAAAGAAATTATTCTGTTACAATTACGATTGTCTAATTCATGGACTAATTATGGACTATTTTTTCATGAGTTAGAATCGGAGGAAACGGAATTAATTTTTGAAGATGATAAAGTTTTGGTCAGTACTATTCCTTTAAAACATCGTGTTTATACCAACGGGTTTTTATTTCAAGAAAAAGTAGGCGAACGCAAATTGAACATGGACGCCGTTTTGAATTACGAAATTGAAAGTTGTTATTATCAAAAAATAAAAAACGGGAAAGACATCAGCTTAGATGACGGAAGACTAATTTCGAATTCAGATTTAACTTTTGACCCAGTTCAGCCCAAAAGTTACGCCTTTTGTTCTGACACCGTTTATCACGAAGCAATACTTTCGATTATAGAAAATGTTGATGTTTTGTATCATGAATCCACTTTTTTAGATTCAGAAGCAGTATTGGCTCAAAAAACATTACATTCAACAGCAAAAGAAGCAGCTAGAATTGCTTTGAAAGCCAATGCAAAACAATTAATTTTGGGTCATTATTCAACCCGTTACGATACTATTTCCTTATTTGAAGAGGAAGCCAAAACTATATTTAAAAATGTTTTTTTGGCAGAGGACGGAAAATCATTTGAATTGTAATATATAAAACATGAAAGATTTAAGCAATTACAGAAAATCATACGATAAAAGTGAATTATTGGAAACTTCTATTCCTGAAGATCCGATTAATTTGTTCAATAGATGGTTCCATGAAGTAGAGGATTTTGGCGGTATTGAAGAAGTTAATGCTATGACTATAGCAACTATTGGTTTGGATGGTTTCCCAAAATCGAGAGTAGTTTTATTAAAGAAATTTAATGAAGAGGGATTTGTGTTTTACACCAATTATAACTCGGAAAAAGGCAAGGCTATTATCAATAATCCAAACGTTTGTCTTTCGTTTTTTTGGACTAGTGTAGAGCGCCAAGTTATTATTAAGGGAATTGCTCAAAAAACGTCTGAAAGTATTTCAGACACCTATTTTCATTCACGACCAGATGGAAGTAAATTAGGCGCTTTAGTTTCTAATCAGTCTGATGTTATTCCGTCTAGAGCATATTTAGAGGAAAATTTGAAACAATTGGAAGTTAATTATGAAGGTAAAGAAATTCCAAGACCCGAAAACTGGGGAGGTTTTATAGTTACTCCTTTAGAAATAGAGTTTTGGCAAGGAAGACCTAATCGTTTACACGATCGAATACGATATGTCGCACAGCCTGATTTCTCTTGGAAAACGGATCGCTTATCACCTTGATATTATAGATTGTAATTTTAATTATTGTTCTTAAAAAATGGATATTAAAATTAATACAGTAGTAAAAAGTTATTTGTATTGTATTCTTTCGTAAATTGTGGTTAGAACTTGTTTATATTGTTTATCTAACTTTCAACTTCTTATATTTCCCATTTTTATGAAAAATTTAATTTTAGTAAGACATGCAAAATCTTGTTGGGAAACTCCATTTAAGGATGTTGATCGGCCCCTTTCACATCGTGGAATTTCAGATGCACATTTAGTTTCCTCAACACTATCCAATTATATTCCTAATTCATTTTTAATATGGAGCAGCATTGCTAAAAGAGCATCTGATACAGCAATGATTTTTGCTCAAAATATCTCATTCCCAGTCGAAAACATAATATTAAAAGAAAATTTGTACACTTTTGATGAAAATCAATTGGAAAAGGTTATAAAATCGTGTAATAATCTTTACGAAAGTGTTATTCTTTTTGGGCATAACGAGGCTATTACAAATTTTGTTAATAAATTTGGAGATTACATCCTGCCTAATGTTCCTACTGCTGGATTTGTGTCAATTCAATTTGATGATGACCATTGGAGTAGTATTAAAAAAGGGAGGATTTTAAAAACAATATTTCCTAAAGATTTAAAATAATTTACGTTTTGCAACAAAAATACATAGACAGAGAAAAAAGTTGGTTATCTTTCAATGCCAGGGTTCTACAAGAAGCCGCAGATGTTACAGTTCCTTTACTAGACCGTATGCGTTTTTTAGGAATTTTTTCAAACAACTTAGATGAGTTTTTTAGAGTACGATTTGCTGCTATTCGCAGATTAACTTTAAATGGAATTTCAGGTGAAAAATACTTTAACGGAATTTCATCAAGTCAATTATTACATGATATTACTGAAATCGTAATCAATCAGCAATCTGAAAGTTTGGCTATTTTAAGCGATATTGAGGCTCGTTTGGAAAAAGAAAACATCTTTACCATAGATGAAAATGACGTTACTCCTGAGCAAGAATTATATTTAAAAGATTTTTTTGTTCAAAAAGTAAGTCCTGAGTTGGTAACTATCATCTTAAATGATTTAGATCATTTTCCCGTTTTAAAGGATACTTCGGGATATTTGGCAGTTAAATTAGTAATTAATAGTTTAGAAAATCAAACTGAGATCAATTCCTTCAATTTTCGATCTTTATTGAAGAGGAGCTCCAAAGAAAAAGTCAAGAACAATATGCAAGAAGTTTTGTATGCTGTAATTGAAATCCCAAAAACGATCAACCGCTTTGTAGTTTTACCCTCCGTAGATGAAAAACAATTCGTAATTATGTTAGACGATGTTATTCGTTTGAACTTAAACAAAATTTTCGACATTTTTGATTACGAAAGTGTAGATGCACATATGATTAAAATTACTAGAGACGCTCAATTAGATATTGATAGTGACTTGAGTAAAAGTATGTTAGAGAAAATTGCATCGAGTGTAAAAGACCGCAGAATTGGTGAACCGGTCCGGTTTATTTATGACCAAAATATTGATAAAGATACTCTTGATTTTTTCTTGACTAATATGAAAATTGATGCAACAGATAGTATTATCCCAGGCGGAAAATACCATAATAGACGAGATTATATGGACTTTCCTAACCTTGGAAGATTTGACCTGTTGTATAAAACAAATCCACCTTTGCCTATACCAGGATTGAGTTTGGATGAAAATATAATGAAAAAAATTGCGGTAAAAGATTATTTAGTTAGTGCACCCTACCAATCGTATTCCTACGTAATTAAGTTTTTGAGGGAGGCGGCTTTGGACCCAGAAGTAACTTCTATCAAAATCACTTTATATCGATTAGCTAAAAATTCGCAGATTATTAGTTCATTAATTAATGCTGCTAAAAATGGAAAAAAAGTAACCGTACAAATAGAATTGCAGGCACGTTTTGATGAAGCGAGTAATATTTTTTATTCAGAGCAAATGCAGATGGAAGGAATAGAATTAATTTTTGGTGTAAAAGGATTGAAAGTACACAGCAAAATTTGTGTTATTGAAAGACAAGAAGGGTCTAAAATTCACCGCTACGGAATTATTTCTACTGGAAACTTTAATGAATCTACTGCTAAAGTGTATACTGATGTCACCTTATTTACATCTCATCAGAAAATTTTAAAAGATGTATCTAAAATTTTTGAATTTTTCGAAATCAATTATCGTATTTATAATTACCAACATATAATTACCTCGCCCCATTTCACGAGAAACAAGTTTAATAAATTGATAAATAGAGAGATTGCTCTTGCTAAATCGGGACAAACAACCTATATAAAGTTTAAAATGAATAGTTTGTCTGATATTGAAATGATTGATAAACTGTATGAAGCAAATAATGCAGGAGTAAAAATTCAATTGGAAGTAAGGGGAATTTGTTCCTTGATTCCAGGAGTTCCTGGTTTGAGTGAGAATATTGAAGCCATAAGCATTGTGGACAATTACTTGGAACATTCCCGTATTTTTATTTTTGGTAATGGTGGCGATCCGGATGTTTACATTTCCTCTGCGGATTTAATGACTCGTAATTTAGATGGTAGAGTAGAAGTGACTTGCCCAATTTACGATGTAGATATTAAAAGAGAATTGATTGATAATTTTGATTTGGGTTGGGAAGGAAACGTTAAAGCTAGATTACACTCGCATCTTTTGGACAACAAATACCGTCAACGTGGAGATAAACCAATTTTCAGAGCCCAATTAGAAACATATAATTATTACAAAAACAAATTAGAAGAAGGAGAAACTAGTTCCTAGTTTTCATTTTGCTACAACTTTACACATCCAAATATATAATGCTAAATATAAAAAAATATGCCGCTATCGATATAGGCTCTAATGCCATGCGATTGCTTATTGCCAATATTGTAGAACAAGACGAAAAAGAGACACAATTTAATAAAAGTTCCTTAGTTCGTGTACCAATTCGTTTAGGCCAAGATGCCTTTACTGTTGGTTCAATTTCTGAGGAAAATATTGATAGAATGTGTGATGCGATGAAAGCTTTTAATCTCTTAATGAAAGTTCACAAGGTAGAGCAGTACAAAGCTTTTGCAACTTCAGCAATGCGAGAAGCATATAATGGTAAAGAGGTGACAGAAATTATTAAAAAGAAGACCGGAATAAAAATTGAAATTATTGATGGCAAAAAAGAAGCTGCAATAATTGCTTCTAGTGATTTACATACTTTGATTAAGACAGATAAAACCTATCTTTTTGTTGATGTAGGTGGAGGTAGTACAGAGTTTACCTTATTTTCTGATGGAAAAATGATTGTTTCACGATCATTTAAGGCAGGTACGGTTCGGTTATTGAATGACATGGTTCACGAACTAGTTTGGGATGAAATTGAAAAATGGATTCGATCAAATACTGAAGAATATGATGAAGTTACATTAATCGGTTCGGGTGGGAATATCAATAAATTATTTAAAATGTCGGGTAAATCTCAGGATAAACCACTTTCTTATATTTATATGAATTCTCAATATTCATTTTTGAATTCACTAACTTATGAACAAAGAATTTCAGAATTAGGATTGAATTCAGATCGAGCGGATGTAATTATTCCAGCTACAAGAATCTATTTGAATGCAATGAAATGGAGTGGTGCGAGAAATATTTATGTACCAAAAATTGGTTTAGCAGATGGAATTGTTAAAGCAATGTATTACGGAAAAATTTAAAATAATAAATTAAGTAATATCCAATCCGAATGTTGACTTTAACAGTTCAATATTTGGATTGATTTGATGCAAACGATTGTAGCGATCTTGATCATTAAAGCTGCGTCTGCTTTCAAAACTTTCATTTACAATGACTTCTATAGTAATATCATGATTGTGTAAATGTCCTTTTAAATAGCCTAATAATCCTAATTTTTCACTCTCAAAATCTAATTTGGAACCTTCGTTAGGTAATTCTAAAGTAATATGAGTTCCTTTTAAAATAGGGTCATTTATCAACAACAACGACTCCATAATTTTATAACCTTTGTCTCCCAAACGCTGAGCGTATTTGTTCCATTGTAGTAACATTTCTGTTTCTGTAAATGGTTCCGAAGGTAAATGAACTATTTCTTTTACAACCGTTTTGGAATTTTCTTCTAGTTCTCTTTTAGCGCGAATACTTGACAACGAAAGTGCAGAAACTTTTGATTCTGACTCGCTTACAATAACTGGTTTTGGTACTTCTACAATTGGTTCATGAGTCGGTACATAAGTATTTTCTACCTCTGCTTTTCCCTCATTTATTGGATAAGTAATTTCGCTTGAAATTGGTTCTTCTACTTTTATTGGAGATGGAATAGTATTGACAACTTCTACAATAGAATAACCTAAATTTTTATAATAAGTAGGTGGAATTATAAATGGCTCAACTTTTTTTTTTCTCCATCGAAAGTGATGGAGGCCAATTGCATTAAGCAAAGTTCAACTAACAGTCGCTGATTTTGACTGACTTTGTATTTCAAATCACATTCATTGGCAATTTCAATTCCTTTCAATAAAAAATTAGCATCACATTTTTTTGCTTGAATACCATACAATTGTTGGGCTTGTTCTCCTACCTCTAACAAAGACAAGGTAGCAGGGTTTTTAGACACCAATAAATCCCTAAAGTGGGAAGCCAATCCAGCAACAAAATGATGGGCATCAAATCCTTTTGATAGTATTTCATTAAAAGCAACTAATAGTTCTGGAATTTTGTTTTCCAAAATCAACTCAGTTACATTGATATAGGTTTCGTAATCTAAAACATTCAAGTTTTCTGTTACTGCTTGACGAGTTAAATTGTTTCCACAAAAAGAAACTACTCGATCAAAAATAGACAAAGCATCACGCATTGCACCATCTGCTTTTTGAGCAATGATATGCAAAGCATCGTCTTCAAACTGAACTCCCTGACTTGCGGCAACTTCTGCTAAATGTTCTTTAGCGTCTTTAACGGTAATTCTTTTGAAATCAAATATTTGACAACGCGATAAAATCGTTGGGATAATTTTATGTTTTTCGGTTGTTGCCAAAATAAAAATGGCATGTTTGGGTGGTTCTTCTAATGTTTTCAAAAACGCATTAAAAGCTTGAGATGACAACATATGAACCTCATCAATGATATAAACTTTGTATTGACCAGTTTGTGGCGGTATACGTACTTGGTCAATCAAATTACGAATATCGTCTACCGAGTTGTTTGAAGCAGCATCCAATTCAAATACATTGAAAGCAAAGTCTTCGTTCGGGTCATCATAACCAGGTTGATTGATTTTTCGTGCCAAGATACGCGCACAAGTGGTTTTACCTACGCCACGAGGACCTGTGAATAAAAGGGCAGAGGCCAAGTGATTGTTTTCTATGGCATTCAATAACGTATTGGTAATGGCTTTTTGTCCCACAACATCTTTAAATGTTTGCGGACGGTATTTACGAGCCGATACTACAAATTGTTCCATTGAAAATCTATTAAAAAGCAAATATAGGATTTGATATCCCAAAAAACAACAGTATTAACCTCAAAAACCAGAGGACTTATCCCCAATTTACTAACAAAAATAGAAGTGCTATCTTTTATATAATTGAGGACTTGAAAATCGATTATGATTCCTATCAATTATGTCGTAAATTTGCACTGCAGACCGCCTTATCGCCGTACTAATTTATTAGGAAGGAGGAAAGTCCGGACACCAAAGAGAAGCATAGCGGGTAACACCCGTCGGTTTTTTCCAATTTTTGGGATTAATTAGGACAAGTGCAACAGAAAGTATGTACAGGTAATGCTGTAGTGAAACCAGGTAAACTCTATGCGGTGAAATATCAAGTATATCAGCATTTAAGGGCTTCTCGTCCGTTGTTGAAGGGTAGGTAGCTTGAGTCTTACAGTAATGTGAGATCTAGATAAATGATAAGGCTCCGTTTTTCGGAGACAGAATCCGGCTTATAGGTCTGCTTTTTTTATTTTTAATGAAAAACTATTCTTCTTCGCCTTCTGAATTAGTAATCTCAAAAAAAACTAAAAAAAGAACCACCATAACTTTTCTGAAAAGAAAAATGAGGCAAATGTTCCATTTTAGTGTATTTGGAATGTTCAATAATCAACATGCCTTCTTCTTCCAAAAGTCCTTTTTCAAATACTACAGTAACAACTTTTTCAAACGTTTTTTGGTCTAAGCCATAAGGAGGATCTGCAAAAATAATATCGTAAGTTGATTTGTTTTTTTCAAGAAAAGCAAAAACATCACTTTTAGTTGCGGCAATATTAAAATCAAATTCGGAGGCAATTTGTTTTATGAATTTAACACAGCCAAAATCACCATCAACAGACGTGATTGGCGAACTACCTCTCGAAGCAAATTCAAAACTGATATTTCCAGTTCCTGAAAACAAGTCCAATACTTTTAAACCTTCAAAGCTAAAATGATTATTTAAAACATTGAACAATGCTTCTTTACTCATGTCAGTTGTAGGGCGAACAGGAAGGTTTTTTGGAGGAAATATGCGTCGGCCTTTGTATTTGCCTGAAATAATTCTCATGAATTAAAAAGTATGTAATGGGTTCTATTATCCGCTTCAGAAAAATTATTTTTAGTTTGTAAATCACTCACATCTAATAGCGATACGTTGCGAATGTATTTATAGGCTAATTGGTAATAGTCACTTTCAGCATCAATTTTTCCGATTATTTCTACTGGAAATTCTTCTGGATTTAGACCCAATTGTTCTGCAGTAAACAAAATATAATACAAGAAATCTTCAGGAGTAGAATACTCAAAAGAGTTAAATAATAGTAGTTTTTGGTTTTGTACCACAATAATTTCA
The DNA here is from genome assembly GCA_947461425.1 of Flavobacteriaceae bacterium. Lineage (GTDB taxonomy): Bacteria > Bacteroidota > Bacteroidia > Flavobacteriales > Flavobacteriaceae > Flavobacterium. The sequence continues at coordinate 12,610 of CANHKZ010000009.1, read as the reverse complement.
AAATATCCTGAATTGATATGAACGTATACTTTTTTCTCTGGAATATTTTTAGAACCAATCAATAATTTAGAAACCAAAATACTATTCGCATGTTTGTAATCGAAAGTTCCAAATTGATCAATAAAAAAATTGTTGATATTCACATACGGAATATAAACAGTGTTCATTTGGCAATTGGCAATTTCATCAAATGCAAAAAAATCAGTTTCAAAAACTTTGGTATTGTATTGTAAATAGCTTCCTAAAAAGTTTTCGTCAAATAACGGTTCGGGTACAAACGTAGCAAGATTGTTGTTGTGAATGATTAAAATTTCATCGTAAGAGTCTTTTAATTCCGAATAATTACTAAACGCTTCTGCAAATAAGTCTTCTGTTTTTGTTGCTTTATGGAAAGTGTCAAAATGAACTTCGTTGAACGAAATAATTGTATTGTTGAGTGTGTCAAAGCAACAAAAAGAAAGTCCGTTCAAGGCAACCTGAATGGATAGTTTTTTATATTTCTTTTCGGTTATGTTTGTGTTCATAGGATTTGTTCAACAATGCAAACATACGAATAACAATGAGAAAATCAATATCAAAAATCAATAGCAAGATCAATAACAAAGGTAAATCTAAAATGTTTTTTTGTAATAGCAATTGATTTTTGTCATTGCAATTGCTTACTTTGCAGTCAAATTACTACTGATGAATTCCACCTTATTTTACAGTCTTTTAAAGAAAAAATTTCCGTTTGAAGCTACTTACAAACAGGATATTTTTTTTCAAAAGATTGCTATTTTTTTAACCGAAATAGAAAATAATACCATTTTTGTTTTAAAGGGGTATGCAGGAACAGGAAAAACTACGGTAATTTCTACCATAGTCAATAATTTAATTGAAATTAATAAAAAATATGTTTTGCTAGCGCCAACGGGGCGCGCGGCTAAAGTAATAGCTAATTATTCCAATAAGGCTGCGTTTACCATTCACAAAAAAATCTATTTTCCAAAGAAATCTTCTGGAGGTGGCGTTTCCTTTACTTTACAACCTAACAAACATAAAAATACTATTTTTATTGTCGACGAAGCTTCGATGATTTCAGACTCTAATTCAGATTCTAAACTCTATGAAAAAGGTTCTTTATTAGATGATTTGATTTCGTATGTGTATTCGGGAAGTAATTGCAAAATGATTCTTTTAGGAGATACTGCTCAGTTGCCACCAGTGAATTTAGATATTAGCCCGGCATTAGATACCCATACTTTGGCGGTGCATTACGATAAAGAAATAGAATCTATCGAATTAGATGAAGTAATGCGTCAGGAGGAAAGTTCTGGAATTTTATTTAATGCAACTGAACTTCGAGAATTGTTGAAAGATAGTTTTGTGACTGATTTTCAGTTTAATGTAAAAAAATTCAAAGACATTATTCGTTTGACTGATGGCTATGATATTCAAGACGCTATCGAGTCAGCTTATAGTAATTATAGTATAGAAGACACCGCGTTTATTGTTCGTTCTAACAAACGAGCTAATCAGTACAACGAACAAATTAGAACTCGAATTTTGGATCGTGAAAGTGAATTATCTGCGGGCGATTTTTTGATGGTAGTAAAGAACAATTACTTTTGGCTCAAAGATTCGGATGAAGCTGGATTTATTGCCAATGGTGACATTATTGAAGTGTTGGAAATATTTGGTATTCAAGAATTGTACAGCTTTAAATTTGCCAAAGTAAAAATCCGAATGGTTGATTATCCCAATCAAAAGCCTTTAGAAACGGTTTTGCTTTTGGATACTATTAATAGTGAATCGCCATCTTTAACCTATGAAGAATCGAATCGTTTGTACCAAGAGGTGATGAAAGATTACGAAGTTGAAACTAAATTCAAGCAATTTCAAAATGTAAAAAACAACGAGTATTTTAATGCGTTACAAGTTAAATTTTCCTACGCTATTACCTGTCATAAATCGCAAGGAGGGCAGTGGAACACCGTTTTTATTGAACAACCGTATTTGCCTGACGGAATCAATAGCGATTATATCCGTTGGTTATATACCGCAATGACAAGGGCAAAAAATAAATTGTATTTGATTGGATTTAAAGATGAAAGTTTTGTTGAATAATTAGTACTTTGAGTGTAACTTTAAAGTCTAAAAAAAAATTAAATTTGTATTTGAACGTACATATAAACAAAAGAACATGAGAATAATAGCCGTCATTCCTGCTCGTTACGCCTCAACCCGATTTCCTGCAAAATTAATGCAAGACCTGGGAGGTAAAACACTTATCTTAAGAACCTACGAAGCAGCTCTTTCTACGAAGCTTTTTGACGATGTTTTTGTAGTAACTGATTCGGATATTATTTTTGAAGAAATTGTTTCCAATGGAGGTCAGGCAATCAAAAGTGTTAAAGAACATGAGTCGGGAAGTGATCGAATAGCCGAAGCTATTGAAAACCTTGACGTTGATATTGTAGTAAATGTGCAAGGTGATGAGCCTTTTATTGATGCTGATCCGCTGCAAAAAGTAATTGAAGTATTTAAAAACGATGCTGCTAAACAAGTTGATTTAGCTTCTGTAATGCGTGAAATTACCAATGAAGACGATATTAATAATCCGAATAATGTAAAAGTAGTGGTGGATCAAAATGGGTTTGCCTTGTATTTTTCGCGTTCTGTGATACCTTATCCTAGAGAGAAAAATGCTGGTGTACGCTATTTTCAACATATCGGAATTTATGCTTTTAGAAAACAAGCGTTGCTAGATTTTTATAGTTTGCCAATCCAATCTTTGGAAGCATCTGAAAAACTAGAGCAATTGCGATATTTGGAATTTGGTAAACGCATCAAAATGGTAGAAACATCACATATTGGGATTGGAATTGATACACTAGAAGATTTAGAAAAAGCAAGGAAAATGATTTAATTATTCGTTGTTATCGTGGTCAAAATACCCTTTACTTTTTACTTTAGTTGAGAAAAAATTTAAAAAAAGTACAATAAAGAATAAGAACAATAAGGCTTGAGTACTCACTAAAAATTTACCCAGAGTAGTAACTGGGTGAAAATCACCGTACCCAATTGATGAAGAGGTTATAACACTAAAGTATACAGCATCAAACCAATGTTCAAATGGTTTGTTTAAATAATGTCCACAAGAATAAAAAACAGCATATGCTAAAACTATTTCTAGATAGTTTAAGAATAAAAGTAACATTGAACGTCTGTAAGACCTTGGTTTAGAGAGTAAATCAGAGGCGAAAATTAAGGTTGGGATATAAAAAATAGTTTCTAAGAACAGATATGCCATTAAACAAACAACCCATGGAATGGTGTACCATTGATTTACTAAAATAAAAATTGGGAAGCCAACTTTTATAAGAATGTAAAAGTCTATTGCTAAATCTTGGTATTCAATCCCTTTTTTTCTTGAAATATATTTGATGTAAATCCCAGGAAAAAACAAAAGAGAAGAAGATAGTAATAATCTAAAAATTTTTTCAAATCCGCTATCATCTTGGTGATCGTTATTCCATATTGATTTGATATTTTGAATCCTTTTTTCAATAGGATCAAATTCAGCTTGTTGACCATTAGACGACTTTCCTAAAAATAGTTTTTTGACTGTTTTTCTCATTTTTTCTAAAATAATTAAACACAAGTTAATAAAATAATATCATTTTATCTTTTCTATTACGATTAACTCGTTTTGAACTTCAATTCGAGGAATTTTTTAATTTTGAAATTTTATTGATATAACTCAATAGTTTGCGTATCATAATGTGGGGATTTATTCAAAAATAAGATTAAAATTGTTTTTATTTGTATTAAATTTTTTAAAGAATGAAAAAACAATTCTATAAGTGGTTATTTTTTAAAATTATGGGTTGGAAAATTGTAGGATCGATTGACCCTAAAATAAAAAAATGCGTCATGATGGTAATCCCACATACTAGTGCTCATGATTTTTACCTTGGAATTTTCACAAGAGGAATTACAGGTTTGGAAATGAATTTTGTAGCCAAAAAAGAATTATTTCGATTTCCCTTTGGTGCTTATTTTAGATATATGGGCGGAGCACCTTTAGATCGCTCTGGTGGTTTAAATAAAGTAGATTCGATTGCGGCCATTTTCGATACAAATGAAACATTTCGATTAGCGGTTGCTCCTGAGGGGACTCGTGATTATGTTAGCGAATTAAAATCAGGTTTTTATTTTATTGCTTTAAAAGCCAATGTTCCTATTATTCCTGTTGCGTTTGATTTTGGTAACAAGGAAGTGAAAATAGGAAAGCCATTTCATCCTACAGCAAATTACGAAGCTGATTTAGATGTTCTTAAGAATCATTTTATGGGCGTAAAAGGAAAAATACCAAATAAAGGATTTTATGTCTCAACAAACTAATTGGATTTGTATTCTTTAAAACTACCGTCCGTATAGAAGAAAACTATTTTTTCGAGGATAGTTTTTTCTATTTTTTCAGTTTCAGCCAAAGTTGTTTCTTTGTTTGGTGAAATTGTAGAAAACAATGTAACATCACTTTTAACAGAAGACGATGGAGTAGTAGGATTTTGAATTAATTGATGTGTCTCCAAAGATTTTGGAAAAGTACCTTTTCCATATAGAATCCAGTACAAATCTACTTCTGGGAAAACTTCTAAAATTTTAAGAATAAAATCCAAGCTAGGTTTGTTTCGTCCCGATAGGAGGTGAGACAGGCTAGAGCGTTGTACACTAATTTTATCGGCAAAAGCTGAAGCATTCAAATTGTAGTATTCCAATATATTTTCTAATCTTTTTATAAAATCTTCGGTGTTTATCATTGCAGAAAGTGTTGTTAATACTAGTTGTTTACAAATGTAATTAATAAATAGATACAAACGGTCGTAACTGCAATTTTAATGTAAAATAAAGGGGTATTTATAATATAATTTAGTTTAAGTAATGATATTTAAATAACTGATTTACAATATTTTTAAATTTAAAAAAGATGTAGTTTACAAATACTAACAGTTTAGGAGAATTAGAGAGTTTAAAACAAACAAATCCTGTTTACAAAACTAAATTATTAGAATCAAATACAGTTTACAATTGTAAATATAAAGATGTTTACTTTTGTAAAATTAAATTTAAAATGCTATGGATTTAGAATCATTGTTTACACTTAATAAAGAACAAACTATTCAAGGTCGTTATATTACTTTAGATCACATTGAGCCAATTTTAGATCGTTTAAACACAAAAAAACAATTGCAAATTATTGGGAAATCTGTTCTAGGGAAATCAATTTACAGTTATCAAATTGGCTCTGGTCCAATTAAAATTTTGCTTTGGTCACAAATGCATGGTGATGAAAGTACCACTACAAAGGCTTCTTTTGATTGTTTTAATTTTTTTGCAAGCGATTCAACGGAAGCAAAGCTCTATTTAGAAAATTTCACTATCCTTTGGATTCCGATGTTGAATCCTGATGGAGCAACCCTATATACCAGAGAAAATGCAAATTTAGTCGACTTAAATAGAGATTCACAAGATTTATCACAACCAGAAAGTAAAGTTCTTAGGTCAATTTTTGAATCATTTAATCCTGATTTTTGTTTTAACCTTCATGATCAAAGAACTATTTATAGTGTTGGAAATACTAATATGCCAGCTACAGTATCTTTTTTAGCTCCCGCTTATAATCAAGAATGCGAAATTAATCCTTCAAGATTAAAAGCAATAAACCTAATTGCAGGTGTAAATGATATCTTAAAAAAATACATACCCGGTCAAATTGGAAGGTTTGATGATTCTTTTAATTTCAATTGTGTAGGTGATACTTTTCAATATTTTGGAGTTCCAACCATTTTATTTGAAGCGGGTCATTTTCCAAATGATTATGAACGCGAACAAACAAGAAAATACCTATTTTTCTCACTAATTTCGGCATTTAAGATAATTAACGAAAACGATATAGTTTTCAATAAAATCGACGAATATTTAAATATTTCACAAAATAATCCTATTTTTTGTGATTTTTTGTATAAAAATATCAAAATATATTATGATGGTAATGAAAAAATCATCAATTTTGCAGCTCAATACAAAGAAGAATTGATTGAAGAACAAATTTGTTTTAATGCATACATTAGTCAAATTGAAAATTTAGAAAGTTGTTTCGGCCATATTGAATTCGATGGAAATGGAGCCACATTTATGAGCGCTACAAATACTTTTCCTGAATTAGATCAAAAAGCTAATTTTTATTTAAATAATGACATTGAATTTGTTAATGGGTTGATAAAAAAATAGTTTTATCTAGCTTTGTATGAATTTTATGTATATTTTTAATCTTTGTTTATCTAATTAATAATATTAATTAAAAAGTTATGAGTAAGTTTCGTTTAGATGAAGTAGATCACCAGATTTTAGATATGTTAATTGACAATACTAGAATTCCTTTTACGGACATTGCAAAAAAATTATTGATTTCTGCGGGAACAGTTCATGTTAGAGTAAAAAAAATGGAAGATGCAGGAATAATAATGGGTTCTTCTCTTGTTCTTGATTATGATAAATTAGGATATTCCTTCATTGCTTATGTTGGTGTTTTTCTTAACAACACTTCTCAGACAAAATTTGTTTTAGAACGAATTAATGAAATTCCATTTGTAACTGTTGCCTCTGTCACTACAGGTAAGTTTAATATTTTTTGTAAAATCAGAGCTAAAGATACTAAACATGCTAAAGACGTGATTTTCATGATTGATGATATAGATGGAGTTTATAGAACAGAAACTATGATTTCATTGGAAGAAAGCATAAACGATAAGAAGCGATTGATGCATACTATTTTTAAAAACATGTAATACTTGATGCTATAATTATACTATAACCTCAAGTTTGTTCTTGGGGTTTTTTTATGCCAATTGATTTAACAACTACTTTTATTACAACAAACAACTAACTTTATCCTTTACTTATGTACACGCTTCCTAAAATTGAACGTTTTAAACAAGAAGTGCTTTCTAAATATCACATTTACAACAGTGTATTTATAACCTTACCATTTGATTCAATTGATAATACGGGTGTTTTACTTCCTTTATTTACAGATGTGTGTGACACCGGTTTTAAAAAACAAGAAACGCCAGTTGAAATCGTTAATTTTTTTGCTAAAAAATATTTGCATACTGATTCAGAAACAGATAAGATAGATTTGATGTTTCGATTTATTCAATATATAGAGCGACAAATCGTGCTTTTTGATGCCATTGAAGATGCTGCCTTTTCTAAAGTAAATAATATGGAAGGAAGAGGATCTTTACGGGATATCAAAGAAAAATCAGATACTATTAATAACCAGGTTGAGTTGACTGAGTTTTTAGAAAACTTCAATGTCAGAACTGTTTTAACAGCACATCCAACTCAATTTTATCCAGGTGCAGTACTTGGAATTATAAACGACTTAACCGATGCAATTCGCACTAATAATTTACTGGTAATTAAACAATTGTTGGCCCAATTAGGCAAAACCCCATTCATTCAAAATGAAAAGCCAAATCCTTATGATGAAGCGGTAAGTTTAATTTGGTATTTGGAAAATGTTTTTTATGAAACGTCGGGCGAGATGGTTCATTATCTAGAAAAGAATTTATTTAATGGAAATTCTATTACTAATCCATTAATTAAATTGGGTTTTTGGCCTGGAGGTGATCGTGATGGAAATCCATTTGTGACTACTGAAATTACCTTAAAAGTTGCAGACCGTTTGAGGACTTCAATTTTAAAATGTTACTATGTAGAAATAAGAAATCTTAAGCGAAAATTAACATTTTCAGGTCTCGATATTTTAATTTCAGAATTAGAACAAAAATTGTATCGTTCTGTATTTTATTCTAAAGGAGAAATTTTTATTACCCTAGAGGAATTCAAAATACAATTAAAAAAAATTCGTTTAATAGTTATTGAAAAACATCAATCGTTATATTTAGATCAATTGGATGCGCTTTTAATTAAAGTAAATTTATTTGGATTTCATTTTGCTTCACTCGATATTCGTCAAAACAGTAAAATTCATGATGTGGTCTTTAAAGATGTTGTGAATTTTTATTTGAAATCAAATTCATCCATTTTTCCTACCAATTATTTTTCGCTTTCGGAAAATGAAAAGTTTGCTATTTTGTCCAATGTCTCTGGGAATTTAGTTCCTGAAGATTTTGAAAACGAAATGACAAATTCTACTTTAGGTTCGATTCAAGCTATAAAAACAATTCAAAAAAATAATGGTGAATTTGGTTCTAACCGATACATTATTAGCAACAATGAAAGCGCGCTGAATATAATGGAAACCTTTGCACTTTTTAAACTAAGTAATTGGGAAACCCTAACTGTCGATATCATTCCTTTATTTGAATCTATTGACGATTTACAAAATGCCCATATAATTATGGAGAAGTTATATACTAATCCGGCTTATGCAAAGCATTTAAAAGAAAGAAATAACAAACAAACTATCATGTTAGGTTTTTCTGACGGAACAAAAGACGGTGGCTATTTAATGGCCAATTGGAGTATCTATAAAGCGAAAGAGTCGTTAACGGAGATTTCAAGACAGTATGGAATTAAAGCAATTTTCTTTGATGGTCGAGGTGGTCCTCCTGCTCGTGGTGGAGGAAAAACGCATAAATTCTATGCCTCTTTAGGTCCAAAAATTGAAAACAACGAAATTCAGATTACAGTTCAGGGACAAACCATTAGTTCTAATTTTGGAACTTTAGATTCCTGTCGTTATAACTTAGAGAATCTATTAAGCGCGGGCGTCACTAATCAGGTTTTTGCTAAAGGTAGAAATGAATTAACTAGCAACGAAAAAGTTATTTTAGATCAATTGGCTGAATTAGGATATGAAAAATATTTAAGTTTTAAAAATCATCCAAAATTCATTCCATATTTAGAAAAAATGAGTACGCTTAAATATTATGCTAAAACTAATATTGGTAGTCGTCCTTCAAAAAGAAGCAAGTCTGAAACTCTAGATTTTGCCGACTTGCGTGCAATTCCTTTTGTAGGTTCTTGGAGTCAGTTGAAACAAAATGTACCCGGTTTTTTTGGAGTTGGGACTGCATTAAAACATTTTGAGGAAACCAATCAATGGCATCTGGTTCAAGATTTGTATAATGGATCGTTATTTTTCAAAACTTTATTAGAAAACAGTATGATGTCATTGGCCAAATCATTTTTTCCGTTGACGGCTTACATGAGTAAAGATCCTGAATACGGTGATTTTTGGAAAATTATCCACAGTGAATTTTTAGAAACTAAGCGATTATTGTTGAAAATTGCCGGGCATAAAGAGTTGATGGAAAATTACCCAGATGGAAAAGCTTCTATTGAGGTTAGAGAGCATATAGTATTGCCATTGTTAACAATACAACAATATGGGTTAACTCGAATTAATGAATTATTAAAACAAAAAAATCCAGATGAAAAGTTGATTAAGGTCTATGAAAAAATTGTTACTCGATCACTTTTTGGAAATACAAATGCCAGTAGAAATTCAGCTTAAATTTATTTACTATGAAAACGAGTCAGTTATTAGAAAATGAATATCCTGCCTATTGCTTAACCTATTTTAAGGCTGCAGGAGAGGTAGAGTTAGTAGAAGAATTAGAAATATGTTTGCATGATTTTATTCGGTTTGTTCAAAATTTACCGATGGATAAATTTGATTATCGTTATGCGGAGGGTAAATGGACAATAAAAGAGATTATACAACATATTATTGATACGGAACGAATTCTAGCCTATCGTGCTCTACGTATATCAAGAAATGATGCTACTCCGTTAGCTGGTTTTGATGAAAATAGTTATGCAAATAATACCATCGCTAACAAAAGAAGTCTTCAAGATTTACTGACAGAATTATCGGCAGTTAGACATTCTAATTTGTTACTTTTCAAAAGTTTTTCTCAAGAACAATTGGTAAGAAAAGGAATAGCATCAGATCAATCAATTTCAGTTCGTGCTTTAGGTTTTATGGTAATTGGTCACCAAAAGCATCATCAAAAAGTATTTCAAGAAATGTATTTTTAATTTTCCAATAAAAAAGGCTATCTAAAATGAAAAAGATAGCCTTTTTATATTTGAATTCTTTTTTAATCTTCATTATCTTCTTCGTCTAGGTCCTCTTCAAGATTTCCCAAATCTTCGTCTTCACTGTCGCTGTCTTGGGTATCTAGATCTTCATCCTCAGAATCATCTTCAGTATCATCTACTTCTAATTCGATTTCTTTTATAGGATCCACTACAACATTAAGAATTTCATCATCCTCATCGTAGTTTTCAATTCGGTCAGAAAGTTTCGTACTTACTTTTACTAAATAAATAGTATCGTTAGTGCGAACCTCAACGGCTTCAATCAATTCGTTTTTTGCATTTCTAAAACGGATAATGTCAGAATCATCATAACCATCAGGAAATTTTTCAACTAAAAGGTTTAAAATTTCATTGGTAAGTTTAGCGTAGTCAACAATTACTCTTTTCATACGGGGGTCTATTCTATAAGTCTAATAAATAAGCAAAAATTAATGGAGCTACAATAGTAGCATCCGATTCAATAATAAATTTTGGGGTTTTTATATCTAACTTTCCCCAAGTTATTTTCTCGTTTGGAACTGCACCTGAATAAGAGCCATAACTGGTAGTAGAATCTGATATTTGGCAAAAATAACTCCAAAATGGAATATCATGCATTTCCATATCTTGATACAACATCGGAACCACACAAATAGGGAAATCTCCTGCTATACCACCACCAATTTGGAAAAATCCGATTCCATTAGTACTGTTTTTTGGGTACCAATCCGCTAAGAAGGTCATGTACTCAATTCCAGATTTCATAGTTGAGGCTTTCAATTCTCCTTTGATTACATACGAAGCAAAAATATTACCCATAGTACTATCTTCCCAACCTGGAACAATAATAGGTAAGTTTTTTTCTGCGGCAGCATACATCCAACTATCTTTTAAGTCAATTTCATAATATTCTTCAAGAACGCCAGAAAGTAACATTTTATACATGAATTCATGAGGAAAATAACGCTCTCCTTTATCGTCTGCGTCTTTCCAAATTTTATATATATGTTTTTGTAAGCGACGGAAAGCTTCATGTTCTGGAATACAAGTATCAGTCACACGATTCAATCCCCGCTCTAACAAGTCCCATTCGTCTTGTGGTGTTAAATCACGATAATTAGGCACTCTTTCATAATGAGAGTGTGCCACTAAATTCATAATGTCTTCTTCAAGATTGGCTCCGGTACATGAAATAATTTGCACTTTGTCTTGGCGAATTATTTCTGAGAAAATTTTACCAATTTCGGCTGTACTCATTGCTCCAGCCATACTCACCATCATTTTAGCACCATTAGCCAATTGTTGTTCATAGGCTTTTGCAGCATCTACTAAAGATGCTGAATTGAAATGTAGATAGTGTTTTTCAATAAATTGACTTATCGGTCCTTTGCTCATTTTTATTTTTTTTATTCTAAAATAGTGCTACTAAAATAGAGTTAAATTATATTCTTTGAAAGATAAATTCGGGAATTATTTTTTATAACCTAAAATTTTTAAAACGTCATCAGAAGTTTGCTGTTCAGAGTATACTTCAGTAGCTAGAATACCATTTTCATCTCTATCAATCAAAATATGTTTGGGTTGCGGAATCAAACAATGGTGTAATCCTCCATAGCCTCCAATAGTTTCTTGATACGCTCCAGTGTTGAAAAAACCTATGTAAAGCGGCTTTTCTTTATTGTATTTTGGTAAATAAATAGCATTCATATTTTGCTCTGAATTGTAATAATCATCACTATCGCAGGTTAAACCACCCAACAAAACTCTCTCATATGTATCGTTCCAACGGTTTACAGCCAGCATAATAAAACGTTTGTTAATTGCCCAAGTATCAGGTAAGGTGGTAATAAAAGAGGAATCAATCATGTTCCATTTCTCTCTGTCATTTTGTTGTTTTTGGTACAAAATTTGGTAAATAGCACCACCACTCTCACCAACAGTAAACGATCCAAACTCAGTAAAAATATTTGGAACCGCTACTTCGGCCTCATCACAAGCTATTTTAATTTGATTAATAATTTCGTCAATCATGTATTGGTAATCATACTCAAATGTCAATGAATTTTTAATCGGAAAACCACCTCCAATATTCAATCCGTCCAGTGTAGGACATTCCTTTTTTAATGCTACATAGACTTTAATACATTTTACTAATTCATTCCAATAATAGGCATTGTCGTTTATACCCGTATTAATAAAAAAGTGTAACATTTTAAGTTCTAACTTTTTATTTTCTTTGATTTCTTTTTTATAGAATGGCACTATATTCTTGTAGCCAATTCCTAAACGAGAGGTATAAAACTCAAATTTAGGTTCTTCTTCCGCTGCAATACGAATACCAATTTTAAATTTTCCTTTTATTTGAGCTTGTAATAAATCCAACTCTTCAAAATTATCAATAATCGGAATTGTATTTTTATTTCCGCTATTTATCAAGCGGGCAACATTTGCTATATACTCATCTCTTTTGAAACCATTACAAATCACATAGGTGCTTTTGTTAATTTTT
>CANHKZ010000008.1 GCA_947461425.1 Flavobacteriaceae bacterium | reverse complement strand
TTAAATTAAGAATTCGCATGGAAAATTTAGCATTAATCGATTCATTTTCAGAGTTTAAAGATGATAAACTTATTGATCGTGTAACGCTTATGGCAATTTTAGAAGATGTATTTAGAAATGCATTAAAGAAAAAATACGGGTCAGATGATAATTTCGATATCATTATCAATCCTGATAAAGGAGATATGGAAATTTGGAGACGAAGAGTTATCGTTGCTGATGAGGATTTAGATTTTGAAAACGAAGAGATAACTCTTTCAGAAGCAAGAAAAATTGAAGCCGATTTCGAAATTGGTGAAGAGGTTTCCGAAGAAGTAAAGTTAATCGATTTAGGTAGAAGAGCTATTTTGGCTTTGCGTCAAAACTTGATTTCTAAAATTCACGAACACGATAATACTAATTTGTACAAGCAATTTAAAGATATTATTGGTGAAATTTATACCGCTGAAGTGCATCATGTTAGACCAAGAGTAGTAATTTTGGTCGATGACGAAGGAAATGAAATTGTTTTACCAAAAGAAAAACAAATTCCTTCTGACTTTTTCCGAAAAGGAGATAATGTTCGTGGAATTATTGAAAGCGTTGAATTGAAAGGAAATAAACCTCAAATTGTAATGTCAAGAACATCAGATGTGTTCTTGGAAAAATTATTTGAACAAGAAATTCCAGAGGTTTTTGACGGTTTAATTATGGTTAAAAATGTGGTGAGAATTCCTGGCGAAAAAGCAAAAGTAGCTGTCGACTCTTATGACGATAGAATTGACCCTGTTGGAGCTTGTGTTGGTATGAAAGGATCACGTATTCACGGAATTGTTCGTGAATTAGGGAATGAAAATATTGATGTGATTAATTTTACTAGTAACATTCAGTTATACATAACTCGTGCTTTGAGTCCAGCAAAAGTTTCGTCAATCAAAATTAACGAAGAGACAAAAAGAGCAGAAGTATTCTTGAAGTTAGAAGAGGTTTCAAAAGCTATTGGTAGAGGAGGACATAATATAAAGTTGGCTGGTTTATTAACTGGATACGAATTGGATGTTATTCGTGAAGGAGATGTTGCTGGTGGAGAAGAAGATGATATTGAATTGACTGAATTCTCTGACGAAATTGAAGAATGGATTATTGATGAATTTGCCAAAATCGGTTTAGATACTGCTAGAAGTATTTTAAAACAAGATGTAAATGATTTAGTAAGAAGAACTGATTTAGAGGAAGAGACCATTCTAGAAGTAATAAGAATATTAAAAGAAGAATTTGATAATTAATTAAATTCTGTTCAATATCTCAATTTCAAAAAGGTGCATTGTACGATTGAAATTAAGAAACATAATAAAAAAGGTAATAATAAAAAGGTTTTATGTCTGAAGAGAGAATAATTAGAATAAACAAGGTTTTAAGGGAATTAAATATTTCGTTAGAAAGAGCGGTAGATTATCTTAAGGATAAAGGAATTGCTATTGATGCAAATCCAAATGCTAAAATTTCTGAGCGTGAGTTTAGTATCTTACAAAGTCAATTTGCAGGCGATAAGGGGAATAAAGAAGCTTCTAAAGAAGTAGGAGAGGAGAAAAGAAAAGAAAAAGAAGCATTACGCATTCAAAGAGAACAAGAGATTGAAGAAAAACGCAAACAAGAAGAAGAGCGTTTAGAGGTTATTAAAGCAAAAGCTATCGTAACAGGACCAGTTCAAGTGGGTAAAATAGATCTTCATCTTAAGAAAACAGTAACTATTTCGTCTAACAAAGAAGAAAAACCGCAAGATGCTATTAAATTAGTTCCCCAAGAAAAACCTATCTCAGACAAAAAAGAAAAAAAACCTGTTGTTGAGGTTGAGCCAAAAGCCGCCAAAAAAGCAATTATTCAAGATGTTAAAGTTGAGATTGATTCAGACGAAGCGCAAGAAGATGAAACTATCACTACTATATATCAAAAATTATCTGGTGCCACTTTAACAGGTCAGACTATCGATCTGTCTCAGTTTAATAAACCAAAAAAGAAAAAAGAAGAGCCCAAAATTACTCCTAACAAACCCGGTGCGCCAGGAACCGGAGCTAATGCGGCAAAAAATAAACGAAAACGGATTATTGCTAAGCCTTCTACTCCGGGAGAGCCAGGTACGCCAAATCCTAATAAAATCACTCCAAATTCTGGAGGTGGATTCAATGCAAATAGAGGTTTTAAACCAGGATTTGTAAAAGGGAACAGGCCTGCTATTACAGCAAAAGTTGAACCTACAGAAGAAGAAGTAAAAAATCAAATCCGTGAAACTTTAGAAAAACTTCAAGGTAAAGGAGGTAAGTCTAAAGCTGCTAAATATAGAAGAGATAAAAGAGATACCCATCGTCAGAAAACAGATGATGAGCAAAGAGCTATTGACGAAGGAAGTAAAACAATTAAGGTTACGGAGTTTGTTACAGTAGGAGAAATAGCCATTATGATGGATGTGCCAATCACAAAAGTAATTGGAACTTGTATGTCTTTAGGAATCATGGTTACAATGAATCAGCGTTTAGATGCTGAGACCTTGACTATTGTAGCAGATGAATTTGGTTATGAAGTGGAATTCATTACAGTAGATATTGAAGAAGCTATTCAAATAGTTGAAGATAAGGAAGAAGATTTGATGTTCAGAGCACCTATCGTAACAGTTATGGGGCACGTAGATCACGGTAAAACCTCTTTATTAGATTATATACGTAAAGAAAATGTTATTGCTGGAGAATCTGGAGGAATCACTCAGCATATTGGAGCTTATGGGGTAACTTTAGACAGTGGTCAAAAAATCGCATTTTTAGACACGCCAGGTCACGAGGCCTTTACTGCAATGCGTGCACGTGGCGCACAAGTAACAGACATTGCTATTATAGTAATTGCTGCGGATGACGATATTATGCCGCAAACAAAAGAGGCAATTAGCCATGCGCAAGCTGCTAGTGTTCCAATAATTTTTGCTATTAATAAGGTAGACAAACCCAATTCAAATCCTGAGAAAATTAAAGAAAAATTAGCAAGTATGAATTTGTTAGTTGAAGATTGGGGGGGGAAAATACAATCACATGATATTTCAGCTAAAACAGGTTTAGGCGTAAAAGAATTACTTGAAAAAGTATTGTTGGAAGCAGAGATCTTAGATTTAAAATCAAATCCGAATAAAGCTGCTCAAGGTACTGTTGTTGAGGCTTTCTTGGATAAAGGAAAAGGATATGTTTCTACATTATTAGTACAACACGGAACTTTGAAAATCGGAGATTATATGTTGGCTGGGAAGCATCATGGTAAAATTAAAGCTATGCATGATGAAAGAGGTCAGGTTGTTTTGGAAGCAGGTCCTTCAACTCCAGTTTCGGTTTTAGGTCTTGATGGTGCTGCTACTGCGGGTGATAAATTCAATATTTTTGAAGATGAAAAAGAAGCTAAACAAATTGCTTCTAAGCGTTCTCAATTGATGCGTGAACAATCAGTGCGTACGCAACGTCATATTACTTTAGATGAAATTGGACGTAGAATTGCATTAGGTCAGTTTAAAGAATTGAATGTAATTTTAAAAGGAGATGTTGATGGTTCTGTAGAAGCATTATCTGATTCGTTCTCTAAATTATCAACGGAAGAAGTTCAGATTAATATTATACATAAAGGAGTTGGTGCTATTACTGAAACTGACGTTATGTTGGCTTCTGCATCTGATGCAATTATTATTGGATTTAATGTTCGTCCTGCTGGAAATGCAAGACAGCTAGCCGATAAAGAAGAAATTGACATCCGTTACTATTCAATTATCTATGCTGCTATCGATGATTTGAAAGATGCTATGGAAGGAATGTTAGCGCCTGAAATGAAAGAAGAAGTTCTTGGTACAGCTGAAATTAGAGAAATATTTAAAATTTCTAAAGTAGGTTCTATTGCAGGATGTATGGTTATGGATGGAAAAATTACTAGGAACGCTAAGATTCGAGTTATTAGAGAAGGGGTGGTAGTGTTCGATGGTGAATTAATAGCATTGAAGCGATTTAAAGACGATGTTAAAGAGGTAGCTAAAGGGTATGACTGTGGTATCCAAATTAAAGGATTTAACGATATCGAAGAAAGAGATGTGATTGAGGCCTATCATGAAGTAGCTATCAAAAAGAAATTAAAATAAAATTTAATTTAATTAATACAAAAAACCCCGATTAATCGGGGTTTTTTGTATTTTATTATTACTGTTTACCTGGTTTAATTAGTAAAACATTTTTATATTTTTTTTTAATCGCAATTAAATTTCGTTCTGCTT
Organism: Flavobacteriaceae bacterium; assembly: GCA_947461425.1. Classification (GTDB taxonomy): domain Bacteria; phylum Bacteroidota; class Bacteroidia; order Flavobacteriales; family Flavobacteriaceae; genus Flavobacterium. The sequence goes on along the minus strand of CANHKZ010000008.1, from coordinate 37,013 downwards.
CCATTCTTGTTTTGAAATTCCCAACATACACTTTGTAGTTTGGAGTTTTGAAAACTATTGTAGCATCTATATCGTTAAAATCTTCTTTGAATTGATAGATTACTTTCTTAGATTTTTCAAAATCACCATTAAAAATTTGGATTTTGTATTTTTCTTTTGAAATTAGTGCGGTATTTATTTTTTGTTTCTCAAGAAGTATGTTTTTAATTTTAGATTCAGTTATTAAACTATTTTTTTGTGTTTGTGCATTACTATTTATAGAATAAAAAATGGAAAATAGAAGAGCGTAAACTGGTTTTGATATTCTTAAAATTCTCATAATGTGATAGTTTTACACAAATGTAGTATTTAGTATTTAATTGGAATATTAAAAATTTATTTAGAACGAATATAAATTGGAAATATACCTATTTAAGGGTTTTGAGAATAGTTCTTAAGTCGTATTTTTGTGCAAGTTTTAAAAGAATGTATGCGTTTTTTATACAATTACTATTAGAAAACACAGCACTAATTTTAGTAGATAATCTTTATACTTTATGAAAAAGGTGAATAACCATAATTCGGTCTTTAAGAAATTATATTTCTGCTTAGCCTTGTTGCTAATTATTTCTTCAAATTCATTTGCTCAAGATGCTGCAGCACCTGCAGTTGCAATGGGTGGAGATCCTGTAGCAGGGAAAGAACTTTTTAATGCAAACTGTGCTGCTTGTCATAAATTAGATGCTAAAGCAACTGGTCCTGCTCTTAGAGGTGTGGCTGGTAAATATGAAATGTCTTGGATTTACAAATGGGTGCATAACAGTTCTGATATGATTAAATCGGGAGATGCTCAGGCTGTTAAGATATATGAAGAGTACAATAAGTCTGTCATGACTGCTTTTCCTCAGTTGTCTGAAGGGGACATTGATAATATTATTGCTTACACTTCAACTCCTAAAGAAGAAGCTCCTGCGGCAGCTAGTGCTTCAGCTCCAGGTGTCGACGGTGCAGTTGTAGCGTCAACGGAAAGTGGGGTTACTAATAACTTAGTTTTGGCTGCACTTGCATTGGTGATGGTTGTTTTGGTTGTGATGTTGTATTTAGTGAATAAAGTACTTCGCAAAGTTGCTAAAGCAAATAATATTGAAGTAGCTCCCAAAGTAATTAAAACCGGTACGCCAATTTGGAAAGCTTTTGTTAAAAATCAATTTTTAGTTTTAGTATCAGTGGTATTTTTACTTTTATCTGGGGCTTATTTAGTATACGGTTTTTTAATGCAAGTAGGTGTTGATCAAGAATATGCTCCAATTCAACCAATACATTATTCTCATAGGATTCATGCGGGAGACAACGAGATTAATTGTAAATATTGTCATTCTGCTGCAAGAGTAAGTAAAAATGGTGGAATTCCTTCTTTAAACATATGTATGAATTGCCACAAAAACATTGCTGAAGTTGCCGAAACTACTGCTACTCCAGAGTACAGTAAGGCATTCTATGACGAGCAAATTCAAAAGTTATATACTGCTGTGGGATGGGATCAAGCAACTCAAACATACACGGGTAAAACCCAACCAGTTAAATGGGTTCGTATTCATAATTTACCTGATTTTGTGTATTTTAATCACTCTCAACACGTAACTGTCGCTGGTATAGAATGTCAAACATGTCACGGACCAGTTCAGGAATATGAAATTCAAAAGCAATTTGCACCTTTAACTATGGGTTGGTGTATTGATTGTCACAGAAAGACAGATGTTAAATTGGAGGGTAATGAATATTACGCTAAAGTCCATGAACAACTTTCTAAAAAGTATGGAGTTGATAAATTGACTGCTGCTCAAATGGGAGGTTTAGAATGTGGAAAATGTCACTACTAATCAAATTATTAAGTTTTTAATATTTATATATGTCATCAAACAAAAAATACTGGAAAAGTGTTGAGGAGCTAGACGGAAATAGTTCTATTGTTGAGGCGCTTAAAAATAACGAATTTGTTGAAGAAATTCCTACTGATGAGTTTTTAGGAAATAGTGATTCTTTATCCTCTTCAACAACACGTCGTGACTTTTTAAAGTACGTTGGATTTAGTACAGCAGCGGCTACACTTGCTGCTTGCGAAGGCCCTGTTCATAAATCAATACCTTATGTGTTACAGCCAGAACAAATTATTCCTGGTGTAGCAGATTATTATGCAACTTCTGTTTTTGACGGATTTGATTTTGCTAATTTGTTAGTTAAAACGCGTGAAGGTCGTCCAATCAAAATTGATAATAATGCTATAGCTGGAGCAAAATTTTCTGCTAATGCTAGAATTCATGCTTCAATATTGTCTCTTTATGACAGTATGCGTTTAAAGGAACCTAAAATTGCAGGTGCAAATGCGAATTGGTCAGATGTGAATATTAAAATTGCATCAAGCATTAAAGATGCTAAAGCAAAAGGAGGTCAAGTTGTTTTATTAACAAATACTTTGGCGAGCCCATCAACTGATAAGTTGATAGCGGAATTTATTGCCAAACATCCAAATTCAAAACATGTCGTTTACGATGCTGTGTCTTCCTCAGAAGCTTTAGATGCTTTTGAAACAGTATATGGAGAAAGAGCTTTAGTCGATTATGATTTTTCTAAAGCGTCTTTAATAGTATCTGTTGGTGCTGATTTCTTAGGAGATTGGCAAGGAGGTGGATACGGAGCAGGTTATGCTCAAGGTAGAATTCCTAAAAACGGAAAAATGTCACGTCATTTCCAATTGGAAGCGAATATGACATTATCTGGTGCTGCAGCTGACAAGCGTTTGCCTATGTCAACAGCTAATCAAAAACAAGCATTAGTTCATATTTATAATGTTATAACTGGTTCTTCAGTTGCAGTAAGTTTGGACAATCAATTCAAATCAGAAGTAACAAAAGCAGCGCAACAATTAAAAGCTGCTGGTTCGAAAGCAGTTTTAGTTTCTGGAATTCAAGATAAAAACGCTCAGTTATTAGTTTTAGCTATCAATCAAAAATTAGCTAGTGAAGCTTTTACAACTTCTGGTACAAGACAAATCAGAAAAGGATCTAACGAAAAAGTAGCTCAATTGATTAACGAAATGAAAGCAGGTAGCGTTCATACATTAATCATGAGTGGTGTTAATCCTGTTTATACATTGGCTGATAGTGCTTCTTTTACAGAAGGACTTAAGAAAGTAACCACTTCAGTTTCTTTTTCCTTGAAAGAAGATGAAACAGCTTCAGTTACAACAATAGCTGCTCCGGTTCCTCATTATTTGGAATCATGGAACGATTTAACTTTGACTAAGGGAACTTATAGCCTTACTCAACCCACAATTCGTCCTTTATTTAATACAAAACAATTTCAAGACGTATTAATGTCTTTGAACGGTAATGCAGGGACTTTTTATGATTTTATAAAAGGAAATGCTGCCACAATGATTCCTGGTTCTACTTGGAATAAAGTATTACACGATGGTGTATATGTTGGTGTTATTCCTACTGCATCTGCTGGTTCAGCTGATTATGCTGCTGCAGCAACTGCTTTATCAAAATCAAAATCGGCTGAAGTATTTGAATTGGTTTTATATACTAAAACTGGTTTAGGTGATGGTCAACAAGCTAATAATCCATGGTTACAAGAGTTTCCAGATCCAATTACTAGAGTTTCTTGGGATAATTATATTACTGTATCTAATGCGGATGCAACTAAACTTGGTTTGACCAATGAAATCGTTGCAAACGGTGGGTTAAATGGTAGTTATGCTACTATTACAACCACAGATGGTAACACATTACAAAACGTTCCCGTAATTATTCAGCCAGGTCAAGCGGTTGGAACATTAGGTTTGGCTCTAGGTTATGGTCGTAAAGCGGCTCTTAAAGAAGAAATGGCTGTAGGTATCAATGCTTACACTTTATATAAAGGATTTAATAATGTACAATCGGTATCATTAGTTAAAGCTGACGGAGAACACGAGTTTGCTTGTGTTCAAGGCCAAAAAACTTTGATGGGTAGAGGCGATATTATTAAAGAAACTACCTTAGAGATTTTCAACACTAAAGATGCAAAAGAATGGAATGAAGTGCCTATGGTATCTTTGGATCACAAAGAAGTTGAGTCAACTAAAGTTGATTTATGGGATTCATTTGACCGTTCAATAGGACATCACTTTAATCTTTCTATTGACTTAAATGCCTGTACTGGTTGTGGTGCTTGTGTTATTGCTTGTCACGCTGAGAATAATGTTCCCGTCGTAGGTAAATCAGAAATTAGAAGAAGTCGCGATATGCACTGGTTGCGTATTGATAGATATTATTCTTCTGAAAGTACTTTTGAGGGCGATAACGAAAGAAAAGAAAATATTGCAGGTTTGTCAAGTTCATTGTCAACATTTAATGAAATGGAAAAAGCAGGAGATAATCCTCAAGTAGCATTCCAACCAGTTATGTGTCAGCATTGTAATCACGCACCTTGCGAAACCGTTTGTCCTGTTGCCGCTACATCGCATAGTCGCCAAGGTCAAAATAATATGGCTTACAACAGATGTGTTGGTACTCGTTATTGTGCCAACAACTGTCCTTATAAAGTGCGTCGTTTTAACTGGTTCCTATACAATCAAAATGATGAATTTGATTATCATATGAATGATGATTTAGGGCGTATGGTTTTAAACCCAGATGTAAATGTTCGTTCTCGTGGCGTTATGGAAAAATGTTCAATGTGTATTCAAATGACACAAGCCACAATTCTAAAAGCTAAGAAAGAAGGAAGAGCAATTAAAGACGGAGAATTTCAAACAGCCTGTTCAAGTGCTTGTTCTACTGGAGCAATGGTATTTGGTGATATTAATGATACCGATTCAAAAGTTGCTAAATTAGTTGCTGATGATAGAATGTATCATTTATTAGAACATGTAGGTACTAAACCAAATGTGATTTATCACGTTAAAGTTAGAAATACTTAGTTATTAAAAATATTTATTAAGAAACAAGATAAAGTATTATGTCGTCTCACTACGAATCAAGTATTAGAAAACCTTTAGTTATTGGTGATAAATCTTATCACGATATAACTGTAGATGTTGCAGCTCCTGTTGAGGGAAAAGCTAACAAACATTGGTGGATTGTGTTTTCAATCGCATTAACAGCTTTCCTTTGGGGATTATGTTGTATTGTTTATACTGTATCTACAGGAATTGGAACATGGGGATTGAATAAAACCGTGGGCTGGGCTTGGGATATTACCAACTTTGTTTGGTGGGTAGGTATTGGTCATGCTGGAACTCTGATTTCAGCTGTATTATTACTTTTCCGTCAAAGATGGAGAATGGCGATTAACCGTTCAGCAGAAGCAATGACTATTTTCTCTGTAATTCAAGCAGGTTTATTCCCAATCATTCACATGGGTCGCCCTTGGTTGGCGTATTGGGTATTACCTATTCCTAATCAGTTTGGTTCTTTATGGGTAAATTTTAACTCGCCATTATTATGGGACGTATTTGCAATTTCAACCTATCTTTCTGTTTCATTAGTTTTCTGGTGGACTGGATTGTTACCTGATTTTGCCATGTTAAGAGATAGAGCAATCACACCTTTTAATAAAAAAGTGTATTCTATTTTGAGTTTCGGATGGAGTGGTAGAGCTAAAGATTGGCAACGTTTTGAAGAGGTTTCATTAGTACTTGCTGGTTTGGCAACTCCTCTTGTGCTTTCAGTGCATACTATTGTATCGATGGACTTTGCTACTTCTGTAATTCCAGGATGGCATACTACAATTTTTCCTCCTTATTTCGTAGCGGGAGCAGTTTTCTCTGGATTTGCAATGGTAAATACCTTGCTTATTATCATGAGAAAAGTGTCTAACTTAGAAGCTTACATTACGGTTCAACATATTGAATTAATGAACATCGTAATTATGATTACAGGTTCTATTGTTGGTGTTGCTTATATCACGGAGTTGTTTGTGGCTTGGTACTCGGGAGTTGAATACGAACAATACGCTTTCTTGAACAGAGCAACTGGACCTTATTGGTGGGCTTACTGGTCTATGATGACTTGTAATGTTTTCTCTCCACAGTTCATGTGGTTTAAGAAATTAAGAACTAGTATTATGTTCTCATTTATCATCTCAATTGTCGTTAATATTGGTATGTGGTTTGAGCGTTTCGTTATTATTGTTACGTCACTTCACAGAGATTATCTTCCATCTTCTTGGACAATGTTTTCGCCAACTTTTGTCGATATTGGTATTTTCATTGGAACAATAGGTTTCTTTTTTGTATTGTTTTTATTATATGCTAGAACTTTCCCAGTGATAGCTCAAGCAGAAGTAAAAACTATTTTAAAAGCAACTGGAGATAATTATATTAAAGAAAGAGCAAATAAAGAGTCACACCATGAGTAATAAAGTTATATACGCCATTTATAATGACGATGATGTTTTAATGGATGCTGTTAAAAAAACGCGTGCTGCTCATCATCATATTGAAGAAGTTTTTAGTCCTTTTCCAGTACATGGTTTGGATAAAGCTATGGGTCTAGCACCAACTCGCTTAGCTATTTGTGCTTTTTTGTATGGATTGTGCGGATTATCATTCGGTACATGGATGATGAATTATATAATGATTCAAGATTGGCCACAAGATATTGGAGGTAAACCAAGCTTTAGTTATATCGAAAATATGCCAGCTTTTGTTCCAATTATGTTTGAAGAAACGGTATTTTTCGCTGCGCATTTAATGGTAATTACTTTTTATATGAGAAGTAAGTTATGGCCTTTTAAAGAGGCAGAAAATCCGGATGTAAGAACCACAGATGACCATTTTTTGATGGAAGTTGCAGTGAATAACAATGAAGCTGAGTTGGTTTCATTTTTTCAAAGTACTGGAGCTGTAGAGGTAAAAGTTATAGAAAAGCATTAATTATAGTTATGAAAAGTATATTTAAAATAGCGCTATTATTTGGGATTACTGTTTTTGTGTCTTCTTGTCACGATAAATCGGCACCTAATTATCAGTATTTCCCAAATATGTATGAATCTGTTGGGTACGAAACGTATTCTGAATCTAAAGCTTTTAAAGACGGTAAAGAAGGTCAGTTGCCAGCAAAAGGCTCATTGAAAAGAGGTTTTGATGTCTACGAATATGAAAATTCTACAGCCGGATATGAATTAGCAAAAGCTAATTTGAAATCACCACTAGATTCAATTCAAAAAGATATAGTTAAAGGTCAAGAGCTTTACGAAATCTACTGTATTAGTTGTCATGGTGCTGCTGGAAACGGTAAAGGTAAATTAGTAGAAAGAGAAAAATTCCTTGGTGTACCTAGTTATGCGGATAGACCTATTACTGAGGGAAGTATTTTCCATGTAATTACTTATGGTCTTAACTCTATGGGTTCTCATGCCAATCAATTGGATGCCAAAGAACGTTGGCTAGTAGCTAACTATGTTCTAAAACTTAAAAGCGAATTATAATTATTCAACAAACTGATCGTATTAGATATGTATACATTTTCAAGTAAATTAAAAACATTTTCTTTAATCCTTATGGCTGTTGGTCTTTTAGGTATAGGCTATGGTTTTTATACTGCTCCAAAAGATATTAAAGAAGTTGAACAACTTCTAAATTCAGAGAGCCATGGAAGTCATGGTGAAGTAAAACATGAAACTGAAACTGAAACAACACATGCAGCAACCGCTGAAAACCATGGAGTTGCTCACGAAAATAATGAATCTGTCGCTCATGCTGAACACGAGGCTCATTTAACCCATGTTTTGCACCAATTGCAAAACAAACCTTGGGCTGCATTGTATGTCGCTTGTATATTTTTTATGTTAATTTCTCTTGGTGTTTTGGCATTTTATGCGATTCAACAAGTGGCTCAAGCAGGTTGGTCACCCGTATTATTTAGAGTGATGCAAGGAATAACGGCTTATTTACCTGTGGGCTCAGTGATCTTTTTTGTGTTGTTAATTCTTTGTGGTTTACATTTTAATCATTTATTTGTTTGGTTAGATCCCGAAGTAGTAGCGCATGATAAATTGATTGCGGCAAAGTCCGGATATTTAAACTTTCCTTTTTGGATTATCAGAGCTGCTATATTCTTAATTGGATGGAATCTTTACAGATATTATTCTAGAAAAAATTGTTTGGCACAAGATGAAGCTAAAGACGATAGCTTTTACAAAAAGAATTTCAAAATTTCAGCTGGTTTTTTAGTATTCTTCATCGTAACAGAATCAATTATGTCGTGGGATTGGATTATGTCAGTTGATCCACACTGGTTTAGTACTTTGTTTGGATGGTATGTTTTCGCGAGTTTCCTCGTAAGTGGGGTTACAACAATTTGCTTAATCACCTTGTATTTAAAATCAAATGGGTATTTAGAGCATGTTAATACAAGTCATATTCACGATTTAGCAAAATTTATGTTTGGATTTAGCGTATTTTGGACCTACTTATGGTTCTCTCAATTTATGTTGATTTGGTATGCCAATATACCTGAGGAGGTAACTTATTTTGTAACTAGAATTGAATTGTATAATCTGCCTTTCTTTGGTGCAGTCGTTATGAATTTCTTGTTTCCAGTATTAATTTTAATAAATACTGATTTCAAAAGAATCAGTTGGATATTGGTTATGGCTGGAATTGTAATATTATTAGGTCATTATGTTGACTTTTTTAATATGATTATGCCAGGAACAGTTGGCGACCAATGGTTCATAGGTGTATCTGAAATTGCTTCTATTCTTTTCTTCTTAGGTTTGTTTATTTATGTTGTTTTTTCAGCATTAACTAAAGTTCCTTTATTGGCTAAAAGAAATCCATTTATCGAAGAGAGTAAACATTTTCATTATTAATAATATTTAAATAAAAACAGATGACAAGTTTGTTGGTAATTATAGTTTTAGTTTTATTAGGCGTTGCAATTTGGCAGTTGACCAAGATATTTGATTTGACTCAAGTGGGCAATTCAATCAAGGACGATTCTCAAGTATCTAACGATAATGATAATAATATTCAGGGATATTTGATGTTTGGTTTTTTAGCCTTCATTTATATTTTTTCTATATATTCATTTATAATGTGGGGGGATTTACCTCTGCATACTCCGGCTTCAGAACATGGTGCTGCTGTTGATAGCCTGATGAACATCACTTGGGTATTAATTTTTATAGTGCAAGCAATTACGCAAGTTCTTTTACATTTTTTTGCTTTTAAATACAGAGGTAAAAAAGATCAAAAAGCATTATTTTTTGCTGATAACAATAAATTGGAAGCTTTATGGAGTTCAATCCCTGCTATAGTTTTAGCTGGACTGATATTATATGGTTTGTATGCATGGAATAACATTATGTATATCGACGAAGATGAAGACGTAATTGTTATTGAATTGTATGCACAACAATTCAATTGGACTGCACGTTATTCAGGTTCAGATAATGTACTTGGTAAAGCTAATGTTAGACTTATAGAAGGGGTTAATACAGTAGGAGTCGATTTAGCAGATCCATATGCTCAAGATGATTTTGTTGTTACTGAATTGCACATACCAAAAGGAAAGAAAGTGCATTTCAAAATTCGTTCTCAAGATGTATTACACTCTGCTTACATGCCTTATTTTAGAGCTCAAATGAACTGTGTTCCGGGAATGGTTACTCAGTTTGCCTTTACTCCAATTTATACTACTGCGGAATATAGAGAGTTACCTTATATGATTGAAAAAGTAGCTAGAATCAATCAATTAAGAACAAAGAAAAGTGTTGATTTAGTAGCTGCTGGAAATTCAGCTTTGGATCCATATACATTCGATTTCTTGTTGTTATGTAATAAAATTTGTGGCGCATCTCATTATAATATGCAAATGAAAATTGTTGTCGATACACCCGAAGATTTTAAATCTTGGTTCACTGAACAAGTTACATTGGTAAAACAAGTAATGACTTCAAATGAGCCTGCCTCTAACGCAAATGAATCTTCTGTTGATTCAACAGTAGTTGGAACGGATTCGGTCGCTAAAGAGGTAATGAAATAATTAATTAAGAATTTATAAAGAATATAAATATGTCAGTAGAAGGACACGGTCACGAACACGATCATCATCATAAAGAAACTTTCATTACTAAGTATATATTTAGTATTGATCACAAAATGATTGCTAAACAATACCTAATTACGGGTATCTTGATGGGAATTATTGGTATTGGGATGTCTTTGCTTTTTAGAATGCAATTAGCTTGGCCAGAAGAATCATTTAAAATTTTTAACGTTTTATTAGGCGATAAATTTGCTCCAGACGGAGTAATGCGAAATGATATTTACCTAGCTTTAGTTACTATACACGGAACCATTATGGTATTCTTTGTTTTAACGGCTGGTTTGAGTGGAACCTTTAGTAACTTATTAATTCCGCTACAAATTGGTGCACGAGATATGGCATCTGGATTCATGAACATGATTTCGTATTGGTTATTCTTTTTATCAAGTGTAATCATGATTTGCTCTTTATTTGTTGAAGCAGGACCGGCCTCTTCAGGTTGGACTATATATCCCCCATTAAGTGCACTTCCTCAAGCCATACCTGGTTCAGGTTCAGGGATGACATTATGGTTGGTATCTATGGCTATTTTCATTGCTTCTTCGTTAATGGGATCTTTAAATTATGTTGTTACAGTTATTAACTTGCGTACTAAAGGTATGACAATGACAAGATTGCCTCTTACTATTTGGGCTTTTTTCGTAACGGCTATAATTGGTATTGTTTCATTTCCAGTACTATTGTCAGCTGCTTTATTATTGATTTTTGATAGAAGTTTTGGAACATCATTCTTCTTGTCTGATATTTATATAGCTGGAGAAGTGTTACATCATCAAGGAGGTTCTCCCGTTTTGTTTGAACATTTATTTTGGTTTTTAGGTCATCCTGAAGTTTATATTGTATTATTACCTGCATTAGGAATAACATCTGAAGTTATCGCAACTAATTCTCGGAAACCAATTTTTGGTTACAGAGCAATGATCATGTCAATTCTTGCAATTGCATTTTTATCAACAATTGTTTGGGGGCATCACATGTTTATTTCCGGAATGAATCCATTTTTAGGATCGGTATTTACTTTTACTACTTTATTGATAGCAATACCATCAGCCGTAAAGGCATTTAATTATATCACTACTTTGTGGAAAGGAAATTTACAGTTGAATCCAGCAATGTTGTTTTCAATCGGTTTAGTTTCAACTTTCATTACAGGAGGTTTAACTGGAATAATACTTGGAGATAGTACTTTAGATATTAACGTTCATGATACTTACTTTGTTGTGGCACATTTTCATCTTGTAATGGGAATATCTGCTCTTTATGGTTTGTTTGCAGGAGTATACCATTGGTTTCCTAAAATGTATGGAAGAATGTTAAATAAAAATTTAGGGTATATTCACTTTTGGGTAACTGCTGTTTGTGCTTACGGGGTATTTTTCCCAATGCACTTTATAGGATTAGCTGGTTTGCCAAGACGTTATTATACAAATACTAATTTCCCTTTATTTGATGATTTACAAAATGTAAATGTTTTAATAACCACTTTTGCCTTGATTGGAGGTGCTTTTCAATTGGTTTTCTTATATAATTTCTTCGTAAGTATTTTTTACGGAAAGAAAACAGAACAAAATCCTTGGAGGTCAAATACTTTAGAGTGGACAGCACCAGTAGAACATATGCATGGAAACTGGCCTGGAGAGATTCCTGAAGTACACAGATGGCCTTACGATTACAGTAATCCTGCTCATGATGAAGATTTTGTACCTCAAAACGTTCCTATGAAACCTGATGAAGAAGTTTTACATCATTAATAAAAAAAGTCTCTATGAAAATAGAGACTTTTTTTATTTGATTTCTATCCTATTGTGGTTTTCTGTTTAATTCCTCCAAAATCTTTCTCTATATTTGTTTTATGAACGAAAATTTAGATCCAACTACAAACAGCTACAACCCAGAAGAACTAGATCTTGAAAAAAGATTAAGACCGCTTTCATTTGATGATTTTGCTGGTCAAGATCAAATTCTGGAAAATTTAAAAGTATTTGTTGAGGCTGCAAATCAACGTAATGAAGCGTTGGATCATACCTTGTTTCATGGACCTCCCGGTTTAGGAAAAACTACCTTGGCCAACATTCTTGCCAATGAACTGCAAGTAGGAATCAAAATCACTTCTGGGCCTGTATTAGACAAGCCTGGAGATTTGGCAGGTTTGCTAACGAATTTGGAAGAACGGGATGTACTATTTATAGATGAAATCCACCGTTTGAGTCCAATAGTAGAAGAGTATTTGTATTCTGCTATGGAAGATTTTAAGATTGACATCATGATAGAATCGGGTCCAAATGCAAGAACTGTTCAAATCAATTTAAATCCGTTTACACTTATTGGAGCTACAACTCGTTCGGGCTTATTGACGGCTCCCATGCGTGCACGATTTGGAATATCTTCACGTTTGCAATACTATACTACTGAGTTATTGACTTCTATAGTAGAACGAAGTTCAGGTATTTTAAAAATGCACATTGACCTTGAAGCCGCTATAGAAATTGCAGGAAGGAGCAGAGGAACACCGCGTATAGCGAATGCATTGCTGCGAAGAGTTCGTGATTTTGCACAAATTAAAGGGAATGGTACCATTGATATCGAGATAGCTAGATATGCCTTAAAAGCACTTAATGTTGATGCTCATGGTTTGGATGAAATGGATAATAAAATCTTAAACACGATCATAGATAAATTTAAAGGAGGTCCTGTTGGGTTAACTACTTTGGCAACAGCTGTATCTGAAAGTAGTGAGACGATAGAAGAAGTATATGAGCCTTTTTTAATTCAAGAGGGATTTATTATGCGAACACCTCGTGGTCGTGAAGTTACGGATAAGGCATACCAACACTTAGGTAAATTAAGATCTAATATCCAAGGAGGTTTGTTTTAATACTAGTTATATCGCTAACAATAAATTAAAATATTCGCAAATAATTAAATCCGAGGCGCAACGCATTGGCTTTATGTCTTGTGGCATATCCAAGGCTGGTTTTTTAGAGAAAGAGGCTCCAAGACTTGAGAAATGGCTGAAAAATAACAGTCATGGTCAAATGTCTTACATGGAAAATCATTTTGACAAGCGGTTAAATCCGACTTTATTAGTTGATGGAGCAAAAAGTGTCGTTTCATTACTATTGAATTATTATCCTTCTGAACTACAAAAGGAAGATTCCTATAAAATTTCAAAATACGCTTACGGTCAAGACTATCATTTTGTAATTAAAGAGAAGCTCAAAGAACTTTTATTTTCAATTCAAGAGCAAATAGGGGCGGTTAATGGACGCGCTTTTGTTGATTCAGCCCCTGTTATGGATAAAGCTTGGGCTGCTAAAAGTGGTTTAGGATGGATGGGTAAAAACAGTAATTTAATTACACAAAAAGTAGGTTCTTTTTATTTTATAGCGGAATTAATCATTGATTTAGAATTAGAATATGATCATCCGACAACGGATCATTGCGGAACATGTACAGCTTGCTTAGACGCTTGTCCTACGCAAGCTATTATAGCGCCTTATCAAGTCGATGGCAGCAAGTGTATCTCTTATTATACAATTGAGTTGAAAGAAAATCTTCCAGAAGAATTGAAAGGAAAATTTGATGATTGGGCTTTTGGCTGCGATGTCTGTCAAGACGTTTGTCCGTGGAATCGTTTTTCTAAATCTCATGACGAACCATTATTCAATGCAAATCCTGAGTTATTGTCTTTTTCAAAAAAAGATTGGCAAGAAATTACTAAAGATGTATTTCAAAAAGTTTTTAAAAATTCTCCTTTGAAAAGAACAAAATGGGATGGTTTTCAACGAAATATTATCTTTTTAAAATAAATTAACTAGATTCTCTAATTATTAATTGGGTATCTAATTCTATGGTTTTTGGGGTAAACAATTTTCCTTCTCTTCGGTGAATAATTTCCTCAAGTAGTAAATCAAATGCTACTATTCCCATTTCGTGGCTAGGCTGTTCCACTGTGCTTAATTTAGGTGTAATTACTTGTGACATAAACCAATTGCTAAATCCTATAATTTTAATGTCGTTTGGGACATTAATTTTTAGTTCATTACAGTAAGCAACAGCTCCAACAGCAACTAAATCAGTTATGGCAAAAATTCCATCAACATCGGGGTGCTCTTCAATTAGTTGTTTAGTAAAAAGCATTCCCTCATCAAAAGTTACTTTTTCACAAGTATAAACTAATTTCGAATTAAAAGGGATGTTATTTTTTTCTAATGCTTTTTTATAACCTAAATAGCGATCAATAGAATTTTGAGGATTTAAAGGCCCTCGGATGTGTGCAATTTTTTTACAACCTTTGTCAATTAAATGTTGTGTGGCATCAAAACCTGCTTTTTGATCATCAATTACTACCTTAGAACAGTTTGATAATTTGGCAATTTTGTCAAACATCACTAATGGTATATTTCTTTTTATGATATCTTGAATATGAGAATCGTTATTGGAATCATTTGATAACGAAATTAATATTCCATCCACTCTTTTGTTTATCAATAATTCAACTTGTTTTTTCTCTAATTCAAGACTTTCATTGGATTGTAATATAATTACTAAATAGCCATTTTTTTCTGCGGCATTGATTATTGCTTTGATAATGTTTGAGAAAAAGTGGTGGGTAACTTCAGGAACTATTAAACCAATAGTTTTTGATTCTTTTGTCCTTAAATTAACGGCAAAACTATTTGGGGTGTAATTCAAATTTTCAGCCAGTTCTTTGACAGCTTTTTTAGTTTTTTCACTTACATCGGAATAATCTTTTAGCGCCTTCGAAACGGTCGTTATAGAAATCCCTAGTGTGGTTGCTATTTCTTTAAGAGTAATGTTTTTCATTGACTTTTGATTTGGAAATACTTACATTAATTTCCGTTTATGTATTTGTAGCTTACAAATAGCATGGAAGTATATTTTCTGACAAAGCCAAGATATTCATTTTTTTTAAATCAGAACTTTATTTTGTCTAAAATAATAAATAAGAGAGAATATAATATATTTAACTATCGTAAGTGATCATCATTAAAAGGCTTCCATTTTTATTTTCAAAAACCCAAATCAGTTCATAAAAAATAAGTGAACATTTGTTATTTAAATTAAGGCAAAATCACTTCATAAATTCACTTATTGCTTTGGCTGAAATTTTAGGGTTAGCACCCGCCTCTTGCGCTACTAATGCACCTAAAGCACAGGCAAAATCTATTGCTTTTTGTGGGGATGTCCCATTCAATAATCGAGCTAACAATCCTGCTAAAAACGAATCTCCAGCACCTACTGTATCAACCACATTTATTTTGTAGCCACTATTGTAAAACAATTGATTATCATATAGTAAAACTGCTCCGTGACTTCCTTTAGTAACACAAATATGTTTAGTGTTGGTTTTTTCAGCAATAAATCGAATGTTTTGTTCCAAAGAATGAAAAGGAGAACCCAAATATTCACTGATTTCATATAATTCATCATCATTAAATTTGATAAAATCAGCTTTGATTATTAAGTCTAAAAGTAATTCTTTGGTATAAAAAGGAGCTCTTAAATTCACATCGAAAATGGTGTATTTAGATAAATTTAAAAGGATTAATAAGCTTTGGTAAGAGGTGTTATCCCGACAAGCCAAACTACCAAAAACTAAAGCGTCGGCATTAACTACCACATCTTTAGCTTCAGGAGTTGCTTCAATTTTATCCCAAGCCACCGGATAATTGATGGTATAAGACGCCGATCCTTTATTGTCTAATTGAACGAGCACTTCACCAGTGGCAAAAGTTTCGTCTATTTGAATAGATCCGGTATTTACGCCATTTTGTGTAACAAAATCAAGTAATTCATTCCCAATTTTATCCTGTCCAATACGGCTTATAATTTGCGTATCAATCCCAAGAGAGGCCATTCGTAATCCAACATTTAGTGGTGCTCCACCAATTTTTCTATGGGTTGGAAAAACGTCAAATAAAACCTCGCCAAAACAAGCTATTTTTTTAGACATGATTTAAAATTAATGAGATAAATTTTTGTCTGAATTAGATAAACTTTCTGACAATTCTTCCAATGTTCTTCCTTTTGTTTCTGGCATTTTAAAAATTACCCAAAGCAATTGAAACACCATCATTAAACAGAAAACGGCAAATACCGTTGTAGTGCCAATTTCTTTAAATAAAAACGGGATGAACGATGGGATTAAAGCAGCTAAAACCCAGTGAACAGAAGTTCCGAAAGAAGTACCCGCAGCTCTAAGTTTATTCGGGAATAATTCGGATATGAAAACCCAAATTACCGCTCCTTGACCAATAGCATGCGAGGCAATGAACAAAAAGAAAAACAGCGGGACTGCCATGCCTTTCCATTCAAAATAAAAGGCAGTGGTTACTAATCCTAATGAAACAATATACCCAACAGATCCTATATACATCAAGGTTTTGCGACCGTATTTATCAATTAAAGAAATACCAACCATGGTAAACAATAAGTTGATTACTCCAATACCAATACTGCTTAAGAATGAAGCGGATTTTTCTAATCCAGCTAATTCAAAAATACGTGGTGCATAATATAAAAAGGCGTTAATGCCTGAAAGTTGATTGAAAAACGCAATAAAGAAAGCCAACAATAATGGTTTTCTGTATTTTTTCATAAAAATAGATTCGTTTTTGACTTCTTGGGTAGTTTCTCTTTCAATAGCGGTCATTTCTTCTTCAGCTTGAGCATCAGTGTTGATTTGTTTTAAAATCGAAATCGCTTGCGCTCTGTCTTTTTTGTATTCAAAAATCCATCGTGGACTTTCAGGAATTCCAAAAACCAATATTGTGTACACAAAAGCCGGAAATGCTTGAATTCCTAACATCCATCGCCAAGAATTTTCGCCAATATCTTGCAAATAAAAATTAGAAGTAAAGGCGATAAGTATACCAAAAACGATATTGAATTGGTACAAGGCTACTAATTTTCCTCTGTCTTTTGCAGGCGCAATTTCAGACACATAGGTAGGTGCTGCAATTGTAGAAGCTCCGATTCCTATTCCTCCAAGGAAACGAAAAACGGCAAAAAAGATTGAATCATTTGCAAAAGCAGTTCCAATAGCCGAAATAAAGAATAATAATCCAATGATAATTAGCGTCTTTTTTCTACCTAAGATATTGGTAGGATAAGAACCAAATAATGCCCCAATAACCGTTCCCCAAAGCGCTGACGACATTACTACTAATCCGTGGTACAAATCAGAAGACCCCCATAATTGCTGCAATTGTTTGTCGGCTCCCGAAATCACAACAGTATCAAAACCAAATAAGAACCCGGCTAGAGCTACTATTATGGACCAGTAGAGAATTTTTTTATTTTTCATTTTATATAGTTTTTGTGGTTGCGTTAATTATAATTTTGAAAGATACTATTTTACCAAATTCCTTTTACAGATTGAATTTTTGTGTTTTTAATTATTTGATTTTCAGTTGACTGAATTGTAAGCTTATTGTAAGGTTGATTCGGAAAAATTTGTTCTGTAAAAGAGTAGACTCCTCCGTTTAGGAAAATTTCAATGGAAGACCAATCTAAAATTATTTGAAAATCAATAGTTTCCGAAATTAAATTAGCAGTTGAAGTTGTGTGAACTTTTTCGCCAAAACTTTTTTCAAAATCTACTTTACCAGAAAGACGTCGATCAACAGAAAACAATTTATTTATTGAATCATATTCTAAAACGAGAGAGTCATTTACATCGTTGGAAAAAATCAATTTAAGGTTTTTATTTTCTGCTGAAAAATGAATTTGTGATTGGTTTAAATTTTTATATTCAAACGTTTTTTCCTTTCCTTTTTTAATTTCAATATTGTTCTTATAGAAGTCTGTAGTCAATAGCTTATTGAATTGTTCAACAGGCGTACTTTGTAAAACATAATCTCCGTTGATAGATGATAGTGAAAGCGTTCTGGGTAAAGTCATTGCACTTCGCCAATTGATGGTTGGTGTTTTTTGGGCATAATTCCAATTACTCATCCACCCTAAAAAGAGGCGTTGTTCATTAGGAGCATCATTATAAGTAACACCAGCATAATTGTCCGTTCCATAATCTACCCATTTTGTATCTTTTTGATTCGTTTTGAACGATTTTCCGTCAAAATCGCCCACGAAATATTGAGTTGCCGATCCACCATTGGGCGCACCCGGATTAATGCTTACTATCAGCACCCATTTTTCCTCTTGACTGCCATTTACTTTTAGTTTGAATAGATCAGGACATTCCCAAACACCCCCATGGGCGCCATATGTTTGACCAAACTCACTTTCCAACTTCCATTGAAGTAAATTGCCAGAAGTATAAAATTGCGTTCGATCTCCTGCAACCAAAACTAAGTTCCACATTTTAATTGTATCATTCCAAAATACTTTCGGATCTCTAAAATCCTTTAGTGATGTATTACTAATAATAGGGTTTCCTTCATATTTTTTCCAAGTAATTCCTTCGTCTAAACTATACGCTAATCCTTGAGTTTGAGTGTTAATTTTTCCTGCTTTTTCAAACTCCATATTGTGATAGGTAAAAATAGCGATCATTGGAGGGTTTTCTTTGGTTCCAAGACCAGACGAATTATTCAAATCCATTGCTGCACTTCCCGAAAAAATGTAGCCCAATTCATCAGGGAATAAAGCGATTTTTTGGTGTTTCCAATGGATTAAATCAGTACTGGTGGCATGTCCCCAGTGCATGGGTCCCCAGACAATATCTTCTGGGTAGTACTGATAAAATAAATGATAAGTTCCCTTGTAATACAACATCCCGTTAGGATCGTTCATCCATTTTTTTTCTGGCGAGAAGTGGAATTGGGGCCTGTGCGGTTCTTTGTAATATTGAGAAGAGTTACTGTTAATTATATATTTTGAATCAATTTTTTCTTGAGCAAAAGTTGATACTGCTAACAACACTCCTAAAAACAAACTAACTTTTACCTTTACATTATTCTTATCCTTCATTTTTCATTTTTTAGTTGTTAAAAATAGTATAGTTTAATTTCTAGTTAATTTATTTTATAGTTTTAAGAGGGTAAATCTTCCCGAAAACGTTATCGAACTCTTTGTTTTATTTAACTACTAACCAAATATGATAATATTTCTGTTTAAAAAATCTTTTTTATTTTTTTAATACAATTATTTTTAAATTATAGGAATTTACTTTTATTACATTATTCGCATTATTTTTTTAATTATTAGTATTTTACTAGGAATACATCATCAATTATTTAACATAATAGATTAATTGTTACATTATTAGTTTTTTTTATGGTATTTTTTTAAAAATATCAAATTTTTATCCTTATTTTTTTAGGGTATCTATTTTTAAATCGAAAACGT
This sequence comes from Flavobacteriaceae bacterium, assembly GCA_947461425.1. GTDB lineage: Bacteria > Bacteroidota > Bacteroidia > Flavobacteriales > Flavobacteriaceae > Flavobacterium. Next base: position 17,604 of record CANHKZ010000008.1, on the reverse strand, counting down.
TTTCGATGCTCCGAAAACGATATAGTTTACTTAATCTTAATATTATCACAAAATTAATAGTATGTTTGAAGCAATATTTAAAACAAACCATTTATTAACCAACTTATTTATTACGTATGAAAAATAGTCTACTAAAAGGCTTGATGGTTTTCTTAACCATGCTATGTACAAGTTTGACGTACTCGCAAGATGTGTCAGGTACCGTATCCGATGCTAGTGGACCTCTTCCAGGGGCTTCTGTATTAGTTAAAGGAACAAAAAATGGAGCACAAACTGATTTTGATGGTAAATTTACAATCAAAAACGTTGGCTCAAATGCAGTTTTAGTTTTTAGTTACATTGGTCTTAAAACACAAGAAGTAAATGTAGCAGGAAAAAGTAATGTAAATATTACTTTAAAAGAAGATTCAGCAGAATTGAAAGAAGTAGTCGTAATTGGTTACGGTTCTGTGAAGAAAAAAGATGCAACTGGTGCAGTTGATCAATTGAGTTCTAAAAGCTTTGACAATGTTGGAGCGCCTAACCCTGCTGATTTATTAAGAGGTAAGGTTGCTGGTGTTCAAGTAACACAGTCAAGTGGTGAGCCAGGAGCTGCTGCTAGCATCAGAATTCGTGGTAATTCATCTATTCGTTCAGGAAATGGACCACTTATCGTTGTCGATGGTGTGCCTTTGGATGGTGGTGATGTTTCTCCAGGAAATGATGTTGGATTAGGAAGTCAATCTGCAAGAAACCCATTGAACTTTATCAATCAAAATGATATTGAAAGTTTGACTATCTTAAAAGATGCGTCTTCTACTGCTATCTATGGTTCTCGTGGAGCAAATGGTGTTGTAGTTATTACTACTAAAAAATCAAAATCTAAAGAACCACAATTAACCTATTCTAATTCATTTACTTTCAGTTCATTGGCTAGTAATTTAGAGTTAATGTCTGCGGATGAATTCGTAGCTAACGGTGGAAAAGATAACGGTTCTAGAAGTTATAACTGGGAAGATGCAATCATGAGAAATGCATTTTCTTCAAATCATGACGTATCGTTTACTAAATCAACTGAAAATTCATCTACACGTGTGTCTATCGGTGCTTCTAATACGGAAGGTATTGTTAACAAAACAGGTTTAGATAAATACACATTTGCATTAAATAACTCAAACGATTTCTTCGGAGGTAATTTGAAAATTGATACTAAAGTAAATTATTCAAGTTTGAGAGATCAGGCTGCTTTGATTTCAAATGATGCAGGTTTCATTGGTAACTTAATTGGTGCTGCAATGTACTGGAACCCTACTGATAGAATAACTAATACAGATGGTTCTTATAATATGTCACCAAATGGTGGAACTGGAATTAACAACTCTTTCTTGAATCCAGTCTTGTTGTCTGATGCTTATACTGATTATACTAACACTAACAAATTGTTAGCTAGTATTAAATCTACTTTAAAAATCAACGATAATTTGAACTACCAGTTCTTATTTGGTATGGAAACTTCTAATTCTACTAGAAAATCTCAATTATCTCCAGGTATTCAAATTCAAAACGTTGCACAAGCAACTGCTCCAGGTTCTTCTGTAGTTAAATTTGGTCAAGCTGGTGTTACTCAAATTGAAAGATTGAACAGAACTTTTGAGCATACTTTGAATTACAACAAAACATTCAATGATAACTTTATCTTTGATGCTTTAGCAGGTTATTCTTACTATGATTACACTGTTAACGGAAGCAACTTCTCTGCTAGAGGTTTTGATCCAAAACAAACTAACCTAATCGATAACATCGAAGGAGGTTTGCAAAATGAATTTCGTGCGTCTTCTTTCAGAAACAGAAACGAATTACAATCTTTCTTTGGTAGAGCGAATGCAACTTTATACAAAAAGTTCTTGATTACAGCTTCTTTTCGTGCTGACGGTTCTACTAAGTTAGGGGCTAATAACAAATACGGTTCTTTCCCTGCAGTAGGATTAGGATACAAAGTATTTGAAGACAAAGCTGGTTTAGTAAACAGCATTAAATTGAGAGCTAACTATGGTATTACAGGTAACCAAGAGTTTGCTGTTAACTCTGCTGTAGCTCGAGCTTCTTATGGAAACAATGGATCGTTAAATGTTGATACCAATGCTAACGAAGATTTGAAGTGGGAAACTACTACATCTTCAGGTCTTGGTGTAGACTTTGCTTTATTGAATAACAGATTAACAGGTTCTGTTGATTATTTCATGAGAGATACTGAAAACTTAATTTTCCCAGTACCTGCTGCTGCTTCTCAGCCAGGACCACCATCTCCACGTTTTGTGAATTTGCCAGGAAACTTAATTAATAATGGTGTTGAGATTAGTGCTAATTACAAATTGATTGATACGGATAAATTGACTTGGGATATCTCGGCAAACGCTTCTTTCTTGTCTAATACAATGGAAAACTTTGCTGGATTTATCCAAGCAGGTGGTTTGAATGGTCAAGGTTTAACTGGTGCTTTTTCGCAAGTTGTAACTAACAACGAACCAATTTACAGCTACTATATGTATGAGTTTAGAGGTTACGACGCTGCAGGAGCTTCTATCTATGCCGATGCTGCTGGTGCCGATGCTAGTTTAGGTTTAGCTGCTAAAAAATTAGTTGGAAAACAAGGTTTACCAAAAATGAACTTAGGTTTCTCTACAAATGTAGCTTACAAAAACTTTGATGCTGCTGTTTCTTTCTACGGAGCTTTTGGTCACTATTTGTATAACAATACGGCTAATGCCTACTTCTTTAAAGGAGCTTTCAATGGTGGTAGAAATGTACCTGCTAGTGTAGCTACTTCTCCGCAAGATGCTGGAGATCCTAACTCTCCATCTACTAAGTACCTAGAAAAAGGAGATTTCTTAAGAATGGGTAACTTGACTTTTGGATATACTTTTACAGGTGCTGCCTTAGACAAAATGAAAATTAAATCAGCACGTTTCTTTGTAAACGGTCAAAACTTATTGTTGTTTACTAACTATTCTGGATTTGACCCTGAGGTAAACACTGATAAATCATTAAATGGAGTGCCTTCTGCAGGTATTGACTATTTGTCTTACCCACGTTCAAAAGCTTTTGCTTTAGGTCTTAATGTAACATTTTAATACTTTTAATCATGAAAAGAAATAATATAATTAAAGGATTTTTATACTTAGGTATAGCTTCTTTTAGTATTGGTTGTACAAATCTAGATGAAGAAATCTTAGATGGTGTTCCCAATGCTTCCTCTGCTGGAGGTACAGTAAACACATCTGCTACATTACAATCTGCTTATGAGGGGTTGAGAGACTTCAACGGGCAAGGTGGTGTGTATGCAATGGATGAAATGTCAACTGACGCGATGGTTGGACCAACGCGTGGAGGTGACTGGGATGATAATGGTGCTTGGAGACAAATCCATACACACACTTGGGCTCCTGATCATCCAGAAGTTCGTAATGCGTGGAACTCTTTATTGTCTAATGCTTACAAATGTAATTTAATCATTGAAAATGGAGGTACAGCTTCTGAAGTAGTTCAAGCTCGTTTTTTACGTGCATGGTACTATTATACTGTAGTGGATTTGTTTGGACAAGCGCCTTACAGACCAGCAGGTTCAGCTTTAACTGACGATCCTAAAGTATGGACACGTACTGAGGCAACAGAATTTTTCATTAAAGAATTAGAGGCTATTGTTGGTACTTTACCAGCAAGAACAGCTAATGATGCAAGTATTGCTAACAAAGATGCGGCTCATTTCTTATTGGCTAAATTCTATTTGAACAAAGCGGTATTTACTGCTGCTGACCCAGCAGGGCCATACACATTCGCTGCTGCTGATATGACTAAAGTAGTTCAAAATGTAGATGCTATTTCAAATGTAAATACATTACCATCTAACTATTGGTTGAACTTTTCTCCAAACAACAATACTTCATCTGAAATTATTTTTTCTTCAAAAAATAACAAAGGTGGAGATGGTGGTGGAATGCAGTCTAAATGGAGAATGTGTAATCACTACAACCAAACTCCAGACGGATGGAATGGATTTTCTACTGTAGCAGATTATTACAGCACATTTAATGCTGCTGACAATCGTGCACACTACGCTGTTCCAGGATATGCTTACACTGTTGATAAAAATGGTAAAGGTATTGGTTTCTTAGAAGGGCAAATGTATAAAAACGGAGTTGTAAGTGCTGCAAATGCATTGAAAGACAGAAACAATAATCCAATGGATTTTACTTCTGCTCTTACTTTGATTACTTCAGGGAAAACACTTGAAACTGCTGGTGTTCGTGGTATTAAGTACATTCCAGATGCAGATAATCTAGGTCAACCAGACAATGACTTAGTCTTGATGCGTCATGCAGATGCTTTGTTAATGAAAGCTGAAGCAATTGCTAGAGGTGGTTCAGGAACAGTTGGGACTATTATGTCTCAGTTAGCTGCAAGATCTGGCGTTACCGCTGCTGCTGCTACTTTGGATGGTATTTATGCTGAAAGAGGTAGAGAATTATGGTGGGAAGGTTGGAGAAGAAACGATGCTATTCGTTTCGGAAAATTCCTTGGTGCTAGAGGTTTAAAACCATATACTTCTGATAAGAAATATGTTTTATATCCAATTCCTGCTGAGGCATTGTTTAATTCAAATTTGACTCAAAATTCTGGTTACTAGTAATTGTATTTTGATTTATTATAATGAGGAGGGTAATTACCCTCCTCATTTATTAAAGAGCCTTTTTAAGGCTCTTTTTTTTATGTAATTTCACCAGAAAAGACCACAATTTAAGCTGTTTTTAATTTTTTTATCTACTCCTTTTTCCATAAATTGCTCCCTACTATTGTTTTAAAATTAAACAGCTATTTGCTATGTTGTATCGCCTATTTTTTATTGTTCTTATATCTGTTTTAGCGAGTTGTTCAAAAGGAAATTCGGATTCTTTATTTACCAAATTAGACCCCTCTCAAACGGGTATTGATTTCAAAAATGAGGTAAAAAATGGAGAAAACATGAACATCTTCAAATACCGTAATTTTTATAATGGGGGAGGCGTTGCTATAGGCGATATTAATAATGATGGATTGGCAGATGTTTTTTTTATATCAAATCAAGGTTCAAATAAATTATACCTAAACAAAGGTGATTTTAAATTTGACGATATTACCATAAAATCTGGGATTCTAGCTAAAAAAGCGTGGTCAACCGGAGTAGTAATGGTGGACATTAACGGCGATGGTTTCTTGGATATTTATGTTTTGGATGCAGGAAATAATATTGATGCGGTTAGAAAAAGCCAATTGTATATCAATAATAAAAATAACACATTTACTGAAAAAGCTGCTGAGTATAACTTGGCAGATACAGGAATCACAACGCATGCTGCCTTTTTTGATTATGATAAAGATGGTGATTTGGACTGTTATATTTTAAATAATAGTTTTATTCCAGTGAGTTCTTTGAACTATTCCAATAAAAGAGAATTGCGTGATAAGGACTGGAAAGTAGCCGATATTTTAAAAGGGGGTGGCGATAAATTACTGCGTAATGATAATGGGAAATTTGTTGATGTAAGTGAAGTTTCAGGTATATACGGCAGTTTGATTGGTTTTGGATTAGGAGTTACTGTGGGGGATGTCAATGGCGATTTGTACCCAGATATTTATGTATCCAATGATTTTTATGAAAGAGATTATTTGTACATCAACAATAAAAACGGAACTTTTTCAGAACAGATTCAAACTTGGGCAACGCATATTAGTCAAGCATCTATGGGCGCTGATTTAGCCGATATTAATAACGATGGAAAAGCGGATATATTTACTACAGATATGTTGCCTGAAGGTGACGAACGTTTAAAAACAACTACTAGTTTTGACAATTACGACTTATTAACCAGAAAGCTGAACATGGATTTTTTTAATCAGTACATGTCAAATGCATTGCAAATTAATAACGGAACTCATTTTACTGAAATTGCCAATTTTGCCGGTGTAGGTAAAACTGACTGGAGTTGGGGTGCACTAATTTTTGATATGGATAATGATGGATATAAAGACATTTATGTGTGTAATGGTATTTATCACGATTTGACTAATCAAGATTTTATGGACTTTTTTGCCAATGAATTAATGCAAAAAATGGTAATAACTGGAGTTAAAGATGATATGGAAACTATTATTGCTAAAATGCCAAGTACTCCAATACCTAATTATGCATTTAAAAATAATGCTAACTTAAGCTTTACTAATAACGCAACCAATTGGGGATTGGATACGCCAAGTTTTTCTAATGGAGCGGCTTATGGTGATTTGGATAATGATGGCGATTTAGATCTAGTGGTTAATAATGTGAATATGGAATCCTTTGTATTCCGAAATAATTCAGAAAAAAATAAAGCCAATCATTTTGTGAAAGTGAAGCTAAAAGGAGGTACTAAAAATAGATTTGCTGTTGGAGGTATTGTGGAATTATTTTCTGGTAAAGAAGTTATTCGGCAAGAATTAATTCCTTCAAGAGGATTTCAATCATCGGTAGATTATGTGATGACTTTTGGTATAGGGACTAAAAAAATTGATTCTTTGCAAGTAATATGGCCAAATGGTAAAACCCAAAGCATTAAAAAAGTAGCATTAAATACTACAATCAATTTGTCCATTGCGAATGCTAACAAAGATTATATTTTTAAAAATACTGTTTCAACACCACTTTTAAAAGAAGTTAAATCCAATTGGCTAGCTCATAAAGAAAATGATTTTATCGATTTCGATTATGAAGGATTGATCTCAAAAATGCTTTCTCAAGAAGGACCTTCTTTAGCTGTTGGTGATATTAATGGAGACGGGAATGAAGATGTGTTTATTGGCGGAGCCAAAGGTCAATCAGGAAAAATATATACTAATAAAGGAAATAATTTTAGCGTAACGAATCAATTCGCTTTGGAAGCAGATGCTAGTTTTGAAGATACTGCTGCGAGTTTTTTAGACGTTGATGGTGATGGTGATTTGGATTTAGTGGTAGGCTCAGGTGGTAATGAAAGAACCAGTCCAGAGAATTTTAAAAACCGTTTGTATTTGAATAATGGAAAAGGAATGTTTACTAAATCTATGACATCAATTCCTTCAGCAAGTACGAATGTTTCGGTTATAGCTCCTTACGATTTTGATCAAGATGGAGATGTGGACATTTTTGTTGGAAGCAGAAGTACTCCTGGCGTTTATGGAATTGATCCGAAACACCTGCTATTAGAAAACGACGGGAAAGGAAATTTTACCAATGTAATTGATAAAAAGGCTTTCAAACTTAATACTACAGGAATGATTACCGATGCGGTTTGGGAGGATATTGATAATGATAATAAGAAAGACTTAGTAATTGTTGGTGATTGGATGGCGCCGCAAATTTTCAAAAATTCAGGAAGACGCTTGGCTATTTTTAAATCGAATCTGACTGAGTACAGCGGTTTTTGGAATTCGGTTCAATGTGTAGATTTGAACAATGATGGTAAAAAAGATTTCATCTTAGGTAATAAAGGGACTAATACATCGTATAAAGCAACGGCCAAAAACCCAATGCGTTTGTTTACTAATGACTTTGATAGTAATGGCACTATTGAACAAATTACCACGCGAACAATTGACGGAAAAGACATGCCAATTAATTTGAAGCAAGAATTAGCTAAACAAATTCCGTCTATTAAAAAGAAAAACCTGAGTTATGGCGATTATGCTAAGAAATCAGTTCAAGAGATTTTTTCGCCAGAGTTGATTACTAATTCTTTACAGAAAACCGCAGTCATTCAAGAAAGTATAATCGCAATAAACAAAGGAAAAGGACAATTTGAAATTCAAGTCATGCCTCAAGAAGTGCAATTGTCAACTGTAAACACTTTTTGTGTTTTAGATATCAATAAAGACGGTATATTAGACATTATTCTGGGTGGAAACCAATACGAATTCAAACCACAATTTGGTCGTTTGGATGCCAGTCACGGAAGTGTTTTATTGGGTAATAAAAAAGGGAAATTTAGCGTAGTGTCGTATCCAAAATCAGGGCTATTTATTACTGGAGAAGTACAAAAGATGAAACCTATTCGAACTAAAAACAAAACAGCTTCATTTATAGCAGTAGTGAATAATGGCTCACCTAAACTGTTTACTATCCATGAATAATTTCACCAAAATAATTATAGCCTCACTAATTATTATTGGCTGTTCCAAAAAAGAAAATCAATTGTTTGACAAATTGTCCTCTGACGAAAGCAAGGTGCAGTTTGTGAATCAATTGGATGAGTCTAAAGGGATTTCTATTCTAGATTATCTGTATTACTATAATGGTGGCGGAGTAGCATTAGGTGATATCAATAATGATGGTTTGGTAGATATTTATTTTACCTCTAACCAAGGTAAAAATAAATTGTACCTGAATCAAGGTGAGAACAAATTTGATGATATTTCTATAAAAGCGGGTGTTGAAGGCAAAAGTGATTGGAATACAGGTACTGTAATGGCGGATGTCAACGGTGATGGATATTTGGATATTTATGTTTGTGCTGTAGTAGGAATTAATGGTTTTGAAGGCCACAACGAATTGTACATCAACAACAAAGACAATACATTTACAGAAAGTGCTGCTGAATATGGACTGGATTTAGACAACTATAGCACATCGGCTGCCTTTTTTGATTATGATACTGACGGTGACTTGGACATGTATTTGTTAAATCATGCAATTCACTCTGAATCTTCGTATGGTAAGGCTGCTATTCGAAATAAAAGAAGTTACGAAAGCGGCGACAAATTATTCCAAAATAATAACGGTCATTTTGTGGATGTTAGCGAAAAAGCAGGAATTTTTGGAGGTGCTAATGGTTATGGTTTAGGAATTGCAGTTTCTGATTTCAATTTGGACGGCAACCCTGATATTTATATTTGTAACGATTTTCACGAAGATGATTATTACTATTTGAATAACGGCGATGGTACCTTTACCGAAAGCATGAAGAATTATTTTGGGCATACAAGTCGATTCTCTATGGGTGTTGATGCTGCCGATATTAATCATGATGGATTTCCAGATTTGATGACATTAGACATGCTTCCTGAAGACGAAACCGCTTTGAAATCATCTGCGGGTGATGACAATCCCCAAATGCTGAAGTACCGTACAGAGAAATTAGGGTACCATTATCAGTATACTCGTAATATGTTGCAAATTAATCAAGGAGGAAAGCATTTTACAGAAACGGCGCTATTGAGCGGTATAGCAGCTACTGACTGGAGTTGGAGTACATTGTTCGCCGATTATGATCAAGATGGAGAACAAGATATTTTTGTCTGTAACGGAATTCCAAAACGACCAAACGATCTGGATTATATCAAATACTATTCTAATTCAAGTATAAAAACTAAGTTAAACTCGACCAAACTTTTGGACAAACAAGCTTTGAAAAAAATGCCCTTGGCCAACGTTTCGAATTATGTGTTTCAAGGGTCTAAAGACATCCAGTTTAAAGACCGTTCAGGAGAATGGATTGAAAACGATTCTATTATTTCTAATGGTGGCGCCTATGCCGATTTGGATAATGATGGGGACTTAGATATAGTAACTAATAATTTGAATAGTGTCGCATCCATTTATATCAATACAACAAATGAAAAAGCAAATTATTTAAAAGTAAAATTGCGTTTTGAAGGTAAAAATACGTTTGGAATTGGTGCCAAAGTAATTTCGTATGTCAAAGGACAAAAGCAATTTAAGGACATTCAAACGACACGTGGCTTTCAATCCAGTTCCGAACCAATAGTTCATTTTGGTTATGGAAATACTACTCAGGTAGACTCAATACAAATTATTTGGCCAGATAAAACATACCAAACACTGAAAAAGGTTAAAACCAATCAAACACTAACGGTACAACATAACAAGACTAGCAAAACATTTAATTACTCCAGATTACATCCTGTTGTATTGCCAATTTTCAAAAAGTCAGTTACTAATCTAGGAATTGATTTTGTACACCAAGAAAATGATTTTATTGATTTTACAGCACAAAAATTAATTCCATACCAACGTTCCGATCGGGGACCGGCTATGGTTGTTGGGGATATAAATAATGATGGAAAAAGTGATCTTTTCTTTGGAGGAGCACAAGGAAAACAAGCCGCAATTTACCTTCAAAATGGTAAAGGGTATACCAAAAAGAATTTTGTTTCTATTCTTTCCGATTCAATTTATGAAGATGCCTCAGCAGTAATTGCAGATTTCAATGGCGATCGACAAAATGATTTAATTGTAGCTTCTGGAAGTGGGCAATTCGCGGCAGATTTAGTTCATAGATTGTATTTAGGAAATACGTTAACTAAATCAACTTTTCCAGATACAAAGGCAATGAATGCCTCGGTGGTTAAAACAATTGATTACGATAAAGACGGTGATTTGGATGTATTTATTGGAAGCAATTCTAAATATAATAGTTTCGGGAAAATGCCGGATTGTTATTTATTAAACAATAAAAATGGCGTTTTTACAATCGTACAAGCAACTACTTTTTCGAGTATTGGGATGGTTACAGATGCCGTTGTTTCCGATTTTAATAAGGACGGAAATCTCGATTTAATTGTCGTTGGTGAATGGATGAAGCCCAAATTTTTTGCTAATAGTAAAGGCAATTTCAAAGAAGTTACAGAAAGCGTATTGCCAGAAAATCAAAACGGTTTGTGGCAATCTATTACTTCATTTGATATTGATCAAGATGGCGATCAGGATTATTTGTTGGGAAATTGGGGTATGAATTCCAAATTCAAAGCATCAAAAGAGTTTCCAATGAAGATGTATTATGATGATTTTGATACCAATGGAACGTTTGAAACAATTGTTGCCATAGAAAAGAAAGGCAATTATTACCCTACAATGGGGCTAGACGAATTAGTAGACGAATTTAGTGGTATGTTGAAGAAAAAGTTCAATAATTACAAATCGTTTGCAGGAAAAAAAGTAGAAGAAATTTTTGATCTAACATTATTAGATAAAGCAGCTTACTTTGAAGTTCATAATTTGAAGTCGGGATATTTGAGAAACGATAAAGGAAAATTTACTTTTTTGCCTTTTTCTAATAAAATGCAGGTTAGTCCAATTACAAGTTTTGTACAATCCGATTTTGATGGCGATGGAAAGAACGAGGTTTTTGCTGCCGGAAATTATTTTGGAGTAACTCCTTATCACAGTAGGTTTGATGGTTTTTCAGGGGCTTTAATCAAAAATCATAAAATGATTTATTTAGGTAACCAAATTGGAATCGATTTATCACAAAAAGCGGTGCGCCATTTAGATATCATCCAGTTCAATGGAAAAAAACACCTTTTGGTAACTATTAATAATAAAAAAGCAGAAGTATATGAGCTGCCTCAAAATAAATAATATGAAAATTAAAATTACTCTTTTGGGATTGTTGTTGGTTCTTTTTAGCGCTTGTAAAAAAGACCAACCCATAGTGGTAACTACCGATGATTATTGTGCTGCGGTAGATACAGTAACTGGAATTATGGTGCATGATATTTTTTCTCCACCAGTTGCGAGTAGGATTTATGTCTACCCTAATGTAGCTGCTTACGAAATTATTGCGCAAAATAGCAACAAGTTCGAAAGCCTTCAAGGGCAGTTAAACGGTCTTGATTCAATTCCAGTTTTGGATGCCAAAAGCGGAGTGAATCAAAAATTAGCCGCTTTAATTGCTCATATGGAAGTGAGTAAACAATTAATTTTTTCAGAACAAGCATTGGAGAAATACAGAGACAGCTTGTATGAAAAATGGAGTTCTGAAAATAAAAAAGAATTTGAAGTAACTAAAGAGTATGCCTTAAAAGTAGTGGATAGAATTAAAATTTGGATGGGAAAAGATAATTACAAGCAGTCAAGAACTTTTCCAAAGTTTTCAGTGCATACGGATCAACCAGCTAGATGGCAACCTACTCCTCCTGCCTATATGGATGGAGTTGAACCACATTGGGGAACAATTAGAACTTTAGTGATGGACTCTGCTGCCCAATTCAAGCCAAAAGCACCACATCCCTTTTCTACTGACAAGAATTCTTTGTTTTATAAAGAAGCCAAAGAGACTTATGATGTAGGAAATAAAATGACTGAAAAGCTATTGGCAATTGAAAATGCTATGTCGAAGGAAATTCCTGAAGAATCAGCAATTGCAACTTTTTGGGATTGCAACCCCTATGCTACTGTTACACAAGGTCATATGATGTTTGCAAAAAAGAAAAACACCCCCGATGCGCATTGGATTAATATTTCGAAAATTGCATTAAAGAAAACAAAATCAGATTTTGAAACCACTGTTTTTACATTTACAAAAACATCAATTGGGATATTTGAAAGTTTTATCAGTTGTTGGCATGAAAAGTATAGAACGAATGTCATTCGTCCAGAAACCTATATTAACTTATATATTGACGAAGATTGGAAACCGCAGTTACAAACGCCTCCATTCCCAGAATATACTAGCGGACATTCGGTAGTTTCTTCTTGCTCGTCGGTTATTTTGACATCAATATTTGGCGATAATTTCAGTTACACCGATGATTCAGAAATACCTTTTGGTTTGCCAAAAAGAAATTTCAAATCATTTCAACAAGCTGCTTCAGAAGCCTCAATGAGTAGACTATATGGCGGGATTCATTATAGAGCAGCGATTGAGAATGGAGTTCTTCAAGGAACTGAACTCGGAAAATACATCAACACTAAACTCAACTTTTTTAAAACAAAATAAAATAAATAAGTACAATGAACACTAAAATTAAAGGATCCATTTTTGTTATTATAATCGCTTTTATTGCTTGGTATTTTTTACTTAAACAATCAGATTATACGATTACTTTTGAAGCTAAAACAGCTACTGGAACTGTTTTTCAGGGAATTGAAGATTGGGCTGCAGTAAAGTCCAAATCTAATGCTGAAAATTACACTGTTATAGAAACAAGAAATTTCGATTTTATTAAACAAGAATTAAAAAAAGGAGACGAACATTTAATTTATACTTGGAGCCTCAGTTCAGTATCAGATTCTACTACTAAAATTGTAGTAGGAGTCAAAGACTTGAATCATAGTTGGTATAATAGAATTACAGTGCCATTTAGTGCAACTCCATTCCGCGAAAAGCAGATTGCTCGTGTCAAAGATTTTAAGTCAGGGCTAGACGAGCATTTAAAAACATTCAAAGTACGCATAGATGGTGAAGGAGAATCAACGCCAGCATATATTGCCTATATAAGTTTAAGCAGTGTCATGCAAGAGAAAGCACAAACGATGATTGCTAATGATGCCGTTATTACAGGTTATTTATTTAGAAATAACATTAAAATTATTGGAAAGCCTTTTGTTGAAGTAACACATTGGAACAAAGACAAAGAAACCTTGCAATTTAATTATTGTTTTCCAATTCCTCAAGACGCCAAATTTATAGCAAATCCAAAAGTAAAATTCAAAACTATCACTCCTGAAAAAGGTTTAAAAGCGACTTATTTCGGTAATTTTAGAACTTCGGATAGAGCCTGGTTTGCCTTATTGGATTATGCTAAAAAGGAAAATATAGAATTGGATTCTAAAGTGTTAGAAAACTATCTTGCGAATCCATTTAATGGAGGCAATGAATTGGAATGGGAAACTAAAGTCACCATTCCTTTTGCAACTAATTAAGATGTAGGGCAAAAGCGTGCCTATCGATAACTCGAAAACGTTTTCGCCTTTAGCTAAAACGTTTTTTGGTTTAATAGGGTTTTTATTTGAGATTTTACGTCTACTTTTATAAACTAACCAAATAAATCAACCAAATGAGTAGTAAATTGAAATTAAGTTTTTGGCAAATTATTAACATGAATGTTGGTTTTTTTGGCATTCAATATAGTTTTGGTCTGCAACAAAGTGCAGTGAATCCAATATATGATTTTCTAGGAGCTAACCCAGATCAAATCCCAATTTTGAATTTGGCAGGTCCATTAACTGGATTGATAATTCAACCTATAATTGGTGCTATGAGTGATAAAACTTGGCATCCACGATGGGGTCGACGTAAACCCTATTTTTTCATAGGAGCAATGATTTGTAGTGTAGCTTTATTACTCTACCCTTTCAGCAGCTCACTATGGATGGCAGCCGGTTTATTGTTATTGTTAGATGTTGGTAACAACACTGCTATGGAGCCTTATAGAGCTTTTGTAGCCGATACATTGGATGAAGAACAACAACCAACAGGTTTTCAGGCGCAAAGTTTCTTTACCGGTTTTGGACAATTTTTATCGTACATCTCACTATTTTTATTTCCAATCGTTTTCGTGGGTTACACAGGAGCATTACCAAATTGGATTTATGCTTCCTTTTTCTTAGGATCTGTTTTATCAATAACTTCAATTTGGTGGAGTATGAAAAAAACTCCTGAAATACCACCAACAGTAGAAGAATTAGTGCGTTTAAAAGCAGAGCCATTAAATATTTTTTCTCCTTTTATAGATATTTATAAAGCAGTTTTAGAAATGCCCAAAGTGATGTGGCAATTGTTTTTAGTGTATTTGTTTCAGTGGTACGCTTTAATGTGTTATTGGCAAAATAATGCCAAAAGTATTGCGCTTTCGGTTTGGGATGCTACACCAAAAAACAAATCACTTTATGAAAACGCAGTAGAATGGAATGGTCTTATAGGAGCATTCGGCTTTGTAATTACTTTTTCAATTGCGTTTTATTTGGCTAGACTAGCCAAAAAATACAGTCCTAAATTAGTTCACTTTGTGTGTTTGATCATGGCAGGAATCAGTTTTTTGATTTTCCCAACGATTCATAATGAGTATTTGTTTTTTGCTGTCATTATTGGTTATGGTGTAGGTTGGGCCAGTATGATGGGAATACCGTATTTAATAATTGTAAATCATATTCCCAAAGAACGTTATGGTGTTTATATGGGAATAATTAATATGATGATTGTTATTCCAATGATTTTTCAAAATATTACCTTCGGATATATTCTTAAAAATTTCTTGAATAATGATGCTCGATTGGCAATTAGTTTTGCTGGTGTTTTATTATTAATTGGGGCGGCTTGTACTTTGTTAATACAAACCAAAAAGGATTCTCATTAAAATTATTAAATACAAATTTTAAATAGTACGTTATCATTGAAAAAAACAGTAGACCTGATTTGTGCAGGTGAAGTGCTTATTGATTTTATAGGCCATGAAGTAAATACATCAATTAATAGAACCAAAGATTATCACCGTTTTCTGGGAGGATCTCCTACTAATGTAGCTGTAAATGCTACTCGTTTAGGATTAAATTCAGTTTTAGTTGCTACTTGTGGCGAAGATGGATTAGGAGAATATATTGTGAGAAAATTGAAGGATAATCATGTTATAACTTCTCATTTGAGACGTTCAGATACGGAACCAACTTCAGTAATTTTTGTTTCTAAATCTACTGGAACACCAGATTTTATTCCCTACAGAGAGGCTGATTATCAAATTTTAACCTCTCAAATTCCTGACGAATTGTTAGAAAGCGCTAAAATTTTCCATACCACTTGTTTTGCATTAAGTAAAAATCCAGCGCGTTCGACAATAATAGAACGTGCTAAAAAAGCAAAAGTACTTGGATTACAAACAAGTATTGATATTAATTTTTCAGAACGTATTTGGCCTGACAGAGAGGAAGCAAAACGAGTATTGAGAGATTATTTGTCTACTAATCCGCTTGTAAAATTGAGCGAGGATGATTGTTACCGTCTTTTTGCAGCTTCCAAAACAGAAGATTATATTTTTGATTATTTTCATGAATTAGGTGCGTCAACTATTTGTTTGACCAAAGGAAAAGATGGAGTAGTGCTGTCGGATAAAGTGCATGGTATGTTTCATCAACAAGCCACTCAAATTGATGACATCAAAGATACTACCGGAGCGGGAGATGCTTTCTGGACAGGTTTTTTATATGCTCAATTGTTGGGTAAAGATTTTGAGGAAACGATTACGATCGCTCAAAAATTAGCCGTTTTGAAATTGCAAAACGTAGGTCGATTGCCAGAAGGAATCAATATTAAAGAATATTTAGCGACTAGTAATTAGATTTTTTCCCTTTGAATGATTATTTTCATAACTTTAGGGTTAATAAAATCTTACAATTATGACAGTAAATCAAATTCTTAGTTCAAAAGGAAAAGAAGTTTATTCTGTGCTTTCAACAAATACTGTGTTTGAAGCATTGACTATAATGAGTGAAAAAAATATTGGAGCCATACTCGTAATTGAGGAAACTGTTTTAAAAGGGATACTTTCAGAAAGAGATTATGCTCGTAAAATTGTTTTGAAAGATAAGTCATCAAAAGATACTTTAGTTAAAGAGATAATGGTTAGCGAAGTAATTTGCATCAAACCTTCAGATAATTTAGACTATTGTATGGAATTAATGAATACCAAAAAAATAAGGCATTTGCCCGTGATGGATAATAATGTGGTGATAGGAATCATATCGATTAGTGATGTAGTCAAAGCTATTATTGAAATACAAAAGGACACAATCAATCATTTGAATTCTTATATCACTCAGTAAAACCAAAAAAAATAAATTAAAGCTGCATTAGATGCAGCTTTTTGTGTTTTGAAAAGACTCCATTTAAAACCTTTTTTTTTGGTTAAGAATTCTATCTTTGCACATCTTTAAATTCAAATTCAAATGGATAAAAATACCAAGAAAAGCGACGCTTTATTATATCATTCCCATCCTCATCCAGGAAAAATTCAAGTAATCCCAACTAAAAAATATGCTACACAAAGAGACCTATCTTTAGCCTATTCTCCTGGGGTTGCAGAGCCGTGTTTAGAAATTGCTAAAGACATTAATGACGTTTATAAATATACAACTAAAGGAAATTTAGTAGCTGTAATATCTAACGGCACAGCAGTTTTGGGCTTGGGCGATATTGGTCCAGAAGCTTCTAAGCCAGTAATGGAAGGAAAAGGGGTATTGTTTAAAATATTTGCAGGTATTGATGTCTTTGATATTGAAGTAGATACTAAAAACGTAGAAGAATTTATTCAAACTGTTAAAAACATTGCTCCTACTTTTGGCGGAATCAATTTAGAAGACATAAAGGCTCCAGAATCCTTTGAAATTGAGCGACGTTTAGTTGAAGAATTAAATATTCCAGTTATGCATGATGATCAGCATGGAACTGCTATTATATCTTCTGCAGCTCTTTTAAATGCATTAGAATTAGCAGGAAAAAAAGCGGAGGATATGAAAATGGTGGTTTCAGGTGCGGGTTCTGCTGCCTTAGCTTGTGCTAATATGTATGTACTTTTAGGAATTAAACTAGAAAACATTTTAATGTTTAATAGCAAAGGATTGTTAACCAAAGACAATCGGTCTTTATCTCCTTTACAACTTCAATATGCTATTGATGCTCCACAAATGACTTTAGCGGAAGCTTTAGTTGGTGCTGATATTTTCTTAGGTTTGTCCTCTGGTGATATTATGTCTCCAGAAATGTTGTTGTCGATGGCAAATCATCCAATTGTTTTTGCCATGGCAAATCCGACGCCAGAGATTGATTATAATCTTGCAATAGCAAC
>CANHKZ010000007.1 GCA_947461425.1 Flavobacteriaceae bacterium | reverse complement strand
TTACCAGTCTTTTTCTGTTTGAACTGGTTTTCCTTTTACTTTTTGGGCATTGACTTTATTTTGAATTTTCTTTTCTTCATTATTCACCGCATCTAATAAATTCTGAACGCGTTGTTGCGAAATTCCACCTGGATTTGGTTTTGGCTGCCCTTGATTTTTAGAAGGGTCGTCTTTCTTTTCTTTATCATCCTGATTTTCTTTTTTATCTTTATTTTGATCACCTTTATCCTTGTTCTTGTCTTTATTTTCTCCGTCTTTCTTATCGTCCTTTTTATCCTTGTCTTTATTCTTGTCTTTGTTTTTATCTTTATTCTTGTCGTCTTTTGGCGGATTGTCTTTGAGCATTTTTTTAGCCAAAGCAAAATTATACCGTGTTTCTTCATCTTTAGGATTATTGCGAAGCGCATTTTTATAGGCTTCCACTGCTTGCGAATAGTCTTTTTCTTTCATAAATACATTCCCCAAATTGTGAAAAGCTTTGTGTTTTTGAGGATACGTACGAATATTTTTTAACGCATTTGCGAAAGCGATTTTGGATTCTGAAAATTGATTTTGACGATAAATTGCATTTCCTAAATTGTAGGAAGCCACCGTTCTTTTGGAAAATTTTGAATTTGAAACTCTATAATTGGCTTCGGCATCGGCATAGTTTTTTGCTGCAAAATCTTCATTTGCTTTGGGCAAAAAAGCATCTTTCTCTTGGGCTGAAATAGCCAAAGAAAACACGAGCAAAATAGATAGAAATGCCTTTTTCATTATTTTATTGTTCCTTTTCATTAAACAAATTGAGTTTGTTCACCCATTTGGTTTTGCGCTCCAACAGAAAAATATCTGCAAACAACAACACGAATGCAAAACCTAAAAACCACTGAAATTGCGATTGGAAATCAGCCATTTGGGTAGCTTCGAATTCGGTTTTTTCGATATTGTTCAAAGCGTTTTTGACATAATCAATAACCTCTTTTGTATTAGCGCCATTGGCATAACCGCCTTTGGTTGCCTTTGCAATTGCTGTTAGACTTTCTGAATTCAATTTGGTAATCACCACTTCGTTATTATTGTCTCTTTTCAAGCCTTCGATCACGCCATTACGTCGTAGCGGAATCGTTCCGCCATTTGGAGTTCCCACACCAATAGTAATGATTTTAATGCCTAGTTTGTTGGCTTCTTCCGCTGCAGCTTCTGCCCCTTCTGAATGGTCTTCTCCATCCGAAACAAGAATTAACAACTTGCTCGTTTTTTTATCATCAAAATAGGTTGCCGACAATCGTATTGCCTCATCCAATGAAGTCCCTACTGACGATACCATATCAGTATTCATGCTTTGCAAAAACATTTTAGCAACGCTATAATCCGTTGTAATAGGTAAAACAGGAAATGAACTACCTGCATAAGCTACAATCCCAATTCTATCATTCCCCAACTGATTGATAATTTGAGAAACCAATTGTTTGCTTTTTTCCAAACGACTTGGTGCTACATCTTCACAAAGCATACTTTTAGAAACGTCTATCGCAAATACAATATCGATTCCCTCGCGCTTTACCGTTTCCATTTTAGTGCCAATTTTTGGATTGACCAAGCCTAAAATTAAGCCTGTTAACGCCAAAACTAAGACTACTAATTTTAAGATTGGTTTGAATACCGAACTCTCAGGACTCAATCGTTGTACCAATTCTAAGTCGCCAAATTCACGTTGCTTTTTTCGCTTCCAATATTGATTGAAAAGAAAAACCAACACCAAAAGCGGCAGTAGCAATAGTAAGTACAAATATATTTTTTCGTCTAATTCCATTTTAAATGAATGATCGGTACACCGTATTTCGCAATCCCAATTCTAGCACCAATAAAAATCCAGCTAACCAAACAAAGGGTCTGTATTTTTCATCGTAATCATAAAACTTTAACTCTTCAATTTCAGTAGTTTCTAGTGTATTGATGGCTGCATAAATTTCTTCTAATTTATTATTGCTAGTCGCTCTAAAATATTTCCCGTCGGTTTTGCGCGCGATATTTTTCATCAACTGTTCGTCAATTTCTACTTGCATCATGCGGAATAAAAATTGTCCGTTAGGCGCAATTGCATAGGGGAATTGAGCCATTCCGTTAGTACCAATACCCACCGTATAGACTTTAATTCCGTATTGTTTTGCAATATCCGAAGCCGTTTCAGGCTCAATAAATCCTGCATTATTAACACCATCCGTCAAAAGAATAATCACTTTGCTTTTGGCTTTACTATCTTTCAAACGATTCACCGCTGTTGCCAATCCCATTCCAATTCCCGTTCCATCCTGCAATACATTATCGTATTTAATGCTTTCAATCGCTTGAAGAATAATAGCTTTGTCACTTGTCACCGGAGTTTTGGTATAGGCTTCAGAAGCATACACTACTAATCCGATTCGGTCATTGGGTCTTTCGTCAACAAAACTTGCTGCTACTTTTTTCAAAGCTTCCATTCGATTCGGTTTCAAATCCTTGGCTAACATACTTCCTGAAACATCAATCGCCATGACAATGTCAATTCCTTTTGTGGTCTTAGTTTTATTACTTATATCAACTGTTCTTGGTCGCGCCATAGCTACTATTAAAGCGGTCAAAGCCAATAATCGAAATCCCCCTAGAAACGGATACAGCTTTACAAAAAACGATTTGGACCCTTTAAAACCTGCTGTCGAACTTATTTTTAAGGTCGCCGTTTGTTGGTTTCGTTTCAGGTACAACCAAGCCCCTGCCGCTGGAATCAACAACAACAACCAAAAAAATTCTGGATTTAAAAAGTTTAATTTTTCCATTATTTACCGGCTTGTCTTAGTTCAACTGATTGTAACATTCGCTCTGCAATGGCACTTCCATACTGATCTCCTTCAGGAAATACAATCATAATTTGTTGCAATCCTTGATTTTGTTTGAAATATAAAATTTCATAATATACTTTTTCACTTGACTTGGTCAATGGATTTAGCATCGTCATAGTTCCATAACCTTTTAAACCCTTAACGCCACTTTCGGTTTCAAAATCTTCTTGTTTTACAATGATATTTTGACCGCCTTGTGCTTCAATTATTTTTAAATTGCCTTCCAGAGCTTGCGCCAAATCAATATCAGTAGTTTGCTTGAATTGACTAGTTGAAACCATCATAAAAAAACTGTTCGTCATTTCGCCATATTGAAACAACTGCATTTCTTTGATTAACGCCATGGTGTTCTTAGGCAGGACTTTTTCGGCATCGTTTCTTTTTAAAACTCGAGGCGTTTCAATAAGAATTCCTGGATTTCCATACTCGCTTTTTACCCATTCGCCTTCTAATAATTCTTTGGTTTCACGACCAAAAACGGTATCAATGACAAACGTAAATCCTCGAGTCACTACAAAAAAACCAGTTACCAAAACAACCAATAGTACTAGAGAAACAATTGCCGTACGAATTCGTTTCGCTCTTTTTTTCTTTAACTGCAATTGGATTTGATATTGTCTTTGCGCCTCATTCAAAAGTAAATCTTCTTCCTCAGGCACTTCTACTGGAATCGCTTTATCCAAAGTTAAAATCACTTTCTGAATCTTATTTCTATCCTCGGTAATTTCGAAATCCATTGGTTTAGACTTCGCAAATTTTACCAAATCGGCTTGTTTTAAAACACGTTCTAAATTTTCGATTGTTTCTTTCGAAAGTGTCATTTTCTTTTTTACTGAAGCCGCTCTCAAGGCCATAATGAGTTCCGAAGTAGTGCTTTCCATCGCTGGAATTTCGATAGCTTCTTCGATGTAATTTCGAGCAATATTCGTCAATTCACTATAATATTCCTTGATTTCACCTTGCTGCCATAATTCTTTTTTCTCTAAAAGAGTCAATAATGAGGTTGCTTTTTCAATTGGAGTTTTATAGACCTCTTCTTTAATCGATTTTTGTTGTTTTTTCTTGATGTACCAATAGATCAAAGCGCCCATTCCTGCCAAAACAATAATCGCCAATAAATATTTCCACCAATTGCCCCAATGACTTTCAGCTGCCACAATATTCTTAATGTCGTACATTTTTTGTTGTAATGTATCTACTTTTATATTAGCGACCTCAACTAAAAGAGAATCCGATAAAAACGGTTTTTTGTTGATTAAAATAGTTACTCTTGGAATCTTGTATTTTCCAGAATCAAATTGCGTTAAACCATATTTTTTAATCAATTCGTAGCGATCGTTATTTCGAATCGTATCAATTGGATACGAACGAATCACCTCTAAAGCGCCAATATTTTTCAAATTAGGAAAAACCACTCTAGCCGAAGTATCAACTAACGTTTTTAATGTCAATTTGAATTCCGCTCCAATTTTATTGCGCGTCGTGTCCAAAACCGTCGTCACTTTTTGTGCAAAAAGCGAAGTGGAAAGCAGAAAAAATAATATATAAACTGTTTTTTTCATTTATACTATTCAAAAATTTTGATTTCTGATTGTTGATTAACGATTAGTGATTTTTGATTTTCCGTTTACTATTTCAAATTGTTCTTCGCCGTTTTAATACTCGAAACAAAAATGGAAATTAATTCATTAACTTCTGCTTTTGCAGAAACCAATAAGGCTTCTTCTTTCATTAAACTTGCTTTTTCAATGATTTTCAAACAAACAAAACTTTCTCTCAATTCTTTTAAACAAATCCCCATTTTATGAATAAAGTCTTTACTACTTTCAGCACTTTGGGCCTCTCCATAATTTAATGCTGGAGATGTTCCCGACCTTATTATTTGACCCGCCAGATGATTTCCTGCATAGTTTTTTTCAAATTTGCTAGCTACAATTATTATTGTTGCAGCAAAATCAATCAATCTGTTTTCGAGTTCTTGTTTATTCACTTTTTAAAAATCTAAAGTCTAAAATCATTATCTCGATTTAAAATACCCTAATAATTTAATTACATAACTTTCATCAACTCGGGTATTTACCACTCCGGAGCCTGATTTACTAAAGGTTTCTTTAAAATACGTCACGCGATCGTGATAATGATTTTCATAATTCATTCGGACTGATTTGGATCCTGTATCTACCAATTGTACAATTCCAGTTTCAGCGTCTAGCATGGGTACCATTCCTAAATTAGGCATTTTTTCTTCGCGAATGTCGTACACTCGAATGCCTGTTATGTCGTGTTTTTTGGAAGCAATTTTTAAAGTTTGCTCGTATTCCTGTGTCATAAAATCAGAAATCACAAAAACAATGGCTTTCTTTTTTTGTGTTCCCGACAAAAATTTTAAGGCTTGCGCCAAATCAGTTTTGTTGCTTTTAGGTTCAAACTCGATGAGTTCGCGAATAATTCGCAACACATGCGAACGGCCTTTTTTGGGCGGAATGTACAATTCGATTGCATCTGAAAACAGAATCAATCCAATCTTATCATTATTTTGTGTCGCCGAAAAAGCCATTGTAGCAGCGATTTCAGTTACAATATCTTTTTTAAACTGATTTTTGGAACCGAAACTCTCCGAACCCGAAATATCGACCATTAACATCATTGTCAATTCGCGTTCTTCTTCAAAAACCTTGACATGAGCTTCGTTATAACGTGCGGTAACATTCCAATCAATAGCTCGGATATCGTCGCCGTATTGGTATTGACGTACTTCGCTAAAAGTCATCCCACGTCCTTTAAAAGACGTATGGTATTCTCCCGAAAAGATATGATCGCTCAATCTACGGGTTTTGATTTCTATTTTTCGGACTTTTTTGAGTAGGTCTTTTGTATCCATTTTATTTACTGCCACAAAGGCGCAAAGTCACAAAATTTATTTTTCAGGAATCTAAGGAACCTCAACTTCGTTTACGATTTTGTTGATGATGTCCACAGAAGTAATGTTTTCAGCTTCTGCTTCATAGGTAACGCCAATTCTGTGACGCAATACATCGTGAACTACAGCACGAACGTCCTCTGGAATTACATAGCCTCTACGTTTGATGAAGGCATAACATTTAGCGGCATTCGCCAAATTAATACTTCCACGTGGCGATGAACCAAAACTAATCAACGGTTTCAGGTCGGCTAATTTGTATTTTTCTGGATAACGGGTAGCAAAAATAATGTCTAAAATGTACTTCTCAATTTTTTCGTCCATATACACTTCACGAACTGCCTCTTGCGCACGTAAAATCTGTTCGATTGAAACTACTTGATTAACTTTTTCGTAACTGCCTGATAAATTTTGACGAATCACTAATCGTTCTTCATCCATTTTTGGGTAGTCAATCACCGTTTTCAACATAAAACGATCGACTTGCGCCTCAGGTAATTGATAGGTTCCTTCTTGCTCAATTGGGTTTTGCGTAGCCAAAACCAAAAACGGTTTGTCTAATTTAAAAGTCGTATCACCAATAGTTACTTGTTTTTCCTGCATGGCCTCTAACAAAGCTGATTGTACTTTGGCAGGTGCACGGTTAATCTCATCTGCTAAAACAAAATTGGCAAAAATGGGTCCTTTTTTGATTGAAAATTCATTTTGTTTGATATTGTAAATCATTGTTCCCACAACATCCGCAGGTAATAAATCGGGCGTGAACTGGATTCGGCTAAACGAGCCTGCAACAGCTTGCGAAAGTGTATTAATTGCTAAGGTTTTTGCTAATCCCGGGACTCCTTCCAATAAAATATGCCCTTGGCCTAAAAGTCCAATTAACAATCGTTCTATCATGTGTTTTTGACCCACAATAACCTTGTTCATTTCCATAACAAGGAGATCGATAAAAGCACTTTCTCTTTCTATTTTTTCATTAATTGCTCTAATGTCTAAAGACGCTGTATTCTCTTCCATTTTGATATTTTTTAAACCAAATTACATATGGTTTTCATTTGCGAGTGCAAATTGAATTTTTTTTTAGAAGTAGGATGTTAAAGAATGGTTAAAACTTCTCCAAACACGGTAATTTTAAGGACGATTTATGATCTATTTTATCTATTTTTAATAACTCAATTCAATTCGGTTAAAAATACTAGATTTACAAATCAAAAATACATCACACAACTATGAGTAAAACGACTTTATCTCCAATAATTGCAGGAGTTATGAATTGGGGTATTTGGGACAAAAATCTTACCACTAAGGAAATGGAAAATATGATTCATCTTTGTATGGAGAATAAAATTTCCACTTTTGATCATGCTGATATCTATGGTGATTACACTACCGAAGCGGATTTTGGAAAAGCTTTAGTTTCAAGCTCAATTGACCGAACTAAAATTCAATTAATTTCGAAATGCGGTATCCAAATGGTAACCAAAAACAGAAACAATACTATCAAACATTACGAGTATTCTAAAGACTATATTGTAGGGTCTGTCGAGAATTCATTGAAAAACTTGGCAACCGATTATTTAGATGTGCTTTTATTGCACCGCCCAAGTCCCCTGATGCAAGCGGACGAAATCGCTGAAGCAGTTGCTAAATTACAATCAGAAGGCAAAATTATTGATTTTGGATTATCAAATTTCACCAGTTCTCAAACCGAATTGATTCGTCAAAAAACTAAAATTAGTTATAACCAAATTCAGTTTTCAGCTTCGCATCACGAGGCCATGATTGATGGAAGTTTGGATTATATGCAAGTAAACGGCATTCGCCCCATGTCTTGGAATCCATTAGGAAATATATTTAGAGAAGACAATGAACAAACCCGACGTATGAAAAAATTGTTGGCGCAATTAGTTTCTAAATACGAAATCGGATCTGACACACTATTATTGTCTTGGATTTTACAACATCCTGCAAAAGTTATTCCTATTGCGGGAACCGTAAATGTAGCGCGCATCCAAGCCTTGATGAAAGCAATCGAATTGCCTTTAGAAAAAGAAGATTGGTTCGCAATTTGGACTGAAAGTAGGGGTAAAAATGTACCTTAATATCAAAATAAAATTATGACTAAAACTGTTTTAATTACGGGAGCTACAAGCGGAATTGGGAAAGCAACTGCTCAATTATTTGCTAAAAATAACTATAAATTAGTGCTTTGTGGCCGCCGCCAAGATCGTTTGGAAGCACTACATAAAGAATTATCTGAATTTACTTCTGTTCATATTTTGCGATTTGATGTTCGAGATAAAAAAACCGTTATGGAACAAATTAGCAGTTTGCCGACAGGTTTTTCTCAAATTGATATTCTGATCAACAATGCGGGAAATGCACATGGATTAGATCCAATCCAAAATGGGAATATCGACGATTGGGACGCTATGATTGATGGAAATATCAAAGGACTGCTGTATGTTTCTAAGGCAATTATCCCGCAAATGGTGGAACGAAAATCGGGTCACATCATCAATATTGGTTCAACTGCTGCCAAAGAAGTGTACCCAAACGGCAACGTATATTGCGCCACTAAACATGCTGTGGATGCTTTAAATCAGGGAATGCGAATGGATTTGAATCCGTTTGGAATTCGCGTAGGAGCCGTTCATCCAGGAATGGTTGCTACTGAATTTAGCGGTGTCCGTTTTAAAGGTGATGGTGAAAAAGCGCAAAATGTGTATAAAGGATTTGCTCCATTACAAGCAGAAGATATTGCTGATATTATTCATTTTGTGGTATCAAGACCCTATCATGTAAACATTGCTGATTTAGTTGTAATGCCTACCGCTCAAGCATCTTCAGGAATAGTCAATCGAAATTTATAATTAAAATTAGTTGCTTTATGAATCATTTAAATACTAATCTATTTAATTTGTAAACGATGATTAATAAACGCATTTTAATTAAGAATTTACTCGCTCATAATGATGAATGTTCTTTTTATGACAAAAAAAGGCAGCTCAATTTACATACCCGAGAAGGTAAAGCTAAGTTTTTAAAACATATTTGTGGTTTGTCAAATTCCAATCCAACAAACAATTCCTATATTGTTGTTGGGGTTGAAGATCAAGAAAATACGATTATTGGTGATGATTTTTTTGATGACAGTCGAATTCAAAATTTAGTGAATGCCTTTTTAGAAAATCCGCCTTTAATTCAGTATGAAAATATTCCTTTCCCAAACTTACCTAAAGACAAGGTAGTTGGGTTAGTTACTATTAAAGCAAATGAAAAAATTTCTTCGTTTAAAAAGAGTATTCACACAATTCCCGCAAATAGTATATATATTCGAATTGGGAGTAATACTGTACCTGTTGATGGTAAAATTGAAAAAAATTATCAAAATTCGACTACCGTAATTGACATTGAAAATATTTCGCGAAATAGCATTCAATATACTTTAGATAATGTTATGGATTTTTTGAATTTCCGACATAAAAACATGAATCCAAAATACAAAGTATTCAAAGAACTTTTTGTGATTTGTTGGGCGGGAATTGAGAAGAAATCGGGAGAGAAACGGTATTTATCTAGGGTTGATATTGAACTTATAAACGAACAAATTAAAGTGTTTTATTCGGCTCAAGATGTTGTAGAAATTATTTTTGACGACAATCATTTTACAATAATAGAATATGTCCCTTTAGGGCTAAATGACAAGACGACTTATTATCCCTTAGAAGAGCAAACTATTCATTTTCAAGACAATGGCTATTACAAGATTGATCGAAAAATATTGTTTAAACCCCCTGAATTCGATAAAAAATTACTGTTTCATATTTACAACACCAATTTAAATTTGTTACATAAATTAGACAGAAAATCAGAATTAACTGTTCGCGAGCAAAAAGATTTGGAAAATTTACCTTCTACTTTTATGCTTTGTTATCTCAATGGATTTGAAGATGCTAAACAAAAATTGATTGCTGCAAAACTACTATTGAAACCTTTTCCTACTATCTATACTTCATTTAAAGAAGCCCTTCGAATATTAAGAAAAATGAAATACGATGTGCAATAGCTAACAAATTAGTCTTGTTTTTATTCAAATAAATTTGGATAATCCGTTATAATTCCGTCTACTCCCATGGCAACAAATTCACGAATGGTTTTAGAGTCGTTTACGGTCCACGGAATCAATTTTACATTTTTAGAATGGCATTCTTGAACTAATTTTAAGTTAACTAATTCTTGAGCTGGACTATAAATTGTGGGTATAAATCCTAAATTTTTGATTTGATTTGAAAAATCTTTAGCATCATACGGTTCAACTAATAATGCCGTTTGTATAGCCGGATCTTTTTGATGTAAATACTGTAAAGTTCGGACATCAAATGATTGAATTATCACACGCTTTTGAATTCCTTTTTGGTAAATAATCGCCATTAACAAATCGACAAAAGCTTTCGGTTCCGGATGAAAAAGCAGATCTGACTCGCGAGTTGTTTTAGTTTCGATATTGTAATAAACAGCCGCTTTATTTTTAGTTTTTGTATAGGCTTCAACTGAATCTATCACATCCAAAAGTAATGGTTTGTGTGCTTTTATTTTTAATTGAGATGGAAATCTAGGATGTGGCTTTAAACCAACATCGTATTTCTCAATTTCTGAATACAACATAGAATAAATATTGTGATTTTTCTCCTCAGATTCAGATATAAATTCGCCATTAGGCAAGGTTGTAATTTCGTGATTAAAAAACGGTTCGTGACTCAAAAGCACTTGATTGTCTTTTGAAATAACTACATCCATTTCTAAAGTATTCACTCCTAAATCAATTGCTTTAATACAGCCTTGAATAGTATTCTCCGGCAAAACTCCTCGGCAAGCTCGATGCCCTTGTTTGTCTAATTGTTTCATCTCATTGTTTACTTGTGCTAAAGTTACAGATGAAAAACTTAGAACAAAACTTAACAAGCTAAAAAAATTAAAATGGAGTTTCATATGGATTATTATTACGAAAGAATTTAGTTGAAAATGAATCAGCACAAATCTACTGAAAACTAAATTGCCCTATTTTACTAAATTATTATTTTTTAATCTAAGGTTGATCTTATGATTAATGCATTTACCCTATTTTTGTAAAATATACTTAAAAAATTATGAGAACTTTAGTTATTGGCGATATTCATGGGGGCTTACGTGCGCTTCATCAAATCTTAGAAAGAGCCAAAGTAAGTCCAAATGATAAACTCATTTTTTTAGGAGATTATGTTGATGGTTGGAGCCAATCACCTGAAGTGATTGATGTTCTTATTGGAATGAAAGAAACGCACAACATTGTTTGTATTCGAGGGAATCATGATGATTTATTATTAGATTGGCTAAAAAATAAAACTGATAATCCACAATGGGATCAACATGGAGGCAGGGCTACAATTGCTGCCTATCAAAACCGCGACATCCAAACAGTAACTTCTCATATTGCCTTTTTAGAATCTTTAGAAGATTACCATTTAGACGAAAAAAACAGATTATTTATTCACGCCGGGTTTACCAATATGAATGGGGTAGATTTTGAATATTTTCCTAAGTTATTTTATTGGGATAGAACGCTTTGGGAAACCGCTTTAGCCTTGGATAAAAAAATGGAAACTACCGATCTTGCTTATCCAAAACGATTCACTTTATACAATGAAATCTTCATAGGTCACACCCCTGTTTCAAAAATTGGAAAAACTACTCCACTTCAAATGGCGAATGTTTGGAATTTAGATACGGGAGCAGCCTTTAGAGGGCCATTAACCATTATGGATGTGGATTCTAAAGCTTATTGGCAAAGTGAAAATTTAGATGTTTTATATCCAAACGAAAAAGGTAGAAACTAAAACTATTTTTTAACTGTAAATCTTGGGTCAGTATCCATAACTGTTCCGCATTTTGAACAGGTTCGCAAGCTTTTTGATTTATAAAAATGTTCGAAATGAGGCAAAAAGTCTTTTTCAATATTGTGCAATTCAAAATGGACTTCGTGTAATTTATGGTTGCAATTTTCACAATACCATAACAAACCATCTGTAAAACCCAAACCCGCTCTTTTGCGCTCGATTACTAAACCTATTGACCCTTCTGAACGAACTGGAGAATGAGGAACTTTGGCTGGATTCAAATATAGGTCTCCCGCATTCAATTCCATTTCTTTTCGCATGCCATCTTCTTGAATGATAACTTTAATGCTCCCTTCTAATTGGTAAAAAAGCTCTTCCGTCTCGTTGTAATGATAATCTTTTCTAGCGTTAGGCCCCGCTACAACCATTACAATATAATCGCCTGATTCAGTATACAGATTTTTATTCCCAACAGGCGGTTTTAATAAATGACGGTTTTCCTCAATCCATTTATTCAAGTTGAACGGTTTTGCAATAGCCATATTTTATTTTTTAAAAACGTAAAGTTACTCAATTAAGTTGGCTATTTTTTCTCCTTAATTAAATAAATATATACTGGGAAGTGATCGCTAAATCCAATTTCTGTAGTGGAATGGCGTAAAGGGTATCCTTTATACAGTCCGCTGTTTTGAATTAAAAAGGGTTTATTATAAATACCTGCTTTCCAATATTGAAACGAAGAAAAATCAGTATGAAGTAAGGATTCTGACACCATGATTTGGTCAAATATATCCCAAGCGTCTCGGTGCGCTATCGTTCCCATTCCCTTTTTTTGCATGACTTCAAAAGGATTGTAAATGCCAAATAACGGTACTTGATTTATTTTTGCTATGGCGCCCAGATTTATTTTTACACTATGATTATACGGACCGTCATTCAAATCACCCATAGTTATCACTTTAGCATTTTTATTGATGCGTTGCAATGAATCAATAATTTTTCTATTCAGTGCGCCAGCAGCTTCTCTAAACGGGCTCGATCGTATCTCTCCGCCAGATCTTGAGGGCCAATGGTTGACAATCAAATGAATCTCTTCACCCTCTAAAAAACCGCTTACCAATAGTTGATCTCTAGTGTATACCCTTTTATTTTTTGGGGCAACCTCCACAACATCGTCAGTGATTTCTTCTTTTTCTGGTTGGGATTTATTCTCGCCTTGAAAGATATATAACGGAATGTTTGTATAATTAGTCGGTTGAAAATAGTGCTTCCGATACAGCAATGCTACATCAATTCCTCTTTTATCTGGTGAATCAAAATGGATTATTCCATACCCTTTATCGATCAAATTGGGATGCAACACCAAATCCTCTAAAACTCCTCTGTTCTCAATTTCGCAGCCGCCAATAAATGTGGGCGAATCTGGATTATCTGAACTGCCAATTTCAGCCAATACTCGGGAAAGGTTACTTAACTTTTTTTGATATTTATCATACGTCCAATGCTGAGATCCATTTGGAGTCCAGTCTTCATCAAAGGTTTCTGGGTCATTTATAGTATCAAATAAATTTTCGAAGTTGTAAAATACTACCGTATGAATTCGAAATTTTTTAGTTTGACCAAAGGATTTGGAATAAAAAATCAATAAAAACAAAAGACAAAAGAAGGGGCAGATTTTCATAATGAGTTAAATTTAGGATGGCAACAGCAGGGTATTGTAAAACTAAGAAATTGAAAGCGAAATCAAAAGTGATTTGGTATTTACCTATATTTGTTTTTATAAATTACTCTAGCAATTCAGAATTGATTTATGAAAAAAGCTTTCTTTATATTTATTCTTTGCTTAATTTCTATTCCTTTTCAAGCTCAAATGACTATGATTACACCCGCCTATTTACAAAAAGGAGATACCGTTGCACTTGTAGCAACTGCCCGGAAACATATTGTAAAAAGTATGCAGCCCGCTATTGATTTATTAGAAAATTGGGGCTTACACGTAGTCATTGGTAAGAGTATTGGTTTAGAAGAAAATCAATTGGCAGGTAGTGATGAACAACGCGCTGCGGATTTACAAGAGCAATTGGATAACCCAAATATTAAAGCAATTTGGTGCGCGCGCGGTGGTTACGGCACTATTCGAGTTATAGATTTAATTGATTTTACGCAATTTAAAAAACAACCGAAATGGTTAGTTGGTTTTAGTGATGTCACTGTTTTACACAACCACCTCAATACAATGGGCTTCAAATCCGTTCACGGAATTATGCCTATTAGTTTAGCCAAAGCATCCCCTGAAGCTATTGAAAGTTTGCATTTGTCATTATTTGGAAACCCATTACAATATGCTATTGATCCGCATCCTATGAATCGATTAGGAAAAGCGAGTGGCGAATTAGTTGGTGGCAATTTGTCGATTTTGTACAGTTTATTAGGTTCGCAATCTGCAATAGATTGTAAAGACAAAATTTTATATATCGAAGATTTGGACGAATACTTGTACCACATTGATCGTATGATGATGAACTTAAAACGCAATGGCTGTTTGGAGAGTTTGAAAGGAATTATTGTAGGTTCAATGACCGATATGAAAGATAATGACATTCCTTGGGGGAAAAACGCTCTTGAAATTATTCAAGATGTGACTAAAAAATATAACATTCCTATAATTTTTAACTTTCCTGCTGGACACATCGCTGATAATAGAGCATTAATTTTAGGCAATACTGTAACTATCGAAGTAACTGAAAATTGTAGTACTGTAGTATTTGAATAGCCACTAAAAATATTCTTACTATGGCTGAGCACAATGAATTAGGAAAAATTGGAGAAAAACTGGCGAGAGAATACCTTCAGAAAAAAGGTTATGCTATTTTGGAAACTAATTGGGTTTTTCAAAAAGCAGAAATTGATATTTTAGCCACAAAAGACAATACCCTAGCAGTTATCGAAGTAAAAACGCGTTCATCAATTGATTTAGGTCTTCCACAAGACTTTGTTAATCCTAAAAAAATTCAATTATTAGTCAAAGCGGTTAACGCCTATGTAATCGAAAAGGATTTGGATACCGAAGTGCGTTTTGATATTATCGGCATCAGTAAAAAAGGTCAAAATTTTGAAATTGAACACCTTACTGACGCATTTTATCATTTTTAACCCTATTTAAATATGTTATATTTGTAACAAATTGTTTTTTTATTTATATTTGCGGTGTTTTTAACACAACTGCACCAACAATTTTAAAAAATAATTTAACACAACTACTATGAAAACCGTTTCTTCAATTGTAGAAAATTACATTAAAACAAAACCTTTTTTATTGAATGCCCTATCGTTAGGAATCATCAATTTAACTTCACTTTCACGAAATATCATGAGTGAATTGGAGCACGAATTTAGTAAAGAAGTAAAGCAAGGCGCTATTGTAATGGCTCTTAAACGATTAACTGAGGAATTGGATTTTAAATTGAATCACAAAATTAATAAGGTCATTAAAAATATTGGTGAAATTACCGTTCGTTCCGCATTGACCGATTATACTTTTGCTGCCTCTGATACTGTTTTGAACAAACAAGCCGATTTAATTACTGACATCAATAACTTTTCGGATATATTTTATACATCTTCAAGGGGCGTAAATGAAACTAATATCGTGGTAAGTAACAGTGTAAATCATTTGG
Organism: Flavobacteriaceae bacterium; assembly: GCA_947461425.1. Classification (GTDB taxonomy): domain Bacteria; phylum Bacteroidota; class Bacteroidia; order Flavobacteriales; family Flavobacteriaceae; genus Flavobacterium. The sequence continues at coordinate 27,561 of CANHKZ010000007.1, read as the reverse complement.
TTGACAAACATTTTGCTAACGAAAAATTGATTCAGAAATTAGAAAATTTAGCTTCCATTACGGTAAAATTACCCAAAGAAAATATTGTAGTTCCTGGAATTTACTATTTCATTTTTCAACGTTTGGCTTGGGAAGGTATTATCATCAATGAAGTAATCTCAACCTCGAATGAATTCACCATTTTAGTAAGCGAAAACGAAGTGGACGTCGCTTTCAAAGTAATCAAGGATTTGAAGAATTAAAATACATTTTAAGCAAAAAGCCTCGAAATTTGGAGGCTTTTTGTTTTTATTATTTCTCCATCAATTCCATCAATTCCAAAGCTTTTCGAATTGATTTCACATTGTCAAACGTCAACAATAATCGTAAGCCGTTAGGCGTTTGTTTTTCTTTCATTTTACACAAAGCACTTTGTTTTTGTACAAACTGAAGTACTTTATGGAAACGTCCTGATTGGTAATAATCCGATTGTTGGTCGGATACAAAATAACCTATCATTTTGCCTTGTTTCATGACTAGTTTTTCAATTCCTAAACGAGTGGCAATCCATTTGATTTTCATACTGCTTAACAAAGAAACGGCTTGCTTTGGCAAAGGCCCAAAACGATCAATTAACTTGTATTCATAATTCAAAAGCGCTTCTTCATCTTTGATAGTCCCCAATTCATTATACAATAACAATCGTTCTGAAACCGTATTAATATATTCATCTGGAAATAACAATTCAAAATCAGTGTCGAGTTGCAACTCTTTGACGTATTCTTTGGTTTCAGTATCGTTTTGCTCGGGATACAAATCCTTGAATTCGTTTTCTTTCAGCTCTTCTATGGCTTCGTTCATGATTTTTTGATAGGTGTCAAAACCAATTTCGTTAATGAAACCGCTTTGTTCTCCTCCCAGTAAATCGCCTGCGCCACGAATTTCCAAATCTTTCATGGCAATATTAAACCCACTTCCCAATTCGCTAAATTGTTCTAAAGCCTGAATTCGTTTGCGCGCATCATCCGTCATCGCTGAATAGGGCGGACAAATGAAATAACAAAACGCTTTTTTATTACTTCGGCCCACTCGACCTCGCATTTGATGCAAATCAGACAATCCAAAATTATTGGCATTATTGATAAAAATTGTATTGGCATTTGGAACATCCAAACCACTTTCAATAATGGTGGTGGCAACTAAAACATCAAATTCGCCGTTCATAAAAGTCAACATTAATTCTTCGAGTTTAGCTCCTTCCATCTGGCCGTGGCCAATTCCCACTCGGGCATTGGGTACTAATCGCTGAATCATTCCTGCAATTTCTTTTATATTTTCAATACGATTATTGATGAAAAATACTTGGCCGTTACGCTGAATTTCATACGAAATGGCGTCCCGAATCAATTCTTCATTGAAGCTAACAACATTCGTTTCTATAGGATAGCGATTGGGTGGTGGCGTGGTAATTACCGATAAATCTCGGGCTGCCATTAACGAAAACTGCAAGGTTCTCGGTATTGGAGTTGCGGTTAAAGTCAGCGTGTCTACATTGGCAGCGATTGTTTTGAGTTTGTCTTTGACGTTTACCCCAAATTTTTGTTCCTCATCTACAATCAGTAATCCAAGGTCTTTAAAAACCACATTTTTGTTCACTAATTGATGGGTTCCAATGACAATATCCAATTTCCCCTCAGCCAATTGTTTTAAGGTTTCTGCTTTTTGTTTGGCAGTTCTAAAACGGTTCAAATACCCCACCGTAACCGGCATATCTTTCAATCGTTCTGAAAAGGTGCGGAAATGTTGGTAAGCTAAAATCGTAGTAGGTACTAAAATAGCTACCTGCTTGCTATTATCTACCGCTTTAAATGCGGCGCGAATAGCAACCTCTGTTTTTCCAAAACCTACATCGCCACATACTAGGCGATCCATTGGTCGGTCGCTTTCCATATCAGCTTTTACTTCTTGAGTCGATTTGATTTGGTCAGGCGTATCTTCGTAGATAAACGAACTTTCTAATTCGTTTTGCAAATAACTATCCGGCGCAAATTGAAAGCCTTTTTCCAAACGCCTTTTGGCATACAATTGAATCAAGTTGAATGCAATATGTTTAACGCGTGCTTTGGTTTTTTGCTTTAAAACCTTCCAGGCATTCGATCCTAATTTATAAATTTTAGGTGGCGTGCCGTCTTTCCCATTGTATCTGGAAATTTTATGCAAGGAATGAATGCTGACATACACAATATCATTATCAGCATAGACCAGTTTAATGGCTTCTTGCGTTTTGCCTTCCACTTGAATTTTTTGCAAACCTCCAAATTTCCCTATTCCGTGATCAATATGCGTCACATAATCGCCTACCGAAAGCGAAGTCAGTTCTTTTAAAGTAATATTCTGTTTCTTCGAATAGCCATTTTTAATGCTGAATTTATGGTAGCGTTCAAAAATCTGATGGTCTGTATAGCAGGTGATTTGGTTTTCTTCGTCTATAAATCCTTGGTACAAAGGCAGTACGACTGTGTTGTATTGCTTGCGAATATTCTCTGAATTAGCCTCGTCTAAAGTTTCGAATATATCATGAAATCGTTTCGCTTGATTGTCATTCGAACAGAACAAATAATTTTTGTACCCATTGAAATGATTGTCGTTCAAATTGTTCAACAACAAATCAAATTGCTTGTTAAAAGAGGGTTGCGGCTGAATGTGAAATTCGAACTTTTTTGTTGTTTTAAAAATGGATTTGGAAGCTAATTCGACAATAGAAAAATCCAACGCACGTTGAATAAATTGTTCTTGATTTAAAAACAATTGTGCTGGTGCAGCGTGTTTGATGTCTTTGGATAGTTTTTCAAAAGCTTCTTCGGCCTTGGCAAATTGTTTGTCTAATTGGCTTAGAAGACCCTCGGTATTTTGAATAAAAACAACTGTTTTTTCTGAAATATAATCTAAAAAACTTTCGCGGTTTTCCTGAAAAAATTTGTTTTCAACATTCGGAATAATATTGATTTTCTTTTGTTGCACTAATGACAATTGTGTTGCTACATCAAAGGTTCTAATACTATCTACTTCGTTTCCGAAAAACTCGATTCGGTACGGATTATCATTGGAAAACGAAAACACATCGACAATTCCGCCTCGAACGGAGAATTCGCCAGGTTCCGTTATAAAATCAACTCGTTTGAATTCGTATTCGAATAACACTTCATTGATGAAATCTATTGAAAGTTGGTCGCCCACGGCCACTTTCAAAGTGTTTTTTTCCAATTCCTTTCGGGTAACCACTTTTTCAAAAAGGGCTTCGGGATAACTAACAATTATAGCTGGTTTTTTTCGTGAATTAATGCGATTCAACACTTCTGAACGAAGCAATACATTGGCATTGTCCGTTTCCTCGATATGATAGGGACGGCGAAACGAAGCCGGATAAAACAATACGTCTTGTTCGCCAATCATTTGTTCCAAATCATTCAAGTAATAAGCGGCTTCTTCTTTGTCGTTTAAAATCAATAAAAACGGCAATTCTGTCTTTTTAAAAAGGGAACGAATAACAAAGGAAATTGAAGACCCTACCAAACCCGATAAATGAGTTTTTGGAGTATTATTTTGCCCTAAAAGAGCAACAATCTGCTCTGTTTTGGGCGAATTGTCGTAAATAGAATAAACGGTTTTACTCAACGCGTGAAAGATTTGGTTTAATTGGGGTTAGTGACGTTGGTGTTGTTATTATGGCTCTTGTCGTATCAAGCATTCTTAACATATCTGATTCACCTTCTTCAACAGGGATTTTACTTTTCTCCGTAATCTTATCCATTTGTCTTTGTAAAGAGACTAGCTCGGCATTGATTTCTCCTATCAAAAGAATTACTTTTTTATCTGGGAGATTGTCTAAATGAATAAACAAATCAAGTAACCTGACTTTAGTTATCAAGGTGCCTATTCGGCTTTTTATTTGAGGTTGTTGGAATTGATAGGGGATATTGTTTTTTAATAGTTGTGCTTTCTTTGAAAGTTCACTTGCTTTTTTCTGATAGGCAAGAAGTGTTTTTCTAGGTTTTTGTCCAAGTTCATCTAGGAATTGACGAAATTCAGTCCAACTCGCCACACTTTGTTCTGAAGTAGTGTTAATAGGAGTTGCATAAAAATTCCAATTTTTGCTGATGTTTTTATAAAGAACTTCTTTCTTTTCTGCCATTTTTTTATTTTCGGCATCACGTTGCTGATTGTCGTCTTTGCAAGAAGATATCAGAAAAAACAGAAAACAAAAAAAGACTACCGATTGTTTCATATCCATGTTCATTGGAGTACAAAGTTACAAACTAAATTTACAATACCGAAATGGAGAAATACTACTAAAAACTAGAAATGATGACTACCCCAGGAAAGGTAAAAGACTTGTTGAGTATTGTAAAACTAAAAACGTTTATTGGCAAAGAACAAGGCTAAAAAGCTAAGGAAATAGTCTAAAACAAAAGTGAGGAGGAGAGGATTAAACTCGAAATAACAGATTAAATTATTTTTTTAATTTGATTACAATAACACCACTCGCTCCTCTTGAACCGTAGATGGATGCTTCTGCATCTTTTAAAACGGTAATGCTCAGCACTTGATTAGGCACAACAAAGTCAATACTTTGGACAAAATTTCCATCGACTATAAATAATGGTTCTGAATTGTTTCTGATAGAATTTATTCCTCTTACAATAATTGTATTGTCTTGTTGCACGACAACGCCGGCAATTCGCCCACGCATCATGTCGTAAATAGTTCGAAATGAAACGGTAGTTTTGTCTTTATCAGGATTTAATCCATTAGGTGGTGTTAAGGATTGGTCGGCTGGTGCCGTAACTAAATACATAAAGTCCATGGTGGATTCTTTGGCGTAAGCACTGCTCAACCAACCCAATTTTTTATAATATACCTTTATGTTTTTTATACTATCAGGAACAATTAAGCTATATCCTCCCGACTTGTTAGTAATCATATTAGTTGCCGTGGAGTCCAAGTACAATACTGCTCCTACTACTGGTTTGTTTTTATAGTTTACTACTTTTCCAGTGACTGTAGTTTGAGCGTATGTAAAAGAGCTGACCGCTAAAAGGCTGAAAATGAATTTAAGTACTGGTTTCATAGGATGTAATTAGATAGGTCCGTTGTTTATTATGTTAAATGTACTGAATAAATAGATTCAAAATAAAAAAGTCACTTAAGCTTTTGTAAATGGCTTTTGCAATCAATTATTTTTTCACGCTGTATTTTTCGGTTCTGGCGTCTTTGATTGTCCCTTTCCAATTCAAACCAAAACCAAAATCGTAAATATTCCCATTGGAATCTCGATACGGAATCATATCATGTGGGACATCTTCCAATTGTTTTTCAACCGTTGTCATATCAATAGGCATTTGTAAGGGCAACAGTCCCGAGGGTTCTGTTTTTCCAGAAACAATATCTAATAAAGCTTCCGTTTGTACTCCAAATTCCCCAATAATGGCGTCCACATCTTTTTCAAATTCGCCAAAAACCATCGGATTTGAAACAGAGATCACAACTAGTATCGGCTTAGCATTCATTATTTTTTTTGTTTCTAAAATGGTATTCAAATCAGGATAAGAATTCGATTTTGATGTTTTGCCTAAATAGGAACGATTGGTTACTGTTGGGTCAACTACAGGATCACCTGCTGCAATACTTTTCGCTCTAGCATCTACCGCGGTATATTCTTTAAATTGCAAACTAATCGGCATATACCCATTCCCTCCTGCTTCTCTGTCCGCTTTACTGTACCCATTACTCACTGGACTTTTAATAAACACCATCGCAAAATCAGCTTTTTCAGGATCATCCGTAATAGTGTAATATTTTTTGATCAAATCCAAATTCACTGGATATTCTGTTTTTTCTGGTGTTGGCATTCCAAAGAAATTTATCCCAGGCGGAGTGGTTCTTTTTGGAACATATACTGTTTTTCCTTTTGCAATTGGCAATGTATTTTTTTGATTTTTAATTAAAACGATCGATTTCAATTGGGCGTCATACCCTGCTTTCATAAACTCAGGTTTCCCAACAATGGCTTTGGTTTCTTCTGAATCCAAATAGGCGTTTTCAAACAAACCTACTCTGAAAATATTCAATAATAAACGCACCGCCGATTTCTCAAATCGATTACGCATAAAGGCTTCTCCATTTTCTTTTACTCCCATTTGATACGCTTCTAAAACAGGTTTAATATCGTTGTTTCCTCCAAATTGATCCACACCTGCCATCATGACTTTATAGTGTCTTTCGGCAATACTCATTTTCTCGGTTCCCCAAGATTTTCCTGCAAAAACGTCTGGTGTTTTTCCTTCATCACCAGTAATCAACCAATCTGTACAGACTACTCCATCGTATCCGTATTTGTCGCGCAACAAATCTGTTATTATGTATTTGCTAAATCCATTTCCTACATTTTCACCATATTTTTTATCTTGATTATACGAAATAGTATAATACGGCATTACTGCAGATGCTTTTTTAGTACCTCCGTTCAATTTAAATGCGCCATCCAAAAAAGTTTTCAAATGCGTTTCAAAATTATTCCCTGGATAAACAGCAAATTTTCCATACGCAAAATGTCCGTCACGACCTCCTTCTTCAGGACCACCACTTGGCCAGTGTTTTATCATAGCGTTCACACTTTGGTTACCCCAACCTTCATAAGCAACAATAGCTTTTGGAGACGATTGAAATCCGTCAACATAGGCTCTTGCCATATCAGTAGCTAATTTTGGATCTTCTCCAAAAGTCCCTACAAATCTGTTCCATCTTGGCTCGGTAGCCAAATCAATTTGAGGTGATAGCGCTGTTGCAATTCCCAAGGCGCGGTATTCTTTGGCAGCAATAGTTCCAAATTGTTCTGTAATTACTGGGTCAAAAGTTGCCGCAAGACCTAATTCTTCTGGCCATTGCGAAATAGCACCACCTGAACCCGCATTGTATTCGGAATCTTTATTGGCGCCATGTCTTGGATCCGAACTGTTATTGGCAGGTATTCCCACACCAATACTTTCTACCAAAGCTTGTACATTGTTATTCCAAAGCGCTGAAACCGTTGGATTTTCCACTGATGTCATCAATACGTGGCGCAAATTATCGGTTGTTAAAAATGCTTTTTGTTGGTCGGATAAATCATGGGATTTTGCGCCACTTTCTGGAAATGGTTTCCCATTATAAGTTCCGCCAAAATAACCTCCTGCTGCTGCAGGAACCGATTGATGACGGCTGTACAACATCAATCCGGCAATTTGTTCTATTGTCATTTGGTTAGCCAAATCTTTCGCACGTTCTGCTACGGGTAGTCTCCAATCTTCGTAACGATCTAATTGGCCGTTTTTATTTAAATCTTTGAAGGCTAACCCATCAACTATAAGGATTTTTACACCTGAATTTGGCGAATAGCCTAGGGTTTGTCCGCCTTTATTTTCAATACGGTTGAAACCCCCTTTAGGTGTTTCAGACCATTTTTTTTGAGCCTCCATTTGTGTTGCAAAAAGCAACAATAAAACAGCTAATACAATTTGTTTTTTCATTATGAGTGGTTTTTTGGTAAAGTAATAGAACGTAATTTATAAATTATATCTGGCCCCAATCGTCCAGTTAAATTTTCCATTTGATATGGTTTTATTGGCAAATCCTCTGAAATCGATATTTTTAGTAACTTTGTAGGAGATTGTTTCCGAAATGCCATAAGTACTGTCTAGGTCAAGACCATAGGCTTGGGTTAAAAAACTAAATTTACCCTCAACCAATGTAGTGCTTAAAGCCAAGAAATTAGTCTTAAAATCGTTGTTTCTTCCCTCGCCATGCAAATAAAACAAGCCCAAAGACCATTTATTTGACAAAGGATAACTCGCAAGAACCTCTTGTGCAAAAAAGGTATCGACATTAAAATTTTCGTCTATTTGAATCGCCGGCAAGTGAATACCAAAACTAGCTTTTAATTTTTTATCAAGGAATTTGTAACGAGACATAAAAATCACACCGCGCGGATTTAAATTTTCCAACCGAATGGTAGATAACAAATGAAATGAAAGGCGTTTACTATCGCTAGTTCCGGCATTAACAATAATATGTGGATCTTCGGAGGTAAACGCAGGTATAAAAGAAAATCCGCCGGTACTGGCTTCAAAACTAGCGTGCTGTGCTCGTGCCATTGTGACACAGAAAAAAGCCAAAATAAAGAATACTGTTAGTTTCATTGATAGGGTCTCTGGATTGAGTATTACTATACGAATAGCAAATATATATAATTATTGTGTCATATTTACACAATGAAAAATTGTTTATTCTTTAAAACAAAAAAACCTGGCATTACTGCCAGGCTTTTGAAAAAAGAATTCAAAATAAAGTTGTTGTTGCTTTATGGATTATCTTGGCATCAACCCAAGCTGTCTTAAAAATTCTAAATTATCAAAGAAATCTCTTTCCTCGGTAATTTTACCATTAATTATAGTGGCAATAGTACATCCTTCCACGTTAATGGTTTTTGCTGTAGCAGGAATCCCAAAGAAGTCTCCAGTGTGTTTTCCTTTAAATTGCCAGTATTTTGTCAACTTATTGCCTTGAGCGAAAGTCTCTTTTACGGTAAATTCGCGATCAGAAAATCCAGTTACATAATTGGCATAATAGGCTTTGACATTAGCCGATCCTTTGGTTTCAGGAACGGTATGTAACACCACATCGGGTGCATAAGCTTCGTCCAAAATGGAAATATTCCCTTGGTTTATAGCCACTTCCCAAACATTTGAATAGAATTTAATGTTGTCTTGTGCTATTTTTTCGTTTTTATCTGCCTCACTTTTACACGCGAATAACGATACGCTAACAGCCAGTAGAACTAATAATTTTTTCATATTTAGTGGGTTTTATTTTAATACTTCCATTATTGGCGATGAGTCGTATACGTCCCATTCCTCTTGAATTTTTCCATCCTTAATCGCAAAGTTCATATTGTACACCACAACCGCTGATTTTCCTCCTTTGGAGAAAGTAGCCTCATAATACGAAATTACATAGTTGGTAATCCCTGTTTTTTCATCGGCTTTGTCGTTAACAACTTCCCAAATCAGTGGGTCTTTTCCTAGTGTTAAAGTAGCGCCACTAGCTTTTAGCCCTTCTAACATTTTCACGTTTTCATCCAGCGTCATGTCGTTTTTATTGTCATGAATAATCGCCGTTGGAGCAAAATTAGATTTGAAATTTACCAAGTCAAATGAGCTTGCTTCTGCTACTGTTTTTTTCACCAAATCAATATTAGCTGATTTGTCAATATTAATTCCCGTTTGATTCGGTTGTTTTGCTACTGCCTCTGTAGCAACTTCTTTTTTACAAGAAATAAATAGTAAACTCGTAAGGGCAATAAGTGCAATTGTTTTTTTCATTTTTATTTGTTTTTATTTTAATAGTTCCATTAATGGTGCGGAATCATATACATTCCACTCTTCGACAATTTTTCCGTCTTTGATAGCATCTACCTGGAAAGTTACAATATCAATTGATTTGTCTCCTTTGGTCCAAGTATTCGTGCAATAGGCCAAAACATAATTTTTCACTCCTTTTTCATCTGCTTTAAAATTGATTTCTTCCCAAATCACATCATACTTGATTTTAAGTTTAATACCACTTTTTAAAAATTCAGAGTTAATGGCAACATTTTCAGCAAGTGTTGTTGGTTTATTGTTGTCGTGAAAAACGGCATCAGCTGCATAGTACGATTTGTATTCAGCTACATTTCCAGCTACCCAAGCTGCATTGCATTTTTTTAGAAAATCAATATTTTCTGAAGTTGGAAGTGTATATCCATTTGCAGTTTTAGGAATTTCGGGTGTTGTTGTTTCTGATGTTGCTTCTTCTTTACAAGAAACAAATAGTAAACTTGTAAGAGCGATAAGTGCAATTGTTTTTTTCATAGTAGATACGGTTTAAATTATTTTATTCCCTGAGCGTATTGAGTTAAACTGTTAATTTTCATGTTCAAATCAAACATGAATAACTCTGTTAATTCTTTTTTCCAAACTTTTCCGTCTTTGCTTACTCGGGTTTCTGTACCCATTACAAATACTCCAGAAGATGGGTCTGAATCTTTAATTCGTATTGGCACAATGCTCTTAATTACCCATTTCACCGATTGGTGCTGTGCAAAAAAATCTTCCCAATCTTTTTGAGTCATGACCATTTTATTGCCTTCAAAATCAGTATACTTTACTTTTTCAGTTGTTAAGGAAACGCAAGCTTTAGCATCCATTTTATTGTAGGCGGCATTCAGTTGTAGTATTGCTTCAGTTTCTCCTCTATTTGAAAAAACAAAAGGTTTGTCGTTGAACTCAGGCTTGGAGTCAAAATATTTTCCGCCTTCAGTTTGTGCGCTCATTTGTGTCATTGAGATCGTCATAGCGATCATAAAAAATACTTTTTTCATAATAATTAATTTTTAATTGTTTAGTTATTTTGTAGTTGCGTCTACATACATTACTAATTCATAAATAGGAGAAAATTCAAATCCATTCGGGGTTATCGTACTCATTTTAGAATCTTTAACAATTGAAGCAAATCGAGATTGGCTCGATGGTTTGTATTGAATGTGGTCTAAGGCTTCTGAAAGTTTAGTAAATCCATCCCAAGTTAATGCAGAAAATTCTAAGGTATTGCCTTTGGGATAAACTACTGTTTGTAATCCCCATCCGTTTAATTTAAATCCTTTTTTTTGTTCACTTTCAAAAAACGGTTTCCATAAGTTGATGTTTTCTTCTACAAAGGCTTGTACACTGGTTGGTTTAGCATAATTAATAATAACAAATTTAGGGTTTCCTTCAATTTGAGCTTCTGTTTTCATGATGTCTGTAAAAAGGATTTTAGAAATAGACCCCGTTTCCATATCAGCCAACTTCATGTTAGGCAACACTTTTTCTGGATTGGCCCATCCGCTTTCCAAAGCATCAAAATCTTCTATTGCTTTAAAATCGTTGACAAACAAATAATTAGGTTTTGCATCGGGTTCTCCAGCAACTCCTACTTTTTTCCACAAACTCCAAGCTTGCATTTTTCCTGATTTAATGTTTGCCTTGGCAATTTTAGACCAATATTCGGTTTCTCTTTTTACAAATTCGGCTTCATTTTTTTCGGATACATTTCTGTATTGCAAAAATTTGTACTGCGCTTGTGCTTGTTGCATTCCAAAAGAAAGGAATACCAATAAAATTAATTTTTTCATGATTAGGTTGTTTTTGTTTTATTTCAAATTTAGTTAAGAACAGTTTCGTGTGAGAAAAATCAACAGAAAATCTGTTCCTTTTTAGCATTACGGAACACTATGTTGCCTAAAACTAGCATTTGGAAAATCAAGATGGGTTGAAAAAAAGTACTATATTCGCGAGGTCACAATCTATTTACCAGGGTTTTATGGAACTGCTTACGCCTTTTTTTGGACTGTTTACGTCGTTTATTCTGTTTTATTACCGAAAGGACTTTAACCGGTCTAATTTGTATTTAGCCCTGTTTTATTTGTGTAGTAACCTCATCGTTTTTGTCTATTTTGGTTTGCATTTTTCAAAAAATCCTTTTTGGGAAGGGGTGTTTTTTATTCAGTTCATGCCCTTGTCCTTCGTTATTGGACCTCTTTTATATTACTATGTCAAATATGCAGTTGCCGAAAATAAAAATATTATCCCTAAAGATTACTTGCATTTAATCCCTGCTTTTTTAGTAGTACTATATAGCCTGCCTTATACCACATTGCCTTTTTCTGAAAAAGTAAAAATTGCACATCATATTCAAGCCGTAACGCAAGATTATGATTATACCATTTCTTTTTTTTCTTTAAAAAACATGTTGTTCGTTAGGCCTTTTCATTTGCTTTTGTATTGTATTATGAGCATTGTATATTTCATAAGAGATACTAATAAAAGAAAAACTATTTACGGTCAAATGCCCGTTAATTATGCTATAATTAAAAAGTGGATTTATGTTTTAATTGGACTACAGTTATTCATCTCATTATATTGTTTGCTTGATTCGTATGCCGATTTTATTTTGAATGAATATTCAGGAATTATTAACCAAAAAAATTATTTTAGGTTTTTAGGCATTGCCTTCTCTTTTCAAAATATAGTTTTGTTTCTGTTTCCTAAAATACTTTTTGATACGATTTCTTATCCAGATCCTACTTTTGCAAAAACAAGACCTTCCCAAATCAAAAAAGGGAATTCATCTGAAACAAATCAAAATATAACGACACAACTGAGTCATTATTTAATAGCAAAACCGTTTGTGCTATCTGGTTTTAATTTATCTAAGATGGCATTGGATTTACAATTGTCTGAAAGAGTGTTGTCTAATTATTTCAATTCCGAGCTAGGTATTTCTTTTAGCGAATGGAAAAACAACCAACGTGTTGATTTTGCCTGTAAAATGATTGCCGAAGGGAAGGCTGACAAACTTACCGTAGAAGGTATTTCACAAAATGTCGGTTTTTCTTCCAGATCAAAATTTATTGACGCTTTTAAAGAGCGTAAAGGAATCGTTCCTTCCACTTATATTAAACAATTTAGTTAAACCAATAATCATGAAAAAAATTACTATTCTTACTATTATACTACTATTTTCTGAAGTTGTTTTGGGTCAAAAAACAGACAAAATTTTAGCAGACCTTACGGCAAAAAAAGAAAAATATGGCGCCATTGCACAACAAATATGGGGCTTTGCCGAAATGGGCTATCAAGAAGAAAAAAGTGCCGCCTTATTGCAAGAAACTTTAGTGAGCGAAGGATTTACAATTACAAAAGGTGTGGCTGGAATTCCAACTGCTTTTATTGCTGAATATGGCGAAGGATTGCCCATAATAGCTATTTTAGGCGAATACGATGCACTACCTGGTCTTTCTCAGGAAGCAATTTCCGAAAAAAAATCGGCAGGAAAAGCCGCTGGTCATGCTTGCGGTCATCATTTGTTTGGGACGGCTTCTACGGCTGCTGCCATTGAGGTAAAAAACTGGTTGAAAACCAACAAGAAAAAAGGAACTATTCGTTTTTACGGATGCCCTGCTGAGGAAGGTGGTTCGGGAAAAGTATATTTAGTACGCGAAGGTTTATTTAAAGATGTTGATGTAGCTTTACATTGGCATCCTGCTGATGCAAACGATGCCAATCCGGGCTCAGCTTTGGCTAACAAATCGGCAAAATTTCGATTTTATGGAGTTGCTTCTCATGCCGGAATGGCTCCTGAAAAAGGAAGGTCAGCTCTTGATGGAGTAGAAGCCATGGACATGATGGTGAACATGATGCGCGAACACATTCCATCCGATTCGCGTATTCATTATGTGATTACCAATGGCGGAAAAGCGCCTAATGTTGTCCCTGATTTTGCGGAAGTATATTACTATGTGCGTCACGGCAATAGAAAAATGGTAGTCGATATATTTGATCGTATCACTAAAGCGGCTGAAGGAGCTGCGTTAGGAACGGGGACAAAAATGGAATACGAACTTATTGGTGGCACACACGAATTACTTCCTAACACCACACTTCAAAAAATGATGTATGCTAATTTAGTCAAAGTGGGCGGCGTGCAGTATACTGAAGCAGAAAAAGAATTTGGGAACCAAATCATTCAATCTTTAGGAATAGAAAACGGCGATTTGAATAAAGCGGCTGTAGTTCAACCCTACAAAAATTTGGATCCTAGTTTTGGCTCAACCGATGTGGGCGATGTGAGTTTTACTGTACCCACTGCCGGAATGGGAAGTGCCACATGGGTTCCTGGAACGCCGGCTCATAGCTGGCAGGCTGTGGCTGCTGGTGGAACCGATATTGGAAATAAAGGGATGATGGTAGCTGCAAAAACGATTGCCTTAACAGCTATTGATTTGTTTTTGAATCCAGATCAGATTGCAAAAGCAAAAACAGAGTTAGAAGAAAAAAGAGGAAAAGATTTTAAATATACACCTCTTCTAGGTGATCGAAAACCTGCTTTAGATTATAGAAAATAATAGAAATCTATAGTATTTCTCTAATTTTAATATTGCGCAATGCTACTCCTTTAGACCAATCTTGAAAGGCAATTTTACCTTGTATCGCCTTTCCAAAAGAAGGGAAATTACTGAGTTTACTAGCTGCAATTAATTGTTTCCATCTGTCGGTTTTCATGTCTTCATGGCCTGTTTCAATTCCGTTTAACCAAAAGGTGATTACGCCATTTTGTTGTAAAATTCGAGAAGAATTCCATTGTCCAGCCGGATTGGGTTGGACTTCATTTGCTAATGGAGACAAACTATACACACAACCCGCTGAAAATTTACCAGATTTTAAATAGTCGCTAGACATATTGGCATTATCCAGCAATTGGTATTCGGGACCCGTTGTCCAAGCGGTTGGAAATTCTGGTGCTTCTTGTACATTAATAAAAACACCACTATTCCCTGCTTCAGATATTTTCCATTCAAAGCTAAAGTCATAATTTGTAAAAATTTGATCCGAAACTAAATCGCCACGTTCTACTTTTTCAGTATTCGGGTCACAAATCAATTCGCCGTTTTTAACTGCCCAAGCCGACTTGATTTTGCCTTCATTATACAAATGCCAACCGTTAGTAGTTTTTCCATCAAAGAGTAGCATCCAACCTGCTTTTACTTCGGTTTGAGACAAAATGTTATGAGGTAGAGTTTCTTGACCCTTTGCGATTTGTATTGCAAAAGCAAAACAAATAAATAAGGAAATTTTTATAGTTACAGATTTGATTTTCAATGGATTTAATTTGTTTTAAAAGTGTAAACAACGCTTGTTGCGGTATTGGTACCGTCAGAGGTAGCTACTCGCCAATAATAAACAGTATTGGCCACTACAGTTACTTCTTTTGTTTTAACTGTTAGATTAGTATTAGCAGCTAAAGGGGGTTGTTTCCCATCAACGGTATCAAAGCTTAAAGTATGTGTCAAGGGACCACCATCTACGTCACTTGTATCCCAAGTAAGAGTAACTTTTCCGTTCGCTGGAGTCACTGTAGCTCCGGGTAAAGGGCTCAAGGCTGTTGCAGGGAATGGTGCATAATTAGTTACACCAACACCTGCCAAATAAAATTTCCAAGTATCACTATCCGTTGAGGTAGCCCCTTTATTCTTAGATGTCACCATCCAAGAATAGGGAATACCTCTTGTCAATGTTGCTGTAGTACTGGTAGTGGTAATTCCCGATTGTATTATTGTTTCTTGGGTATTCAAATTTATGATTTTCAAATCATATCTTTCCGTATCACTAGCACTATTCCAACTAAAAGTAACGGTACTTTGTGTAGGAGTTATGTTTGTTCCTTCCTCACAGGTTTTTGCATTAGCTGGTCCAATCAAAACTGACTTTCCTGGCGTTTTAATAACAGGAGTGGGAGTGGGAGTGGGTGCAGAATCTCCGCCACCGCAGGACATAAGAGATCCAAATATAATAAAGGTAAATAAAATGTGTCTTAATTTCATGAGGAGGTTATTTTTTAATTATTTTAATCGTTTCATTTAAACTTATCCCTTTCAAATGAATAAGGTACAGACCACTTGCTAAGGCTTCTAAATCAAGTTGAATGGTTCTGTTTTCAGGAACAATTTTAGAATAGACCTTTTCGTTTTTGCCTGTAAGATCGGTAAGTGTTGCCATTATTTCTTGATCCAAACCAGAACAATAGATATTCAACTTGTCTTGCACTGGATTAGGATATAACACCACTTTTTCACTAACAAAAATACGGTCTTCAAATTGACCTTGGCAATACATATCGGTGGTAATTGCAATCGTGTTTTGGCCTGATGCTAATCGCAACGTAATTTGATTGGTTGTAACTGTTTGTGTATCCCCGTTAAAAGTCACATTGTATTGTTTCGAACCGCTCAAAGTATAGGTAACTTCCTTTCCAGAACTACTAATTTTATTGGTAACTGCCAATACATTTGGCGCTGTTACTTTTATCGTATAACACTGTAAATAAGTAGGTTTCCCCAGAATGGTTATGCATATTTCATAGGTGCCAGGTGCCAAATTCTGAAATTGATTTTTGAAACTATTTGCCGCATTAAGTTGGAAACCAGGCTGTCCATTAATTGTAACAATGTATGTGTAGGTAGTGTTTAAGGCATTAACACTAATTGCGCCGTTTTGTTGCCCTACACAAGAGGTTGCTGTAGCTTGTACTGCAAAATTATTTGAGGGTAATATAAAAATTTCACAGCCATTAAAATCTACTTTAGCTGCAGCTGGAGTATTGGGGCATAGGTCTAAATTGTCTGAAACACCGTCGGAATCTTGGTCAGGAATCACATTAATTTCAAATGGCTTTTCAAAAAATAAGCCTCCCAAATCTGTCGCACGAATTCGGATGACATAATTGGATTTTGTTTGGGCATTAAAAACAATTCCCGCTTTCAAACTAGCATTTGTAATCGTAAAACTAGCATTGTCTGTACTTCCTGTTCCGTTTACTAAAGTATAAGTAAACGTTTCGTTTGCATCCGCATCAGTAGCAGATAAGGCTCCAATTGTTGCTCCAATGGCATTATTAGTATTAACAGATGAAGCGCTTAAAAGAATATTGGTAGGGGCTACATATGGATACGGAAATGGGTTAGAACTTTCATTGCAAGAATTGGTTATAATTATATTTCCACCTGTACTATTTTGTGGCAACAGAAAAACAATCGAATTGTTTGAAGCACTTCGAATGGTAGCCGAAACACCCCCTATAGTTACAGTTGGAGAAGATGCTCCAGCCAAATAATTACCATTAACGGTTACGGCGGTAACTAATTGTTCTTTTACCACTTGTACGTTTGAAATTGTAGGCTTTCCAACAATTACAATTTTTCCTGTTGTAATTGTTGAATTACAACCCGAAACTAATTTAACGCTATAATCGTATGTTCCGATTTGTGCGGAAGAGCCTGAAATTGTAGCAAGATTGTTAGACCAAATTCCAGAAATCCCTGGAGGTAATCCCGAGAAAGTTACTTCAGAAGAACCAGAAGTAGTATAAGTAATTGGGGTTATTGGTGCGCCTGTACATCGAGATTGAGAATTGGTTCCAACTGCCGATGATAAAGTAACCGTTACGTTTCCTACAGTTGCTCCCTGACTTAGGGTGGCGTATACTTCAGGACGGATTCTTATGTTCGGGATAGAAGTCCAAGTTGCTCCATCGCCAGAAACAAATGATCGCGCGCTGTTTGGACGCTCTTGACCTAATCCAAAAGTGTCTGCTGCTCCAGGCTGAATAACTACAAAATAATCCGTTCCGGTGGTTACCGGAATAGAAAGATTACTTAAATCTATGTAATTCCAAGTGTTTTTTGCAATAGCTGACGGAGTTACCGTTTGTGTCCCTAACAAAGGTCCTGGTGACCCGCCATTATTGGATCGAACTTCTACTTTTAAACTGGACAAAATTTGATTTCTGACTGTTTTAACAAAAACTCCTCCTAAATTACCCGCGACAGTCGTAGTGAATTTCAATGCTGCTCTTTGACCGCTAAATTCAAAGGAAAAATTTTCTGTACTTGTGTAAGGTTGTTCGTAATTATAAACAACTCGTGATAGTGGTTGGCATTGAAAAAAACTTGAAGCAGCTTTAAACACATCTATTCTGCCGTGGCCCCAAATATTATTACTAGTGTTAGAGGTAAATAAATCTTTTGTTGCCGTTGATGTTATTGCGGTCTTTATTTGATCAAAAGTGGCGTTTGGTTTCATTTGTAATAGTAATGCAACACAACCTGCTACTGCTGGAGTGGCCATACTAGTCCCTTGTTGAGCCGAGTATAATCCTTTTTCTATCATATAAGGAGAGGTATTGGATAAATTAGAATCAGAAGAAAAACAAGAAACAACGGCTTGCCCATTGGCAGTAATGTCAGGTTTTTGAACATTGTCTCTTCTTGGTCCTATTCCGCTAAAAGGGGAAATATCATCTTGGGTACCAACATTATAATTATATCCAGATCCAGAGGAGGAATACCAATCGATTTTACCCATAAATGAACCAACTGTAATGGCTTTATTGGCACAACCTGGCATTGTGACCAAATAATTGCTATCTCCACCAACTAAAGTTGCAGATTCATAATCTGCTCCTTTTTCGACTAACCAACCATCTACCGTAATGGTGTTCAAAGAGGTGTTTGTTATCCCAATTGACCAAGCCCCAGAAACATCTAATGAAGTCCCGGTTCTCGTTACATAAACTTGGACTCTCCTGTCGCCATTACCCGCATCAATTGAATTAGAAATATATACTCTAGCGTTACCATTCATAATTATATTTCCTGAACCGGCAAGGGAAGTTGCCTGGGTACCATCAGGAGCTGTAACTATAGCTGTCATAGTACTGGAGTCATTAGCATACATTGTGTACCGAAATACATCTTGTTTAGTAGAGGCCGATGCTGTTGGTACTTGTATGTCAATAGTGCTCTGTGCCGTTGGCGCCATTATCGATTGTTTGTGAATATTATCTCCATTATCATTTCCAGAGGCTACCACTACAATATGACCTGCGGTTGTATCTGTAAAATTATCTATTGCCACCTCCAGTGGATCAGTACCATCATGAGCTCCGCCTTGGGAACCTAAACTCATATTGACTACAATTGGCTTTCCTAAGCTAGTAGCCAGTCTTTTTAGATATTCTAAACCAGAAATAATATTTGATGTGCTGAATGATCCATTGCCCGCTTTAATCACTACAATATCAGCGTTGGGCGCTAAGCCAGTATATTTTGAACTCAAAGCGGCACCATTACCCGCTGCGGTTCCAGCCACATGAGTTCCGTGCCCATCGGTATCTTTTTCGCGGACAAATCCAGCCGGTGTCCCGTCAATTTCATCTTCAATTTGTTCTTTGGTATACTCTACACCGAGGGAATACCCTGCGGGACTGTTTTCTGATGCTTGAGGAGTTAATGTTTGATCCCAAATTCGTAGTATTCTACTTTTTAGGGGATTGGTTGGGTTTCTAAAATCGGGGTGATCCCAATCTATTCCTGAATCTACAATAGCAACTATAACTCCATCCCCTTTGTAAGCGGTGTTATTTAGTCTCCCATTATGTAATAAAGAAGCACCGGTTCCTGCTACTGATATATCATTAGTGGGTTTTAAATTATTAGGCACATCTATAAATTGAACTTCCGGTAAATTGGAAGCAATTGTAATTTGTTCCAAAGTTAGCCAAGCAGTTGTAAAAGAAGGAAGTACTACTTCAATTGGTAGTCCTTTTGCTTTTAATAGCTCTGGATGTTGGGTGTAAATAATACAATTATACCCCTTTTCTAAACGACCTGTTGTTTTATTGATCCTTTGCGATTCAATATCGACATACAATGCGGGTGTAGTTAAGTTGACGCTTTTATTTGCTTGTTTTTCTTTAAAAAAAAGAAAAGGAGATGCTAATTTTTCATTATTTTGAGCAAACAAAACGGTTACAAAAAATAAAAATAAACCGCAAAAATAATAGTTGATTTTCATACAGAAATAGTTTTTTTAATTGAGTCTATAAAGGCAAGAAAAATAATAAAATTACTTCTTACAATTAAGTAAATTTATATAAAAAATTCATATCTTATAGGTGTTTCAAAAAAAATTGAAATGCCTGCCAGAATTCTAGCCTCATTTGTTGTACAAACTAGGGCGGTTTAAAGCAAATTATTCTACCAGCCTTTTTGTACTAATGCCACTATTGTATTTACTAGGATCCTATAAATCTTTAAACAAAACCAAGCCAATTAGACTCTTTTTTGAAATATCAACTCCAGTTATTTGGTATAAAAAAGTGAGGTGAATAGAAAAAAATTCTGCTAATCACTTCAAATAGAATTTTAAATTCAAAAGTAGAATCTATAAACCATCTAGTGCTATTTAAAAGTAATGACCTAAAATTACTATTGTATGCTTTTTATAAATTTTGCAGGAACACCCGCCACGATGGTATTGTTAGCAACGTCTTTATTTACAACGGCACCAGCAGCAACAATGGCATTTTCTCCAACGGTTACCCCTGGCAAAATTATGGCTCCCGCCCCAATCCAAGCATTCTTTTTGATCACAATTTTTGCTAAATCCAAAGACTTGCGATTAGCAGGATCTATTGGATGATTTTCTGTAATTAAGCTCACTTTGGGCCCAATTAAAACATCGTCTTCAATAGTTATGCCGCCTATATCTAGAAATGAACAGCCATGATTAATGAAAACATTTTTTCCTATACGGGTATGTTTTCCAAAATTAGTGTGAAAAGGCACAAAAATAATAGTACTTGAGTCAATAGCGCTCCCAATAATTTTACTGAGTTGTGCTCTTATTTGATTGGTATCGATAGCACTATTCAGAGCCGAAGACAAAGCAATTGTTTGCGAAACTTGTTTCCAAAGCTTTGGTAATTCAGGATCTTTTTTATCAATAATTCCTCCTTCTAACATTCTTTTAAAAATAGTCATCTGCTTACAATTTGATTTTAGTTGCCATACAAAGGCCAATTCGGGGTTAAAAATAAACTAATTTGGAGAAAATCTTGTGGGCTTCTGCAACTTAATAATTTTTTTACCTTTGGTATCATGGAAGCTATTACAATCAAAAAAGCATCGATTAGTGAGCTTGTGCAATTGCAAGAAATTGGGCGAACAACTTTTTTACATACCTTCTCTACTACAGATTCTGAAGAGAATATGAAAATCTATTTGCAATCCGCCTTTTCGACTGAAAAATTAACTGCTGAAATTCAAAATCCACAGTCAGAATTTTATTTAGCGGCCCTATACGAGCATGTTATTGGCTATTTAAAAATCAATGTTGGCAACGCACAAACCGAAATTAAGGATCAAAATGCCTTGGAAATTGAGCGCATTTATGTAATGGGAGAATTTCACGGGAAAAAGGTAGGTCAATTGCTATTTGAAAAAGCGTTGGCCCTTGCCAAACAAAAGAAAGTAGATTTTATCTGGTTGGGAGTATGGGAAGAAAACCATAGGGCACTTCAGTTTTATACCAAAAACGGATTTACAACTTTTGACAGCCATACTTTTTTAATAGGCGATGAAGAACAAACGGATGTAATGATGAAATTAAAATTATAATTTTTTAACCATTATTTGTCATTCAAGCCAATACCAAAACCAAACATTGCAGCCACTAATCCAAGATGAATAATTAAGACGGCTTTTTGCCAAGTGGGTCTGTCATTCCACTTTTGTTCTTGATCGAATGGATCAAATGCCATTCCAATCCCTAGAGAAGCTGCTGCTTGCATATAATCTTTGGAGAAAAAGGCTTGAAATAATCCTAAGAGTAAAAATCCAATGTAAAGGAATCGGTTAAATGGTGTTTTCATAAGTGTTAGTTTGGTAACCAAAAAATTAAAAATTGATGAATATTACAAAACGAAAAAAAGCCACATACTGATGACAAATTACTTTATCAAGAAACTTAGCTTTTACCAAATAAATTTGAAAATCACTACGCATTTCTTTTCCAATTTTTAATAGTCAAAGCTATAGAAAAACCTAGCATTGCGATATCTTTAGCTATTGAAAATGAAAAATCATTGATTAAAATATCGATAATTTAAATGTAATTTTATTGTTTAACATTGCTATCCATTTATCACTAAGATGTATGTTTTGGAGTTCATGATAGATGCCAATTTTTAAATAAAACATAAAATGTTTATTTATGATTTTACTACCCACTTTACTGTTCTATCTTCCCCAGAGCCCTTAAATTTAAAGGGTATTTCTATAGTAAGTATTCCACCACTTATCTTCCAACTGGCATTATTTACTTCTTTTTCGTAGCTATCAGTATGCTCTAAAACATCTATTGAACCATTAGACTTAAAATTTAATAAAATTCGATCCCCCCATTTGTCAAATCCTAAGATTTGAATAGTATTGTAGTCAACCATTTTATCAATGAAAGGAGAAACGGAAATATTTAACTTTAAATTATACCAAATGCTTCGCTGATTATGGTTCATTTCTGCATAAAAATAACTTTCAATTAGTTCCTTGAAATTGATTGAAATATTTGATTTTAAAATCCCGGTACCGTTACATTTTTTGTGAGGCACCGGTTTACTTATGATATATTGACGGGGGTTATTTCTGCAAACCTTGCAATAATTAAAACGCCTTTGTTCTTCAGTCCAATAATCGCAGTTCCTGCAAATAAAATCTTTCTTTGTAATATATTTACCATACTCGCAATCATATCCGCAATCATATTTAAATAAGTAATGATTATCAATATTATGCTGATTCTTAATATTAGTAATGGTTCTATTTTTATTAATAACGGCACTAGTTGATTTATTTTGTTTTGCTGCTGCATTAATCTTGGGACTATTATCGACAATAAAGTTTTGGGGGACTTTTACTTGATTAGAATTATTAAATTCATTATTTCTTACAATGGGCAGAATAGATTCACTATATCTTTTAATCGATTGTAGAAATTTATTGTCCTCTAATTCATAGAAAAATGTTGAATCTACATTTGTATCAATACTTGCAATAGCAATATTTCCGAACAATAAATTATACTCATTATTTGGATAAGTGGTATTAATGTTTTTAACCTTATTAGATTCGAATAATTTAGAAATCCGTGCAGATATACTCACATTGGGATATTGCTTTGACAGATCATGATATGGTTGAGACCTTTGTAAATCAAATACACTTTCATAGGTTTTTCTTGAAAGCGGAACAATGTTCGGATTTTTATGAAGCATACTATCTGCAACAAAGCAAGCAATCATTCTTGAATAGATAAAACGGTTCTGATTATCTACAGGGTGAAATTCTACAACTATTTCCAGATCATTTCCTTTGATTGTAGCTTTGGTATTATTATATATTGTAAGCTTACTTTTTTTTAATAAGGCATTAACCTCAGAATTGAAAATTTTCAATGATGAATTTAAATCTTCAAAGTCTGGATAGCTACCAATTTTACCCCAAAACGTAAGTCTAACATCACCGTTTGGTGTGTAGTTTATATTTGAGGTAGTTTGGGCAAAGATTAACTGTGGTAAAACTATGAAGACGTATATCAATATATTGAAAATTTTGTTCTTCATAAAATATCCGTGTTAGATCATTAATATTAAGCTAGTTCCCAAAAATTTAAAGTTTAATTATGAGTGCAAACTTCATAAACAAATATAAATATAATTTTAAAATCATACTTAGATATCTTTTACTTTCGGGTAATTAAGTTTTATACCAAAAACGGATTTACAACTTTTGACAGCCATACTTTTTTAATAGGCGATGAAGAACAAACGGATATAATGATGAAATTAAAATTGTGAATTTTTAATCATTATTTGTCATTCAAGCCAATACCAAAACCAAACATTGCAGCCACTAATCCAAGATGAATAATTAAGACGGCTTTTTGCCAAGTGGGTCTGTCATTCCATTTTTGTTCTGGATCAAACGGATCAAATGCCATTCCAATCCCGAGAGAAGCTGCTGCTTGCATATAATCTTTTGAAAAAAATGCTTGAAATAATCCTAAGAGTAAAAAACCAATGTAGAGGAATTTGTTAATTTTTGTGTTCATATTTTTGTATTTTGATTTAATACAAAATTAAAGTCAAAAAAATAATCAAAATTGTACTTTTGGGACACTACTTTAATTCCCAAACTATCTTATCTCCATCCACTTTACTTGTTGACTTAAAAAAGTCTTTAGGGTTATGATTGGTAAGTTTCCGGAAGTCCTTAATAAAATAGGACTGGTCATAGTACCCTTCTTCATAAGTAATGTCTGTTAAATTTTTTAATTCAGAACTATTGAGCTTGTTGGTTAAAGAGTTTCTGAATCTACATATTCTTCGATATTCAATGGGGCTACAACCCATATGTTTTTTGAAATGCCTCTGAAAAGTTTTTAATATTAGTCCTACTTTGGTAGCAATAGCAGATATAGTAGTTTGTTCGTTACCTTTTTCTAATAATTTAAGAGCTTCTTCGATGACTAACAACTCTTGGTTTTCTGAAAATTGAGAAAGCAAAAACAATTCTAATTTGCTTAAGTCGTCTTCGCCAGAAAAAAGGTCTTGTGCAAAATGTTGCCAAACGTTATTTGTAAATTCTTGAGAGAAATTAGGCGCTATCGATTGATAATTATCTATTATAAATCGGTTGATTCCCGTCGGCTTAAATACAATCGAAATTTCTCGAATTAGTCCCTTATACTCTAAAAGAACAGGGCTCATATACTTACCTAATATTTCGATATGAAAACCATTAGTATTGCTTTCTGAAATTTCTATATTCCGTTGGTGTCTTTTAATAGTTGCACTTTTGAAAAATGACAGCCCTGTATTATAGTGAGGAAAAGCCACATAAGTGTATTTAGAGCCAGCTTTACCCTCATAAATATAAAAGCACTCAATGTGCTTTTTCAAAATCGGAGAATTTGGAGTTATAGTTTTTATCACAAAATGAGAAATAGGCTATAAATTTAATCAAAAAAATAAACCTCAGCAAAATGCACAACTCAGGTACTACCATAAAAAAAGCTCTTACTTTGCTGTAAGAGCTTTTTGAAAAATTTACAACCTGTCAATTAATAATTCTCTTTTTGTACTCTTGCAACTAATTCGGTATCTATCAGTTCCAAAGACAAAACCATGTCCTTAACCATTGCTTTGTATTTTTTAAAATGGGGGGTTACAATATGCGATTGGTAGGCTTCAAGACTGGCATACACTTCAAAAATCGTAATGGAGCTTGCGTCTTTTTTATCAGCGACCACCGTATACGATAACACCCCGGGTTCCAATTGTATGGCTGCATTCATCTGCTCCTTTAAAGCAACTTGGTAACGCTCTAATTGATTTGTATTTACTTTGATTTTCGCAATTCGGTACATCGCAGTGTTGACTTGTGCAGTAGCGGTTAAAGAAAGAAAATTAAATATACTTAAAAATACGGTAGTTAGTAGAAATCGCTTCATCATAAAAAAGGTTAGACTACAAAAGTAACATCTTTTTTAAATAGCGCAGTTGTTTTTACTCGAACTAATCGCAACAACTATTTGTTGTATGGGCATCCTAAAATTTGGGTATATAGAAAGACAAAAATAAATTTTGAGTGCTAAATAACTATTCAAAGTATTAAAACCAAAAAAGCCCTTACATTGCTGTAAAGGCTATTTGCTTTTTACTCCCCTTATTGAAGAAAGACGCAACTACAATGCGATGATTGAATATGTGACTTTCAGGAAATTGAGGGGTTGAACTTCGTGCAATTTTGTAGGAACTCCAATTAATTTAAACTAATTCCCGGCAAATGGGGTGTCAAAAATACCAACTGCTAATTCAATCCATACTAATATAAATACAAGTAAAATCATTCCTATTATAAGAACTCGATAGTTGGTGTTTTTTGTTGTCATTACGACTTGCTTAATACCAAAACTCATGGAAAGAATAAGTATACCCATAATGATGAAGTCAAAAAAACTCCAATTGACTTCATTGGACACCAATGTTCCTACCAATGGGAAAAGTAACAATAATAAGGGCGAGAAAACACTCCATTTTTTATTCATCATACTATCTATTTTTTATATTCTAATATATCCGAAGGCTGACAATCTAACACTTCACACAATGTCGCTAATGTTGAAAAACGGATTGCTTTTGCTTTACCCGTTTTTAATATGGAAAGATTTGAAAGGGATATCCCGACTTTCTCAGATAATTCATTCAATGACATTTTCCTTTGTGCCATTACTACGTCTAGATTCACAATAATTTCCATTAATTATATGGTTAATTCGTTTTCGGATTTATATCCAATGGCATTGATTAGAAGTTTCTGTAAAATATAGGTGAAAACACCGACAGAAAATGGGCCCATAATTAAAATGATATTAATTAGTACGACTCCAGGAGCATCATCTTGCTGGGCAACATTGAAAATAAATGGCGAACCAATCAAATACATTAAACTAATTAGAAATGAACACACTTTTATAATTCGTAAAGAATTAACGGATGAGTCAGTTAATGATAAATTGTTATCAATATTGTTTAATAAAGTATACGCTTGATAAAAAATATAGAATAACGGAATTGCGGAAATAACTAAACCTATCAATATGGGGCGGTAATACCCTAAAGAATCCGATTGTATAATTTGATACAGTAAAAATCCACAGAGGACTAAGACTCCAATAGTTAAAACTAAGAGAATTAAGCTTAAAAACAGGGTTGAGCTTCTGTCAAGTGATTTAAATTTTTGTATAATCATTTTTGTTTTTTATTAAATTTATTGACAAAAGTAATAATTTTATTGAAAAACAATAAAAATTAAATGAATAACAATTGATTATGTAAAAATTGTATTTTTTTAAATGCAAAAAGAGTTACACTATTTAAGTATAACCCTTTTACTTTGATATTTGCTCCCCTTATTGACGAAAGATGCAACTATAATGCGATGATTGAGTATGTTACTATCAGGAAACTAAAGGATTTAACTTCTTGCAAAATTGCAAGAAGTTAGATTTTATTTGATTTTCAACGCTTTTTTACGCACTTTAATTATTTCATCGATTTGTAAGATGGTATCTCTTTTCCAAGAAGAGCTTACTGTGAATAATATTTCCTGTTTACCTTTTTTACCATTTGGGAAGAAATACACAACCTGACCCACATCCAAACTAAGGCCACTATTAGATTTTGGGCTTAAATTAGGATTCATTACCCCTGGGATAATTAATGGGATAGATGTAAAAGACCCGTTGTGGAAGGTCATCGGTATATTTTGAGCTTTTATGTTGGCAAAAAACAAACTAACAATTAGAATTAAAAGTGATTTTTTCATTTACGATTGATGCATTGATTCAATCAAAACTATACATTAAAATTAGAATCTATTTGTCATTAACAAAAAATTATGGAAAATAAAAAAGCCCTTGCATTGCTGTAAAGGCTTTTTGCTTTTTGCTCCCCTTATTGACAGAAGCTGCAACTATAATGCAATGATTTCATTTATAACTATTAGGAAATTAAAGGGTTGAACTTGGTGTCAATTTGCAGGAAGTTTAATTCCCCTTATTTTGATTTCTTTTTCCACCCAAAGGAAGATACATATTAAATGAGATAGTAGATCCTTTTCTATCTGAATTTTTAAACATTGAATTCAATCCCCATTCATATCTAGTCCCTAAACTAAATTTATTTCCAAAATGGTGTCTAAAGTCAAAAAACATAGAAGTAAAATTTGTTACTTCACTACTTACGTCTTTGTTACCAGTTGTGGTCTTAAGTTCGGGATTAAACAAATAATTTTGTACAAGTCCTGTACTTAAATTCATACTCTTGCCAATGTCAAACATAGGACCAATATACAAGGCTAAATTTCCAGTTGTAAATTCTCCACTTAAGCCTGGCATTAATGCCAAATCCCCATAATTACGACTTGAACCATCCATCTCGGTATAGATTGAGAGCCTATTGGATATTTTTCTGCTAAAATAAAAACCGCCTCCTACATCAACTTTATTAAAG